>DASYUW010000218.1:0-15976 GCA_036000845.1 Burkholderiales bacterium
CGCATCGGTGAGCCGGCGCCAGTCCTCGTCCGCCAGCCGTCCGGTGCGCACCTTGTGCTGGTCGAGCCGGCCGACGCTGCCGAGCATGCGCATCACCAGTTGCGTGCCCGACATTTCCATCGAAAACACGCCTACCGGCAGCCCCGCGTCGAGCGCCACGTGCTCGGCAATGTTCAAGGCCAGCGAGGTCTTGCCCATCGACGGCCTTCCGGCAATGATCACCAGATCGCCTGGCTGCAGCCCGGAGGTCATTCGGTCGAGATCGGTGAAGCCTGTCGGCACGCCGGTGACGTCCGAGGGATTGTCGCGGTTGTACAGGAGGTCGATGCGCTCGACCACTTGCGTGAGCAGCGGCGGCATCTCCATGAATCCCTGGCGGCCGCGCGCGCCTTCCTCCGAAATCGCGAACACTTTCGACTCGGCCTCGTCGAGAAGCTGTCCGGCCTCCTTGCCCATCGGGTTGTAAGCGGCGTCGGCGATTTCGGTGCCCACCTCGGCAAGCTTGCGCATCACCGCGCGTTCCCGGACGATCTCCGCGTAACGGCGGATGTTGGCGGCGGTGGGGGTGTTCTGCGCCAGTGCACCTACATAAGCGATGCCGCCGACGGTCTCCAGGTCCTTGGTGCTTTCCAGGCTTTCCGCGACGGTGATGACGTCGGCGGGCCGGGAGTGTTCGATCAGTCTGGAGATGCTGCGATAGATGAGCCGGTGGTCGGCACGGTAGAAATCGGACTCGCTGATCATGTCAGCGACCTTGTCCCACGCGGTGTTGTCGAGCAGCAGGCCACCGAGGACCGATTGCTCGGCCTCGACAGAATGGGGCGGCAGCTTGATGAGCTCGACCTGGGTGTCCGCTACTCTGTGTGTTGCGAACTGCGCCATTCGTGCCGGAGATGTTTAGAGTGGATGAACAAATGTGGCGCCAAACAGGAACCGTCGCCGACTATTATTCGTAACGCGATGAGGCGCGCAAGCGGAAAAATAAAAAGGGCTGTTTTCACAGCCCTTTTTTTGCGGCGAAGGCCCGCGGATTCAGCTTACGGTCTCTCCCAGCACCGACACGGTGATGGTCGCCGTGACATCGGCATGCAGATCGAGCGTGATCGGGTAGTCGCCGACCTGCTTCAGCGGCCCTTGCGGCATCCGCACCATCGCCTTGGTGACCTCGTGGCCCTGTGCTTTGAGCGTCTCGGCAATGTCGTAGTTGGTCACCGAGCCGAACAGGCGCCCGTCCACGCCGGCGTTCTGGGTGATCTGGATCATGAGCCCTTCGAGCTTGGCGGCACGTACCTGCGCGTCCGCGAGCGACTTGCCCTGCTGCAACTCGAGTTCGGCGCGGCGGCTCTGGAACTCGGCGATCGCACTGTCCGTGGCGCGTTTGGCCTTGCCTTGCGGAATCAGGAAGTTACGCGCGAAGCCATCTTTCACTTTGACGATGTCGCCAAGCTGGCCGAGGTTGTGCACTTTTTCCATCAGGATGACTTGCATGGCGGTCCCTTAGTTAGTGCAGATCGGTATAGGGCATCAGCGCCAGGAAGCGTGCGCGCTTGATGGCAACCGACAATTGCCGCTGGAAATGCGTCTTGGTGCCGGTGATGCGGGCCGGAATGATCCTGCCGTTCTCATTGATAAAATCCTTCAGGATCTCGACGTCCTTGTAGTCCACTTCCTTGATGCCTTCAGCAGTGAAGCGGCAGAACTTGCGGCGGCGGAACAACGGACGATTGCTGCGTTCCTTGCCCTTGTCCTTGCCTTTACCCTTGCTACCTCCAAATCGTGGCATGGCTCTCTACCCTCAATTCAAATCGAATCTGTTCACGTGCAACACCGGTTGTCGGGACAGCTTGCTTTTCATCGCCAGGAAGCCTTCGAACCTGTAATCCGCTTCCTGCGCCGCTTTGCTCAAATTCTGCGCCACTTCTCCGAGCGCCACGGCTTCGATCTCGAGGTTGACGCTCCTGGACCTGCCGGCTTCGACCTGTTCCGAAATATGACCGATCCGGAAATTCAGCGCCGCCAGGCCGGCGGGTGTGTGGCGCAGTTCGTTGCGTTCGATCAGCTTGCCTGTCAGGACAACCTGGTTGCGGCTCACTGCGTTACTGGGCAACCGTCGGGGCCGGTTTCTCCGCCACAACTTCCGGCTTGGCGCTCTCGCCCACCACGGTGCGCGACTTCTCTTCCTTCATCATCGGCGAAGGTTCGGTCACGGCGCGGGTCATGTTCACGATCAGGTGGCGCAGCACCGCGTCGTTGAACTTGTAGGCGTGATCGAGCTCGGTCAGGGTTTCCTGATCGCACTCGATGTTCATCAGCACGTAGTGCGCCTTGTGGACTTTCTGGATCGGGAAGGCGAGTTGCCGGCGGCCCCAGTCTTCGAGGCGATGGATGCGCCCGGCGCGGGAAGTGACCATCAGCCGGTAGCGCTCGATCATCCCGGGCACCTGCTCGCTCTGATCGGGATGGACGATGAAAACGATCTCGTAATGCCGCATGAATTTATCTCCTTGTGGGTTTGCCCGACGGATCGGGCGGAAAGCCTCCCGGGATGCGGGCCCGGTGAGGCAAGGAAGGCCGGAATTATACCGATTTCGACTTGAAGATCAATCACCTTTTTGCAGGGACGCACGCCTGAGCAGGAGTTCATAGAGCGCCAGGATGACCAGCCAGGAAATCAACGCCGACCAGAGGTTATGAGAGACGAAATGCGCGCCCTGCGCCACCCGGCCCATGCCGAGGACCAGACCCAACAGCAGTGACCCGGCCAGCATTGCCGCTGCCATGCGCCGGCGCGCCAGCTTGAGCGCGGCAAAATAAAACGCGAACAGGCAGAAGCCGGCCGAGGCGTGGCCGCCCGGCCAGCATCTGCCGGGCTTCACGCCTTGCGGAAGCCGCTCCAGCAGGCCGACGAAGGGTACCATTCCACCGTATTGCTCGAGGTCATACGGGCAGTGCTTGCCGCTCGCGCTTTTGATCAGACTTATAGCCGAAGACGATGACACCATGGCGACGAACAGGAACAGCAGCAACGGCCGCCACTTCGCCAGCCGTTTCAGCCGGAACGAGGCGATCCAGGCGGCCAGCACCAGCAATCCCACGGCCACGACGGCACTCTTGGCGCCGACATGCATGACCTTTTCGAGGAACCAATCGTCCCTCAGCGGGAAGCGCCCGAGTTCGGGATCGAAGAAGAGGCTGGAAACCCACCAGTCCATGCCGAACTGCTCGACGATCAGCAAGACCGCGGCGGCCAGCACCAGCACGCCGCCAAGATGCAGCAGGTAGAACTGCCCCGCCGGCTTTGCCTGCGCCTCGGCCACGCCGCTGCTTACCGGTTCGACGCCACGCGGTAGAGCCGCTCCTTGTACAGCTCAAAGGCCTCCTGAAACACCGTGATCGCGTCCTTCAGGTGCTCGGAGTCGATCTCCACGCGCGTCTGTTTACCGGTGACCGGATCGTAGAGGTACTCGGCGGCGGTCTTGCGGAAACCGATCTCGATGATGCGGGTGCCGTTGAACAGCGCGACGTCGCGATTATGGTTCATGGGAATGAACCGCCCGGACCGGGAGTCGCGGAGAACATCCTTGCCGAAGAATGTCGAGTCGTAGCTGAAGTCGAGCAGGCCCAGCACCGTGGGCGCGACGTCGATCTGGCTGGTAAGGGTATCCACCTTGCCGGGTTTCACGTGCTTCGGTGAATAGAACATCAGCGGGATCTTGTAAGTCGCTACCGGGATATCCTCGCGCCCGTACACCCGCGCACCGTGGTCGGCAACGATCACGAACAAGGTGTTTTCGAACCAGGGTTTGCCTTGTGCCGCATCGAGGAACCAGCCGATCGCATGGTCCGCATAGCGGATACCGGCATCGCGCCCGCCGCCTTTCTCGGGCACGCCGGGAACCCCTGGCGGAAAGGTGAACGGCTTGTGATTCGACGTGGTCATGATGATCGAGAAAATTCGCTCGCCGCGCGCGTGCTGTTCGTCAAAAACCTTGATCGAATGATCGAAAAGGTCGTCATCGGATACGCCCCAGATATTGCCGAATCGCGGATGGTCCATGCCGGTGCGGTCGATGACGCGATAGCCGTTCGAGCCGAAGAACTGGTTCATGTTGTCGAAGGTGCCGTAACCGCCGTAGATGAAGGTCGGCGCATACCCGTTCTTCGCCATCACCGTGGACCAGTTGAAAAGGCCCTGGTTGTAAGGCCTCTTGACGATGGACTCGGCAGGCACTGGCGGGAACGATGCCGACACCGCCTCCATTCCGCGCACGGTCCGGGTGCCGGTCGCGAAGGCGTTGGCAAAGAGCAGGCTTTGCTTCGACAGCCGGTCGAGATTCGGCGTCAGCCCGCGAGTATCGCCGTAGGCGCCGACGAACTCCGCACCCAGCGATTCCTCCAGCAACACCACCACGTTCAGGTGCTTCGGCGCGCCGGCGGCGCTGATATGCCGCTCGATGTGATCGGATTCGGGGAAAAAGGCCGCGCTCGTTTCCCTGACGAGGCTGCGCAATCTCTCGTCTGCCTCGTCGTCCGGCAGTGAAAGATAGTAGGCCGGGTAGTCAAGGTCGCTGTGGAACGCGGCGTTGAAAAACGAATACACCCCGTTCGCGGCCAGTTCGTTTACTACACGGTTTTCCGAATAGCGCCCCGTGTTGACCGTAAGCCCGGCCTGCGCCGCGCCGATTGCCGCCGCGAGCGTGACCAGCACGGTCAGGCGCGCGCGCAGCCGATCAGGGTGTCCGTCCGGACCGAACAGGCGGTCGCGCAACGCCAGGAATACGACGACTGTCAAAACCGCGCTGGCGATCAAGACCTTTGCCACCGGATAGGACTGCCAGATGTTGACGAAAACCTCGTGCGGATAGATCAGGTACTCCACTGCCACGAAATTGAAGCGCGCGTCGAACTCGTCGAAGAAGAAAAACTCGACCGCTCCGAGATAGAGCAGCCCGAACACAGTCGCGGTGAACAGGCCGGCAACCACGCTGCGTTGCCATTTGTTGTGGTACAGGCGTGCGGGCAGCAGAGCCAGGTACAGCGCGAACGGCGTGAACAAGTACAGAGCGGTCACCACATCGTAAACCGCGCCCACCGCCATCACCGCCGGCATATCGGCCCATGCAGCCTGACCCGCGGTCATGGAAACGCCAATCAACACCAGGCGGGTCAGCGTCGAAACCGCAAGGTAGATCAAGCCAAGCAGGAGCCACGGGCGGAAGCGGCCCAGGTACGGGGCGGTGCCGATTCCCCGCAACAAACTCGCGCCGGGTGAGAACGATTTGGGTTCAGTCATGTTTGCAGGATGTTGGGTTGGCGCCGTTAACGCTTCAACTGCGTTCCGGTTTACTCTCGAGATGGAGAAACGCCAAGGGTGCTGCCGCGCCGGATCGACGGGCGCATCCGCCTTTCGCGCGCAGCCGTATATCAGCCAACTAGGAGGCCATCATGCACGTCCTGCGTCTTCTGCTGGCTCTGCCCGCATTGCTTTTGGCCACAGCGGCCGCCCGTGCCGCCCCGGTCGTCGACTGGCAACCCTGGTCGGACTCGGTATTCGAGCGCGCCCGCACGGAGAAACGCTTCGTCCTGCTCGACCTCGAGGCGGTATGGTGCCACTGGTGCCACGTGATGGAGCGCGAGACTTACCACAATCCGGCGGTGGTGAAACTGATCGGGCGGCACTACATCGCGGTCAAGGTCGACCAGGATGCGCGCCCGGACCTGTCGCGGCGATACGAGGACTACGGCTGGCCGGCGACCATCGTGTTCGGTCCTGACGGCAAGGAGATCGTCAAGCGCTCCGGCTACATCCCTCCCGGTCCCTTCGAAAAATTACTCCGGGCGATCATCGCCGACCCGAGTCCGGTGAAATACCGCGACAGCGAACCGATCAGGCAATACGCACCGAGCCCGCTGCTTCCCGAGGACCTGCGACAAACTCTCAGGAAACAGATCGTGGACAGCCACGACTTCAGTATCGGCGGACTGAAGCAGCAGCAGAAATTCATGGACCGCGACACGGTCGAATACGCGCTGATGCAGGCCCGGGACGGCGACGTTAAGTCGCGCAGGATGGCCACCCAGACGCTCGAAGGATCATTGAACCTCATCGACCCGGTGTGGGGCGGCGTCTACCAGTACTCAACCGACCGCGACTGGAAGCATCCGCATTTCGAGAAGATCATGTTCGTTCAGGCAGATTACATGCGCGTGTATTCGGCTGCCTATCTGGCGCTGAACGATGCGCGGTATCTCGATGCGGCGCTCAAGATCTATCGTTATGTCACTGCTTTCCTGCTTTCGCCCGATGGAGCATTCTACGTAAGCCAGGACGCCGATCTCGTGAAAGGCCGCCACAGCGAGGACTACTTCGCGCTGTCCGACTCGGCACGGCGCAAGCTCGGCATTCCGGCCATCGACAGGCATCTGTACGCGCGCGAAAACGGCTGGATCATCCAAGGGCTGGCGGCGCTCTACGCCGCGCAGGGCGATGAACAGGTCCTGGCGCGGGCGGTGACCGCGGCACGCTGGGTACTGGAGCATCGCGCGCTTGCCGGCGGCGGTTTCCGCCACGATCAGCGCGACGCCGCCGGTCCGTATCTCGAGGACACGCTGGCGATGGGACGTGGCCTCCTCGCGCTTTACCAGGTGACCGGAGAACGCGAATGGCTGCGCCACGCCGAGTACGCGGCGCGCTTCATCCGCGCCAACTTCGGCAAAGGCGCCGTCGCCGGCTTCGTAACTTCCGCTCCAGGCAAGGGCGTGCTGGAATCGCTGCCGCAGATAGACGAGAACATCATGATGGCGCGCTTCGCCAATGCGCTCTCGCATTACAGCGGAAATCGGGAGTACCGCGACGACGCAGAGCGCGCAATGCGCTTTCTGGTCACCCCCGAAGTCGCGCTGAGGAGGCGTACCGAAGCCGGCATTCTCATCGCCGATCTGGAGCTGTCGAACGAACCGGTGCATCTCACCGTGGTCGGCCGCAAGGACGACCCCGCCGCGAAGGCGTTGTTCCACAGCGCGCAGCGCTATCCGGGCGGCTACAAGCGCATCGAATGGTGGGACCGCGCCGAGGGCCCGATGCCCAATTCGGACGTGCAGTACCCGGAGCTTCCCACTGCGGCGGCCTACGTTTGCACCGACAAGCGCTGCTCGCTGCCAGTTTTCCAGGGAGCCGAACTGTTGGCACTCGCAGACAGACTCCGCAGGTAACCGGGGCCCGCACAAGGCAGATCCGCCACTCGGAAACGTCCGGGGCACGCCGGATCGTTCACGTCGCGCCTGTGATCGCGTATCCACCCGGAACGGAAGGCCCGTCAATCCATTGAGGCCGCACGGTACTTGGAGGAGATCGGCTTTTCTTGATCTGGGTCAAAAAGAATCCATCGTGCCGGTGGACGATGCTCAAAAGACCATCGTCGCGTTCGCATCAGGTTCCCTCGCCCGGCAACAAGCACGATACGGAGGACAAATGTACGCTGAAGACCCCGCCTTCTGGCGCGCCGGCGCCATCAGTTCCACGCTGGTCATGTTGATCGTGCTGGCCTTCCTTACCGTCGACAGCATCGCCACCATTCGTCCGGGTGGTGCCAACGTGCCCGAATACACCGTCATCAACAAGGAGATCCGTTACGAGTTCGACAGCGAATCAAGCCGCTATCGTCCGGTGATCGGTGCGGATCAGCCGCTGTTCGGGCGCGTTTACTCTCCCGAACAGGCAGAGAAGGCGATGCGCCTTGGAAAGCTCGTGATCCAGAGCCGCAACTGCATGAACTGCCATACCTTCTTCGGCAACGGCGCCTACTATGCACCGGATCTCACCAAGGCCTGGCTGGATCCCGCCTGGCAGCAGATGTGGATGCCGATGACCCAGGCCGCGACCCGCGAGGAAGCCATCGCGACCTTTCTGATGTATCCAGAGAAATTCCCCACCTGGAGCCGGCAAATGCCCAACCTGAAGATCACGCGTGAAGAAGCCGAGGCATTGGTGGCGTATCTCAAATGGATGTCGGCGGTGGAGACCAACGGCTTCCCGATTCATTTCGGCCACATCCAGACCAACAAGTAGGAGGACATCATGTTCCGGTCCCAGCAACTGGCGCTCAAGTACTTTGCGGCAGCGATGACGCTGTTCGGCATCATGATCGTGGCAGGACTGCTTGCCTCCACCAATTACGTTCAGGACGGGTTCCTGATGAACAAACTCGACTTCAGCGTCACCAAGATGCTGCACATCGACACCATGATCATCTGGCTGCTGATGGGTTTCATCGGCGCGGTTTACTGGTTCGTGCCGATCGAGCTCGAACGCGAGACCGTCGGAATCAGGCTCGCCGAAGTCATGTTCTGGATTTTCTGTGCGGCGGTCGCCGTGGTCGCCGCGGTCTTCATCTTCGTACAGTACGGGCCGGCTACCGAAATGTCGCTCTGGTTCATCAACCAGGGGCGCAAGTACGTCGAGGCACCGCGCTGGGCCGCCATCGGCATCACGCTGGTGGTGCTGGTTTTCATCTACAACGTGGTCGGCACCGCAATCAAGGCCAGGAGGATCACCGGCATCATGGGCGTGCTCATGGTGGACCTGATTCCGCTGTTCGGACTGTACCTGATCGCTTTTCCTTCGATGACCAACATGTCGGAGGACCAGTACTGGTGGTGGTGGCTGGTGCATCTATGGGTCGAGGCCACGTGGGAAATCCTGATCGGCTGCATCATGGCGCTGGCGCTGATGCAACTTCTGGGAACCTCGCGGCGCATCGTCGAGACCTGGCTCTACATCGAGGTCGCGCTGGTGCTGGGCACCGGCATTCTCGGGCTCGGGCACCACTACTTCTGGATCGGGACGCCTTCGTACTGGCTCGGCATTGGCGGCTTTTTCTCCGCGCTCGAACCGCTGCCGCTGCTGGGCATGGTCGTGCATGCCGTTTACGACGCCGGCGCGCATCGGATGAAGACCACCAACAAGCCGGCGTTTTTCTGGGTGATGGCAGAAGCCTTCGGCAATTTCATCGGCGGCGGCGTATTCGGATTCATGATGACGCTGCCACAAATCAACCTGTTCACGCATGGCACACAATGGACCGTGTCGCACGGACATTTCGCGTTCTGGGGCGCCTATGCCTGTGGCGTACTGGCCGTGATTTACCTGGCGCTGCAGAAGTCCCGAGCTGCACAGCAACTGGACGGTGCGGCCTGGAAATGGTCGTTCGCGCTGCTCAACATCGGGATCCTCGGCATGGTCGGTGCGCTGCTGGTGTCGGGAATTGCGCAGGCCTTCTATGAGCGGGCCATGGGCGGGTCGACCCTGCAGGCATTCATGGAAGGACAGACCAATGTCTGGTTCGTCCAGGGCATTGTCATGCGACTGGTATTCGGCTTTGTCTTCGCCGCAGGCTATGTGGTCCTGATATATGACCTGCTTACCATCGGCAAGAAGCGCACCGCCACTGAAGCACTCCAGGCGCGCGTCGCGGGAGGTCCAGCATGACCGCTGCCCAAATGCTCGGCACTTCGCTGTTGCTCGCTCTGTTTGTGCTGCTTGCGGGCTGCTACGGCGTGCTTTACTGCCTTGCCCGGCTGCGCGTCAGCCGCCTTATCGGGCGCGCTGCCGGTACTGCGTATGTGTTGCAGGGATTAAGCGCCACCCTGCTGGCGTTCAGTCCCCTGGACTTCTGGTGGAAGGCGCTGCTGCTGGCCAGCTTCGTTGCGTACCTGCCGATCCCGCCTCTGACCTGGCGCCTTCTTGAGAACTTGCACGAACCTGAGGAGCAGCACTCATGATCCCGAACATCCTGAACACCCTGCTCGGCATTGCGCTGGTCTATTGCGCCATCCTCGCTCCGGGTCCGCTGCACGACACTGCCTGGCTGTTGATGGCGGGCGGCATCGGCATCATTGTTCTGGCGTTATGGGCACGAAGCGGCGACAAGCCGAAGTGGTTCAACCTGGTGAATGCAACTCTCGGCGCGGCGCTGATACTCCTTGGCATTGCGCGGACCTTGACCACGCTGCATCCACTGGTCATGTTCTGGTGGGTTTTCTGGGTCGGCATCATCGTTGCTGTCCTGGCCTTCTGGTCAGCGCTATACACCCGCGGAACTTCCACGACCGGCTCCTACCTGCGCTGACCGGCCCCTTCCGGTTCCGGCCTGAATTGCCGGAGATTCGGCCGCCGCAGCCGCGCACGCCACGACCCGGGAAACCAGGACTCAAATCACACAGAGCACGCCACGCCGGAACTGATCCCCCAACTGCGCCGCATTCGCCAGCCCTGCAATACCGAAACCGAGCACCAGAGCACCGGAAACCCAGCGAACCATGCGACCCTGAAACCAGGATCGTGCACGCCTCAAAAGCAATCCGGCCAGTAGCAGATTGGGCAATGTGCCCAGGCCAAAAGTGAGCATCAGGGCCGCCCCGTTCGCCGTACCTCCGCTCACCAATGCAATCGCCAGCGCGCTGTAGGTCAACCCGCAAGGCAACCAGCCCCAGAGCGTTCCGACCGCAAACGCACGCGGCACCGTGTCTACAGGCAGAAATCGTGCAGTAAGCGGACTGATGTGCCGCCACAGCCTGCGCCCTGCCGCTTCGAGCCGGGTGACCAGCGACGACCAGCCGGCGAGGTACAGGCCTAGCAGGATCAGTATCAGATTCGCAACCACGTAGACCGCGAGTTGCAGCGGCAGTACGTCGTAGTACAGCACCATCCCGCCGAGCGCGCCGGCGATCGCCCCGGCAAGCGTATAACTCGCGATCCGGCCGGCGTTATAAGCGAGATGCAACGGCAGGCCTGAACCGGCTCCCGAGGACAAGGCACCGACGATGCCACCGCACATGCCGGCGCAATGCCCACCACCAAGCAGTCCGGCGAGAAATACGGCGAGCAGCGTGGCCTCGGGCATCATATTGGCCTCAAATTACCCTGGAATAGCTTTGGCGTTGCCGGTGTTCCCGGAGATAGCGATCGAACACCATGCATACTACGCGCACCAACAACCTGCCCTTTGACGTCACCACGATCCAGTCGGGCTGCAGCTCGACCAGCCCATCCTCCTCCAGGCGCCGCAGATCCTCTAGCTCCCCCGAAAAATAGTCGCTGAAGTTCACAAGGTAGGACAATTCTATCGACTCGATCGCAAGCCTGAAATGACAAGCCAGCGCCTGAATGACGGCGCGCCGGACCAGATCATCCTTTGTCAGCACCATGCCGCGCCACACCGGCAGGCGTCCTGCGTCGAGCGCCGCGTAATATTCCTCCAGAGTCTTCACGTTCTGAGAATAAGTCGGGCCGATGCGACCGATTGCGGACATTCCCAAGCCAAGCATGTCGCACTCGGGGCGCGTAGAGTAGCCCTGAAAGTTGCGTTGCAGGCGGCCCTGGCGTTGCGCGACCGCGAGTTCGTCATCCGGTTTCGCGAAATGGTCCGTGCCGATGTATAGATAACCCGCCCGGGTCAGGCGGCCGATCGCAAGCGTGAGAATCTGCAGCCTTGTCTCAGGTGACGGCAGTTCGGACTCGGCGATGCGCCGTTGCGGCTTGAACAATCGCGGCAGATGCGCGTAACTGTAAAGCGCGACACGGTCCGGATCGAGGGCGAGCACCTCGTCGAGCGTCGCGTCAAAACTGTTCAGCGTCTGCTTCGGCAGACCGTAGATCAGATCGAGGTTCACGGAACGGAAACCGGCCGTGCGCGCTTCCCCGATCACACGCTGCGTCTGCTCCTCGTTCTGGATGCGGTGGACCGCCTTCTGCACGTCCGGATCGAAGTCCTGTACGCCGATCGATACACGGTTGAAGCCGAGTTCGGCGAGAAAACCCATCGTGCCGGGCTCGACCCTACGCGGATCGACTTCAATCGAACATTCGAAGTCGGGGCAACGCCCGAATTGCGCGTCGAAAGCACGCATTAGTTCGCGCATTTCGTCGCGCGAAAGAAACGTCGGCGTGCCGCCGCCCCAGTGCATTTGGGAAACGGCGCGTTCGGTACTCAACGATCGCGACAGCAACGCCAGCTCCCTGCCTAGGTACTTGATATACTTTGCCGAGCGGCCATGGTTTCGCGTCACCACCTTGGTGCATGCACAGTAAAAGCAGACCGTGTCGCAAAAGGGCAGGTGCACGTACAACGAGAGCGGCTGGATAATGCCGCCGATGTTGCGCTTGGTGATCCAATGCCGGTACTCCGCCTCGCCGAAGGCTTGAACGAAGCGATCCGCCGTGGGGTAGGACGTATAGCGCGGACCGCTGACGTCGTATTTGCGGATCAGCACCGGATCGATTACCAGTTCCGAGGATGGATAACTCATTGCCTGACCCATGTATACAAGTACCTCCCCGCGAATTTCCTGGGAAAACTATGACAGATGCCGGACTTGCTGCCTTGACCTGAATCAACCAGGGCTCGGGTGCTCCGGTTGCCGGCGAGGTGAAGAGTCATGAGGCGTGCGCAGGCACAGCATTCCCTGCGCTGGCTGAAGCCCTGGATGATTGCGGCAGGAGTCGCGGGCATTGCAGGGATCGTGGTGCTCAACTTTACCGCTGCACAGTTTGGAGACAGCGTACCCTGGCTAGCAGCCATCGATCTGGTCGTCGATCTTGCCATTCTCGGCGCGGCGATATTCGCGGTGGTGAGAGTCGCGATGAGCGCGGAAGCCGAAACGGCGCGAATGCAGAATGCGCTCGATGCATCCCAGGCACGCCTGGCCGCCATCGTCGATTCAGCAATGGACGCTATTATCACGGTGGACGAATCCCAGCACATCGTGCTGTTCAATCGTGCCGCAGAGAAGGTGTTTCGCTGCCACCGCGACGAGGCTTTGGGCGCGTCGCTCGATCGCTTTCTGCCGGCACGGTTTCGCGCCGCGCACCACGGCCACATCGAGCAGTTCGGGCGCACCGGCGTCACCAGCCGGCGCATGGGCGACGTGACGACGCTATGGGCGCTGCGCGCCGACACCGGCGAGGAATTTCCGATCGAGGCCTCGATATCGCAGGCGACCGAAGGCGAACGTCGCTTCTACACCGTGATCCTGCGCGACATCACCCTGCGCAAGCAGTACGAGGACGAGCTCAGGCGCCGGCAGGACGAACTGCGAACACTGTCGGCACAACTGCTAGAGGCGCGCGAAGAGGAAAAGACCCGCATCGCCCGCGAACTGCACGACGAACTCGGTCAGTTGCTCACTGCGCTGAAAATGGATCTTGGCTGGATGCAGGAAAATCTCCCAGGCGACGCCCCGGATCTTTCCGCAAAGGCGGCAAAGATGGGCGAAACGCTGGATCAAACCGTCACTTCCGTGCGCCGCATCGCCGCCGACCTGCGGCCGCTCATGCTCGACGACCTCGGACTATCCGACGCCACCGCCTGGCTGGTGGAGGACTTCATGCAGCGCTCCGGCGTGAAGTGCGACTTCCGGATGGCACCCGGAGAGGAACTTGCCGGCCTCGAACGTAATCTGGCGAACACCGTGTACCGTGCGCTCCAGGAGTCCCTGACCAACATCGCCCGCCATGCGCAGGCCCGTAACGCGTGGGTCGTGCTCGCTGCCGACGATGACGGCATCCGCCTCGAAATCGAGGACGACGGCCGCGGCATTGCTGCCGAAGATCTGGCGAAATCACGTTCGCTCGGCCTCAAGGGCATGCGCGAGCGAGTTTTTTATGTTGGCGGCACGCTCGAAGTGGAGCGCGCCCCGCGGGGCGGGACCAGGGTGACATTGCGTGTACCGTTGAATCCGCGCCGCGAACGGATCGATGCATGATCCGCCTGTTGCTGGCTGACGATCACCAGCTCGTGCGCGACGGGCTCAGGCAAATCCTCGCTGCAGTGCCCGAGATCGAAGTTGCTGCCGAAGCGGCGACCGGGGATGAAGTTCTGGCACTGGTGCGAGCCGACGACTTCGATCTGGCGCTGATCGACATGTCGATGCCCGGATTGGCAGGCATTCAGCTAATCAAGCGCATCAAGCTCGAGAAACCGAAGCTGCGCATCCTGGTCCTGTCCATGCACGGGGAACACCAGTATGCGGCGCGCGCGCTCAAGGCCGGCGCTTCCGGTTATCTCACCAAGGACAGTGCCTCCGCGCAACTTGTCGGCGCCATCCGCAAGGTCGCTGCGGGCGGGGTACACATTACCGAAGCGGCGGCGGCGAGCCTCATGGCGGACACCGGAAAGGGCGACGCGCCTCCGCACACGCAGCTCTCCGACCGTGAATTCGAAATTTTTCGCATGTTGGCCGAGGGACGTGGACCGACCGAAATCGCAGGGCAGCTTCACCTTTCGGTCAAGACCGTCAGCACGCACAAGACCCGCATTCTGGAAAAGATGAATCTGGCCAGCGGCGCCGAACTCGTTCGTTACGCACTGGAGCACGGTCTGCTCGAGCGCAACCCCGGATCCTGATGCGGCACGGGTAGGAATTTTCCTACCTGCCGCCGTCCGTTCCTCCTATCCCGCTTTAAGTGTGCGCCGATAGCCTGGCGTGGACGCTCCCCGCACACTGGACGGCATGAAGAACGCTGTTCGCCTTCCCTCCGACCCCAGCTCCCATCTGCGCGTATTCGTCGTGGAGAGTTCGCCGTTGGTCTGCGAGCGTATCGAGGACATGTTGGACTCGATTGAAGGTGTGCACAGCGTCGGACACGCGGCGGGTGCGGACGAGGCGATCACCGGAATTCTCGATCTGCACCCTCACGCGGTCGTCCTCGACGTGAGGCTGGCGCAAGGTACCGGCTTCGACGTCTTGAGGGCGCTGCGTGAGCGGGCGCCCGAAATCACGGTCTATATGCTGAGTAATTTCGCAAGCGAGCCTTACCGCCGTCTGGCGGCACGTCTCGGCGCCGCCGGATTTTTCGACAAGACCACCCAATTCGAGCACGTGTGCGAGGCCCTCGCCGGCCGCGCCGCGCGGACTTTGAACTGATCAAACAATCGGGAGAATCAGCCATGCACACGGTCACGATTACCAAGTTTCCCCCGCCAGTCATGCCCATCGCTGCCGATGCCGAACCGGCACCGCCAAGGTTCAAGGTGACCTGCTCGAGTTGCAACGTGCGCGAAATGTGCCTGCCGAGCGGCCTGTGCCACGCGGACTTGCAGCGGGTCGAAAAGATCGTGTACCTGAGGCGTCGCATCAAGCGCGGCGAAACGCTTTTCAACGCCGGCGAGCCGTTCAACTCGGTCTATTCGATCCGTGCGGGCTTTTTCAAGACCTGCGTCATCGACGATGACGGACGCGAGCAGGTGATGGGTTTTTTCATGGGTGGGGAGCTGTTGGGCTTGGACGGCGTCGGCTCGGGGCGCTATAACGGTACCGCCATCGCGCTCGAGGACAGCGAGGTGTGTGTCATGCCCTTCGCGCTGATCGAGGATGTGGCCAGCCATGTCCGTGCGTTGCAGCGCAACCTGCACTCGGTGCTGGCGCGCGAGATCGTGCGTGATCACGGGGTCATGATGCTGCTCGGGAGCATGTGCGCGGAAGAAAGGCTGGCGGCGTTCCTGCTCAACCTGTCGCAGCGCTTCACCGCACGTGGCTACTCGCCCTCGGAATTCGTGTTGCGGATGACCCGCGAGGAAATCGGCAGCTATCTGGGCTTGAAACTCGAAACCGTAAGCCGGGTGTTCTCCAGATTCCAGGACGCGGGGCTGGTGGTGGTGCAGCAGAAGCACATCCGTATTACCGACATTCCGGGATTGCAGGTGATCATCGGCCAGACGCAATAGACACGGCGGAACGGCGCAATCGACCACCTCCGTCGGCGGACGGGCGTACGACTCGAGCGATTTCCGCCAGGGCAGTCCATAAAGGCTTGGGAAGTGCTCCGCAATCGCTGGCAAAGGCTCAAAAATCCCCAATGACCGTACGCAATCTCAAATGCCTGTTTCGTCCCTCCTCGGTTGCCGTGATCGGCGCATCCGACAGGTCCGAGAGTCTCGGTGCCTTGGTGATGCGCAATCTGCTCGCCGGGGGATACGCC
>DASYUW010000219.1:0-9782 GCA_036000845.1 Burkholderiales bacterium
ATCTACCTAGGCGGCAGCTGCTTTGACTCTGGCTTCGTCATCGCGGTGGACGCCGCGGGCGCGGCCTATGTGACGGGCGAGACGTCGTCGGCTGATTTCACCGCCGGTTGCACCGCTCCCTGCACGGTGCTGGATGCGACCCTCGGCGGTGTTAGCAACGCCTTCGTCGCGAAAATCGTTGACGACACACCCCCGACTACGCCATCCCGCTCCGAGGAGAGCGCCGCGACCTACCAGGGCTACTGGCCCACCTACGGGCCCGAGACCGGCACCTTCAGCGGCGGCACCATCGTCGCGTCCAACCAAGCGACCGCCACCGCGACCTTTACATTTACAGGAACGGCCGTCACCTGGATCGGGGTCAAGTGCAACGTCTGCGGCATTGCCATGGTGTCGATCGATGGCAGCGTACCGGCCACGGTGGTGGATACCTTCGGCCCCGGCGTGCCCGGGAGCCTCGTGTCCGAACCGGTGTTCTCCGCCTCGGGGCTGGCGCCTGATGTCACGCACACGCTGGTGATTACTGTCACTGGCGCGGCCGCCGCGGATCCGGGATTCCTCACCGGCAGCGCCCACGTCGCGGTGGACGCCTTCGATGTGACACCGTGACATCGAGCACAGCGGGTTCATTTACTGAAACGTATTACACGTACTTTGGTCAAGGGTCAGTGGTCAAGGGTCAGGTCAAGGGTCAGGCCTATACTTTATAGGCGCACGTTGACATTCCCACCGGAGTTCTCCTTCGCATCCCTTTGCGTACCTCTCAATGGGGTATTGAAACGAATCCTTTGCGTTTAAACGCGTACATGGCCGGCCATCGGCCGACAGCTTTTTCTGAGCACAGAGCACTGAGTACCGCGCACTGCTTTCTCTCAGCACCCAGTCCTCCTTTTACCAGTCACCAGTCACCGCTACTCTATTGTGCACCGGTAGCTAGTCGGTCCAGTTCCTCGAACGTGACCGTTTCGTCATAGATCCCAGCGCCCAGCTGGTACGGCAGGCTATCGACAGACATGACGAAGCTGATCTTTCGCGAGGGCTTGCCGCCTCCGGGTCTCGGCCAAACATATTCGACCCAACCACCCCCCGGCCGTTTGGCCGTCTCACACAACTCGAGCCCATACTGCTTGCCGTTGTAGTCGGTGTGCTGCTTGATGTCACCGCCCACGCGCGCCGGGAATGCAGGGTTGGCCATGACCTTATCCGCATCGCAATCGACGACAAAAATGTAGGTGTCCTTCGAAGTGAATTCTGACGTCCTGTCGCGTATTACCTCGAGACCTGCTGCGCCTCTCTCTGCAAAGAGGGCGGCGGCTTTACGCACTTTCGAAACGACTTCAGCGGGCCCGGCACGGCCGTCTTGCGCCAAACCCACTGACGCACCACCGCTCGCCAACCCAGCGGCCAGCATTGCGATGAATATCATTTTCATGTCGCTTTCCCTCCAGGTGAAGAAAAACTACTCACCAAATCCACGACTGCCTCACGATGCAGAATGAGAACTCACCTGTAAAGTATGGGCCTGGGCCAATAATCCTCTCTCCGTCGCCCCAGCCATCACGTCGTGGCAATGAAGATCGATTTGCCGCGATCGATGATCCAAAGCGCAGCGATCGCGATACAGCAGCATGCGATCGATACGCGCACCGGATCCCGCCAGCGCGCCGCGTGATTTGCCATCCAATTAAGTATCACCCAGACGGCGGTCGCGAACCCGATCTGACCCACCTCCACGCCGAGATTGAACGCGGCCAAGCTGACCACAACATGCGGTCCGTCGAGTTGGAGCATCTCGCGCAACGCAAAAGAGAACCCCAGGCCGTGCACCAGCCCCACTCCAGCCGTCAATGCCACCAGCGGTGCCCGGCTCGTAGTTCGCAGCACGGCCGCCGCGGCAAGCGCAACGGAGCCGGCAACAGCAGTCTCGACCGCCGGAACGAACCACGCCACCTGCGGCACATAGCCGACAAAACCGATCACGAGCGTGACGCAGTGTCCCAGCGTGAATCCCGTAACCCGCCAGGCAAGCGCGACCAGCGTCGGCGCGCCCAGCGCAAGACACAGAACGAACAACAGATGGTCGGCCCCGCTGGCTATATGTGCGATACCTGCCAAGGTGAACGTTACCGCGGCACTCCACGCCGACGGGTTGAGCGTAAGCGGTTCGCGCAGCAGACCGCTCGCCCGATACACGACGCTGCGCTGGTCCATATGATCGACGAACAGATTCTGCACGTCGGGCTGACCCAGGACTCGGTTGTCGAGTGTGCTGCTCAACCGGAACACCGTGGCGTTTCCCGCCATCGGATACAGCAGATGCGCATCCACCACCACGTAGGCGGCGTCCACTTCGGGCGCATCGATGGGGTAGCCGGGCCCGGGCGCGGTCGCCGTTTGCGCCTGCTTGAGTGTGTTGAACGGTGGCACCGATCCCTTGGGATAAGCCCGCACCGATAACACTTGTGCTTCTCGTACCGTCGCGTCGACCTCGAGGCGGTGGCCCTCGGCGATCAACTGGCCCAGCACCAACGGCTCGGCGCGGATGCGCGGCGCATCGGGATAGTAGAATCCGTGGCGACTCTCGATGCGCAACTCGGTAAAGGGCGCGGGCTCGTAGTTACCGTCGGGGCGCTTGGCCCCGAGGCGGTTAGCCACCACCAGCGGCAGCGTGAGCCGGTAGTAGCCGTGCAGTCCATCGGGCTTGCGCACGAAATGCACAGCACGCAGGTCGTAGCCGGATGGAATATGGGCGCGAGCCGTCGCGCCCGCTCCGAGAAAGAGTAGCGCTAAAGCCCACGTCACCCGGCGGCCAGCGCTCACACGACGTTGCGTCGCAGCGCGTTTCGGTCCGTCACTTGTCCGGGTTTTTGGCGCTCCACAGCTTGGTCTTGTACTGCTTTTCGTATGCCTTGCCCGCGGGATAGCTGACCAGCTCCAGGTTCATGCCCCAAGGCGACAGAAAGTAGCCCCAGGTTTCACCTGCGCTCGGCCCCGACGTCATCACCGTAGGCTCGCCAAGGAACTTCAGGCCCTTGCTCTTGAGATAGTTCACGGCGCGGTCCATGTTGTCCACGTAGAACGCGACGTGATAGCCGCCGAGGTCGCTATTCTTGGGGATCGTCGTATTCTGGTCCGGCGTCTGGTATTGCAGCAGCTCCAGATTGGTGCCGTAGCCACAGCGCACCAACTGCATCTGCGGGATCTCGGCCCGCGGATGCACGCCCAGATGCACAGCCATCCAATCGTCATCAGCCTTGAACGGTCCCATTTTGAAGAAGGCCTCGCACCCCATCACCTCGACAAAAAACTTCACCGCTTGATCCAGATCGGGGACGGTAACCCCGATATGGTCGCTGCCGCGGAACCCGGGCACCTCGTCGGCGGCTGCAGTGGTCAAGAACACGGTGCAACTCAGGGCCGTTAATAGAGTCGTCGTCTTCATTGTCGTACCTCCTCCCGTTATGGCGCAGCGTCGATCCAGGTGGCGCCGCCGCCGCTGCGAAACGGGGCTCCTCAGCGCGAGGCACTATGCGGCCTCGGTAGCTGTTCAGTCGACCAGCGATCAAGATCCAACCTTGCCATGCCAAACCGGCCGCTACCCGTTTCTTCCTTCCTCCTCGGTCATCCTCGTGATCCATACCGCAAAGAGTAGCGTCACCTGTTGAGGTTTTTCTATTTAGGTTTTTCGACCCCGTTCTTTTCGCAACTCTGGATGAGGGCTCATCTCTTGGTGGGATCGTCCGCAGGGTTCACGTAGACGGTTCCGGTTGGCCCGGTACCAGTTATGTACAGCGTCACCCCGTCATCCTTCGTCATAGCGAAGTGGTTGCCATTCGGCGGTTCGGTATAGAAGCTACCGGCCGGCAGCGCCTTCAGCCTACTCTCGTCGAACTCGTCGCCGTACGCAAAATAGAATGTGCCCGCGACTACGACCGACACGCGGTTGTCAGGATGAGCATGGGGCTTGATGGTGATGTTCGGTCCCGCCTTTATTACCAAGGTGTACAAGCCCGCTTTCTTCGGATCCCCCGACAACACTTTCACCTGCAGCGCGCCGACGCCCGAAGTGCCGGTTTGCCCACCGGCAGGTACTGGAAACTCGATGTCGCCGGGCGCAAGTCGGAGTTGCTGAGGGACTTCTTGGGCGCGTGCGCCGACGCCGGCGCCGAAAACCAGGCACTCCATGACAATAACGGCATGCAATATGGTCACTGTCCTCACGATTTTCCTCCTTTGCTTGGCGCGTTAATGGCCGGCCATCGGCCGGCTGGTTCTTTGGTGCTGTAGCGAGGGTCATGTAGCGAGTGTAGCGAGGGTCAGGCCTATACTTTATAGGCGCACTTTGATCTACCCAACGCGAGCTCTCCTTTGCGTCCCCTTGCGTCCCCTTGCGTCCCCTTGCGTCCCTTGCGTTGAACGCGTTTATGGCCGGCCATCGGCCGGCGGTTTTTCTGAGCGAGCACTGCGTACTCCTTTCTCGCAGCACCCAGTCCTGCTTTTACCCCTCACACCTCACCAAGGGCCGTGAATGCCGTCACTATCGTGAATGTCGTGAATATCGCAACGTCGCTCAATGGTTGTCCCGAGGGACGCCTTTCGTTGTTGAAATCCGCTGATACTTCACTGCGGGCTTGAGCACCATACCGTATGCAAGCTCGTCCACCATGCTGCGCTGGATCTCCTGCCAGGGAGTCTGGCTGCCGGGCATCTTGAAGCCGCCCTGCTTCGCCAGCGCTTTCTTGCGCCTTGCGTACTCGGCCTTGCTGATCAGGATATTGGCGGTGCGCTTATTGAGATCTATGCGAATCCGGTCGCCGGTCTTCAGGATCGCGAGGCCGCCGCCGGTCGCCGCTTCCGGCGAGGCGTTCAGGATCGAAGGAGACCCCGACGTGCCCGACTGCCGTCCATCGCCGATGCAGGGCAGTTCAGTCACGCCGTGCTTGATCAGTTCCGCGGGCGGCTGCATGTTCACTACTTCGGCGGCGCCGGGATAGCCAACCGGGCCTGTGCCGCGCACGAACAGCATGCAGTTGTCGTCGATCTTGAGCTTGGGATCGTCGATGCGGTGGTGGTAGTCCTCCGGGCCGTCGAACACGATCGCCCTGCCCTCGAAGGCGTTCGGGTCCTTCGGGTTGGAGAGGTAACGCTCGCGGAAAGCGTCCGAGATCACGCTGGTCTTCATGATCGCGCTGTCGAACAAATTGCCTTTCAGATTCAGGAACCCGGCCTTTTCCTTCATCGGCCTCTCGTACGGCCAGATCACCTTCTCGTCCTCGATTCGTGCGTTCCTGCAGTTCTCATAGAACGTCTTGCCGTTAACGGTCAGTGCGTTCTTGCGGATCTTGCCGGCCTTGATCAGCTCGCTGACCACCGCCGGCACGCCGCCGGCGTGATGGTAATCCTCGCCCAGGTATTCGCCTGCCGGCTGGAGGTTCACCAGCAGCGGGATGTCGTAGCCGACCTTTTCCCAGTCGTTGTTGTCGAGCTTGACGCCGATATGGCGCGCGATCGCATTGAAATGAATAGGCGCGTTGGTCGAGCCGCCGATCGCCGAGTTGACGACGATCACGTTCTCGAAGGCCTCGCGGGTCATGATCTTCGAGGGGCGCAGATCTTCCCAAACCATCTCGACGATGCGCTTGCCGGATTCGTAGGCGTTCACCGCGCGATCCTTGTGGGGCGCCGGAATCGCCGCGCTGCCGGGCAGCGACATGCCCAGCGCTTCGGCCAGCGAGTTCATGGTCGATGCCGTGCCCATGGTGTTGCAGTGACCCGTCGACGGGGCCGAGGAGGCGATCAGCTCGATGAACTGCTCGTCGTTGATTTCGCCCGCTGCCAGAAGCTCGCGCGCCTTCCAGACAATGGTGCCCGATCCGGTGCGCTCGCCGCGGAACCAGCCGTTCAGCATCGGCCCGCCGGACAGCACAATGGCCGGGATGTCCACGGTTGCCGCCGCCATCAACTGAGACGGTGTGGTCTTGTCGCAACCGGTGGTCAGCACCACCCCGTCGATGAAATAGCCGTACAGGATCTCCACCAGTCCGAGGTAGGCCAGGTTGCGATCGAGTGACGCGGTCGGGCGCTTGCCGGTTTCCTGGATCGGATGCACCGGAAACTCGAAGGCGATGCCGCCAGCCTCGCGTATCCCTTCGCGCACGCGATGGGCCAGCTCGAGGTGGTGGCGGTTACAGGGTGAAAGGTCCGAGCCCGATTGGGCGATGCCGATGATCGGCTTGCCGGCCTGCAACTCCTCGCGCTTCAAGCCGAAGTTCATGTAGCGCTCCAGGTACAGCGCCGTCATGTTGGGATTGTCCGGATTGGCGAACCACTTGCGGGAGCGGAGTTTCGAAGGGTCTTTCTTGACGGATTTCCTTGCCATGATCTGAATTCTCCTCGGGAGGGCGGGTTTGAACGACCCCGAACTTGTCGAATTATTGGTCTGAACGGGAATTTTACCCGACTGGGAGAGCAAGGATGAAGGATGAAAGGACAAGGATGAGGGATGAAGGATGAAGGATGAAGGGACAAAGAGAAGTGCTGCGTGCCGCGAGGGAAAAACAGGACTCAGGACTGGGGACTCAGGACTCAGTGAACTGCGGTGACTGGTGACGGGTGACGAAGAGAGAGGCCAGGACTCAGTGCTCAGGACTCTGGACTAAGGACTCAGTAAATTCGCAAGTCCTGGTTCTCCTTTGCGTACCCTTGCGGCCTTGGCGTTGAACCCGTTCGTCCTTCTGCGCCCATTGCCACACCACTCGAAGCGGCAAGCAGAGAAACCGCCAGCCCTGAGTGGGGTGGTAACCGTCGACGCTCTTGCGGTTTTGACGTGGTCCTGTGGATAAGCGAGCATGGTGACAAGCCGCGTCAGTTGTTGCCCGATTCGCGAATTGGTCGCGGAGGATGGGTGCCTGAACCTCCAGTGTGGGTAAAAAGGGGCAAATCCACGCAGTAGGTGGCACAGGGATTGCCAATCATAGAATCCTGGAAGCTATTCCTGGACGTTCAAAATGGCCAGAGCACCGGAACCGCAGAAAAGTCTTGTCGATCGCCTGATAGCGTCTCTTCAGCAGGACGAATTCGCTCTGTACGCGCAAAGCATCGTGCCGCTTGCCCCGCAAAACGGGGAGCCGCCGTTCCAGGAGATCTTTGTCCGATTCAAGGAAGAGGACGCCAAGCTGCTTCCGCCGGGGACGTTTTTCCCGGTTCTCGAAGAGTGTCAACTTCTGCCGTATCTCGACCGCTGGGTGGCGAATCGGCTCGCGCGTTGGGTTCGCGGCGCGGTCGGCATCAAGCCGGACTGGGCCATACCCCGCAATAACGTCAATCTTTCGGAGGCAACGCTGGTCGACCCCGATTACGGCCAATACGTGTGCAAGTACGTTGATGATTCGTATTTGTCGGATGGGGCGCTTGGGTTCGAGATATCACTGGAAAGTGCCATCGCGCACGAAGAGTCGTTGCGAAAACTGATGGCGGAAGTCCGGCCTTTCGGCTGCACCCTGACTCTTTCCGGTTTCGACGGGAGCGAGGCATCGTTCGCAAAACTGAAAGGTCTGACACCGGAGTTCATCAAGATCAGCGCCTCCATCGCCACGGCCAAGCTGTCCGAAATCGGCCGAAAGTGCCAGGCATTCGGAATCAAAACCATTGCCGAGCACGTGGAAAGCAAGCAGATGCTGCAGCACCTGCGCCAATCAAAGATCGATTTTGCCCAGGGATTCGAGATCTCGCCGGTAAAGCCGCTTTAGAACAAGGATGAAGGGTGAAAGGACATGGATGAAGGATGAAGGCGGAAGGATGAAGTAAAGTACCGCGTACGGGGTGCTGCTAGAAATACTTTGGCGAGAGGTAAGTGGCTAGTGGCTACAAAAGTCCAGGTGACCAAATTCAGCGTTTTACCGTCGCGTCACCCATCAGCGTCGACAGGTTTCTGATTTTTGCCAAGTCCTGATTTCCTTTGCGACCTTTCTTGCTGTTCTCTGCGCCGTCTGCGTCAACGCTCTTGACCGGCTCTTCGGGCCGCGATGCTACCGGGATTTGCGCAGGGCCGGATTGAGCCGGTCGATGTCCGCCTGGACCTGGTCGCGGCTGCGTTCGTAGATCAACTCGCGCCCCATCACGCTGCCGGCGTAACCCATGCCGTTGCGGGTCGGAGTGAGATCGCATTTGACGTTGTGCACTCCTTCGCCGAGCACCACCACGATCCGCTCGGCGCGCTTGTTCAGAACCACCACGTCGAGAAATTGTCCGGTTTCGGTGACGCGTACCTTGATTTTCTCGTCGATCATGATTTTGTCGGTGACGGGGAAAAGCAAGGATGAAGGATGAAGGCGGAAGGATAAAGAAAAGTGCTGAGTGCTGGGGATAATTGCGTGACTGGTGACTGGTGACTGGTGACTGGTGACTGGTGACTGGTGACTGGTGACTGGTGACTGGTGACTGGTGACTGGTGACTGGTGACTGGTGACTGGAAAAGTGTAATTCATTTCGTTGAACCCGTTCGTTTTTCTTTGCGTCCTTTCTTTTCTCTTTGCGACCTTTGCGTCGACCCTTTTGAATTGGATTAAGTGCCGGAGACCCAGCGCTGAAGGGAGAGCGTAAGCACGAACGCCACCACCGCCAGCCCCGCCAGGAGCGGCGCGCCGTGGCCGGCGAGGATCACCGAGTCGAGCAGCGCGATGCCGGCGATGAGACTGACCACGGCACGCGGCACGTCGCCTTTTGCGCGACGACGCAGCAGCCAGAGCGCATACAGCGTCCAGCCGACGAAGAGCACCAGCGGCAACAGCGCCGCCGATTGCCGTAAAGCAAGCCAGATTCCGTAGGCGACCGGTACCGCCAGAAATGCGAGCGGCCAGATGGCGCCGAGGCGGTCGAGATGCTCCTGCTTGGCGGTGTAGGTCAGCCCGATCAGGTAGCAGAGCAGCACGTTCGCCGCGACGAATACCGGTCGCGGCAGCACACTCGCGACTGCGTACGCCGCGGCGAGGTACACCAGCAGCCTGCACACGCCCATCACCAGTGGGCTGAGCGGATTCTCCTTGTGGTGCCAGTTGTAGAACGTGATGGCGACCGCCAGCGCGATCCCGGCCAGCACCGGCCGCCATTGGGTGAACGGCTCGAATCCGTAACCGGCCCACGCGAGCAGCCCCACCCCAACCGCCAGCATGCCGAAGCCGACAGCGTAAACCTGCGCCGCACTCACCTGCCCCGACGGGATCGGCCGTTCCGGCCGCGACTTGGCGTCAAATGCGCTGTCGAAGGCGTCGTTCAGGAACATGCCGCCGACGTAGAACAGCGACATCGACACCAGCAGAATCGCGAGCCGCGCATCCGCTGCGGCGGCGCCTGCGAGCGCCACGCCGGTAAACACGTTGGTCCAGACGGTCGGGAGATTGGAGACGCGCCCAAGCCTGAGCGCGACGGACAATTTCATGGAGCCAATTCTTCTTTCACCCAGTTCAGCTCGCGCGCGATGGCCTGTTCCATGCCGCCGGCCTGCAGGTGCGCGGGCAGCACGTTCCAGGTATAGGTCTCGACTTCGAGGTGCGGAGAGATCGGGTTGACGCGATGCCGGTCAAGCACCGTGCGGATGAAAAAGCGCGTCGAAGAGAAGGCGCCGAGGTCGTCGAGAAAAATCGGCACGTGGAAGTGCACCCGCCATTCGCGATCCCTGGCCTGACCGTTCACCGTTGCCAGTGCTTCGGGCAGGTCGGCGAAGCGGCGCACGCCGTTCGGGCCGTCTTCCACCACCTGGTGCAGGTAAACCGGATCGTCGAACT
>DASYUW010000220.1:0-5215 GCA_036000845.1 Burkholderiales bacterium
GAGCACAAGGGCCAGGACGTGCGTATCCCGTTCGATGAAGTGCTGGTGGCGGTGGGACGAATCGCCAACACCGCAGGCTACGGACTCGAGGAACTGGGCATACCCGTGACCCGAAGCCGCACCGTCGAGACCAACGAATTCATGCAGACGCTCTACCCGAACATCTACGCCTGTGGCGACGTCGCCGGACCTTTCCAGTTCACGCACACCGCGTCGCACCAGGCCTGGTACGCGGCGGTCAACGCGCTGTTCGGCGGCGTGAAAAAGTTCCGCGCCGATTATTCGGTGATCCCGTGGGCCACGTTCACCGAACCGGAAGTTGCGCGCGTGGGGTTGAACGAGCTCGAGGCAAAGGAAAAAGGCATTCCCTACGAAGTGACCAGGTATGGAATCGACGAACTCGATCGCGCGATCGCCGACGGCGAATCCCACGGCCTGGTCAAGGTATTGACCGTACCCGGCAAGGACAGAATCCTCGGCGTGACCATCGCCGGCGAGCACGCGGGCGATTTGATCGCCGAGTACATCCTGGCCATGCGCCATGGCATCGGGCTGAATAAGATACTCGGCACCATCCACATCTATCCGACCTTGTCCGAGGCCAACAAATACGCCGCAGGCAACTGGAAACGCGAGCATGCGCCGCAGAATGTCCTGAAGTGGGTGGAGCGCTATCACGCGTGGATGCGTGGATAAGTCCCATCCAGATCTCAACCACCAAGGCACCAAGACACCAAGGAATCCCCGATGAAGTTCAAGACCGCAATCGCTGACCATGCGTTCGGATGGGTCCCGTATATCCGTTTTTTCCAGTTCCGTTCTTCTTGGTGCCTTGGTGTCTTGGTGGTTTTCTTTTGGCTCTTTTCACCGACAGTCGAAGCTGCATTCGATCATTCGCACGCGCAGTGGGACGCGCTGACGAAGAAACACGTGGTCTGGCTTCGCGGCGGACACGCATCGCAGGTCGATTACAGCGGGCTGAAGGCCGATCGCAATGCGCTGAAAAGCTATGTGGACGGGCTTTCCGAAGTCACCCAGTCCGAATACGACGGCTGGACGAAGCCCGAGAGGCTCGCCTTCCTGCTCAATGCCTACAACGCCTACACGGTCGAGCTGATCCTCACCGAGTATCCGAAGGTCAAGTCGATCAAGGAACTGGGTTCGCTCATCACCAGTCCGTGGAAGAGGCGGTTCTTCTTGCTGCTCGGCAAGCCGCGCACTCTCGACGACGTCGAGCACGGCATGATCCGCGCGCCGGGAGTCTTCGACGAGCCACGCATCCACATGGCCGCAAACTGTGCCTCGATCGGTTGTCCGGCGCTGCGCAGCGAAGCCTACGTTGCCGGCAAGCTGGACGCGCAACTTGAAGACGGCGTCGTACGCTTTCTCTCCGACCGGTCGCGCAATCGCTTCAACCCGCAGAACGGCCGGCTCGAAGTGTCGAAGATTTTCGACTGGTACGGTAAGGATTTCGCCGCGCGGTCCGGATCGATCGAGGCTTGGCTGGCGCAGTACGCGGACAAGCTCGCCGATGAACCGAAGCACCAGCAGACGATCCGCGACCGCAAGGCCAAACTCGATTTCCTGGATTACGACTGGGCGCTGAACGGCAAGGATGAAGGATGAGGGATGAAGGATGAAGTAAGTTCAAAGGCCTCTGATTCTCCTTCCGCCTTCCGCCTTTCGCCTTCATCCTTGTCCATTGTCGTTCCCACGTTGAATGAAGAAGCCGGCATCGTCGCCTTTCTCGAACCGCTGCAACCACTGCGTGATCGCGGCGTCGAGTTGATTCTCGCCGACGGCGGCAGCTGTGACGGCACCGTTGCCGCCGCCTCACCGCTGGTCGACCGGGTGCTGTCCTCGCCACGCGGACGCGCGCTGCAGATGAACGCGGGTGCCGCGCTCGCCGGCGGTGATGTGCTGTTGTTCCTGCATGCCGACGCCCGCCTCCCCGATGACGCGGACGGGCTCATCCTCGACGGTCTGCGCGAAACCGGCTGTCGCTGGGGAAGATTCGACGTCAGGCTTTCGGGCGCCGCGCCCATGCTGCGCGTCGTCGAGTGGATGATGAACCGCCGTTCGCGCCTCACCGGGATCGCCACCGGCGACCAGGGCCTGTTCATTGAGCGCCGACTGTTCGATGAAGTCGGCCGATTTCCCGTCATTGCACTGATGGAAGACGTCGCGCTGTCCGCCACGCTCAAGCGCCGCGGCCGGCCACTGTGCCTTGCGCAAAGAGTTATCGCATCGTCCCGGCGCTGGGAAAAGCGCGGAATCTGGCGCACCATTGCGCTGATGTGGCGGTTGCGTCTCGCCTACTTCCTCGGCGCGAAACCGGCGCGGCTCGCAGAAATCTACCATGGCCGCAGCCAATGACGCCGGTATTCTGATATTTGCACGCGCCCCGGTAGCCGGCAGCGTGAAGACGCGGTTGATCCCGCTGCTGGGCGATCACGGTGCGGCGGCGCTGTATCGAAGCCTGGTCGAGCGCGCACTCACCGTGGCAAGCGAATCGGGCGTAGGACGGGTGGAACTGTGGTGCACCCCGACCATCGATGATGATTTTTTCTCTGCCTGCCGCGATCGCTTCCACGTTACGTTGCACCGGCAGAGAGAAGGCGACCTCGGCGCAAGAATGCTGAACGCTTTCGAGCAAGCGCTGACGCGGTCGCGGCACGTGCTGCTGACGGGAAGCGATTGCCCTTCCCTCACGGCCGCCGACCTGCGTGCGGCCGCAAGCGCGCTGCGCGAGGGACGCGATGCGGTGTTCTGTCCGGCGGAAGATGGCGGTTACGTTCTGGTCGGGCTTTCGCAAGCCATGCCGGCGCTTTTCGAGGCGATGACGTGGGGAACCGCTACGGTGATGGAGGAAACCCGCCAGCGCCTGCGCAATCTCGGCTGGCACTGGCATGAACTCCCCGCGCATTGGGACGTGGATCGGCCCCAGGATTATCAACGTCTAGTGCGCGAAGGTTTTTTGCCCACGATGGATTCGGGCGGCGAGCCGTGAGCCGAGGCTTCGCGGCCCTGCTGCTTGCCATCGCAGGCAGCCTGAGTTGTGCGGCGAAAGCGGCCGAATCCCCGGGTCCCGCGCCTTTTTCCGCTGCGGCACCCGGCGCGTCGCTTCCCGCTTCCTGGAAACTGACTACGCTGCACGGAATCGGCAGGCATACGCGGTATTCGCTGGTCCGGGACGGCGGTGCGGTGGTGCTGCGCGCCGATGCGGAAGCCTCGATGGCGGGTGTGGCGTATCCGCTGCAACTCGATGCGCGCGCCCATCCGGTCATCGAGTGGCGCTGGAAGATACTCAACCTGCTGGCAAAGTCCGATATCGCCACCAAGGAGGGCGACGACTACCCGGCGCGCGTTTACGTCCTTTTCGATTACGATATCCGCAAGTTGCCGTTTTCCGTGCGCACCAAAATCCGGCTGTCACGCCTGTACGGCGCCGATGTCCCGGTCGCCGCGCTGTGCTACGTCTGGGACGGCAAGGCCGCCGCCGGCACATCGGTCTGGAGTGCCTACACCGACCGGGTGCGGATGATCGTCGCCGAGAGTGGAAGTGCCAATCTGGGGAAGTGGGTCACGATGCGCCGCGATGTCGCCGCGGACTTCCGCGCAGCTTTCGGCGAGGACCCGCCAGCGATTTCAGGCGTAGTGCTGGCCACGGATACCGACAACACCAGGGAATCCGCCACAGCGTTCTACGGCGACATCCGCTTCATGCGGTGAACCTGAAGCAAATCTCACCACGAAGGCACGAAGGACACGAAGGAACACGAAAAAGAGCAAGAAAGGATGTCTCACGTTCAGTCTAGTTTGGATTCTTTACTGTTCAATTCACCAAAATCCAGACCGTTGCCTCGGCAGAAAACAGACTATTCAAATAAAGGATCTCTCGGCTGAATTTCTTCGTGTTCTTCGTGCCTTCGTGGTAAGAAGTTGTTTTCCTCCCGATAACTCTCCGAACAACCGACCGGCATATTGAGCATGAAACGCCTGGTGCTGCTCGGCGGCGGCCACAGCCACGTGGAGGTGCTGCGTCGATTCGGGACCGATCCGATTTCCGATGTGGAACTCGTGCTGGTGAGCCCGTACCCCGATTCGCCGTATTCCGGAATGCTGCCGGGCTGGATCGCCGGACACTACACTCGCGACGAATGCCACATCGATCTGATGCGACTGACGCGTTTCGCCAATTGCCGCTTCGTCCGGTCTGCCTGCAACGGAATCAACCCGGAAGCCCGCCTGGTGTTCTGCGAAAACGGCACGACGCTGCCGTACGATGTCGTCTCGGTGGATACCGGCACGCGCTCGCCGACGTTCGACACTCCCGGTGCGCCCGAGCATGCCCTGCCCGTGAAACCGGTGGAGCATTTCGCTGCTGTCTGGGACGAAATCTGCAACCGGACCGTCCGTGGGCGGGCCCCGCGCCGGATCGCTGTGGTCGGAGGCGGCGCCGCCGGCGTCGAGGTACTGCTGGCGATGCAGTACCGCCTGCGCAGGCTGGCGCCGGTGTCCGGAATCAACTTCCAGCTGGTAAGCGACACCGGGAGCATACTGCTCACGCACAACAGCAGGGTGCGTACGATTTTCAGGCGCGTGCTCGAGCAGCGCGGCGTGACGCTGCAACTGGGACGCGCAGTCGAGCGCGTGGACAGCGGCAGGCTGCGGCTGCGCGGTGGCGGCAGCGTCGAGGCCGATGAGATCGTCTGGGCAACCGGTGCTTCGGCGCCGCTGTGGCCGCGGTCGGTGGGCCTCGCCACCGACGAACGTGGATTCATGCTGGTGAACGACCGGCTGCAATCGGTCTCGAATCCGCAGGTGTTCGCCTCGGGCGACATCGCCAGCATCAAAAATCATCCACGCCCAAAATCCGGCGTGTATGCGGTTCGTGCCGGTCCGCGCCTGGCGGAGAACCTGCGGCGGACATTGCGTGGAGAACGACTCATCGAATGGAAACCGCAGAAAGAAGCGCTGGCCCTGATCAGCACCGGTGACCGCTACGCGGTCGCGTCCCGCGGATATCTCGCGCTGGAGGGCAAACGGGTATGGCAATGGAAAAACTGGATCGACAGGCGTTTCATGGAACGCTATGAAGTGCAGTGACTGGTTGCTCGTTACTGGTGGCTACTGAGGGCGATAATCCGGATCTCATATTCCTGATGACCAATCACGAACCTCTCGCCTCTCGCCTCTCGCCTCTCGCCTCTCG
>DASYUW010000221.1:0-4886 GCA_036000845.1 Burkholderiales bacterium
GCCATCCGGTCCGAGCTGCACGTTAACCGCGACATTGCCCACCCCTTCCTCCAGCACGATCACCGGATCGTTCGCGTCGAGCGGCACCAGCCCCAGCTTTGCCAGCAGGAATGCGGTACCGACCGTGGGATGTCCGGCGAAGGGCAATTCGGCGCGCGGGGTGAAGATGCGCAATTTCTTGGCGCCGTGCGCCTTGGCAGGCGGCAGCACGAACACCGTTTCCGAAAGATTGAACTCGGCCGCGATCGCCTGCATCTGATCGCCGCTGAGCCGTTCGGCATCGAGGACCACGGCAAGCGGATTGCCGCCGAACTGCCGGCCGGTGAATACGTCGAGCGTGAAGAATTGATACCGGGCCATTCCCGGCGCTCAGGCGACCGGCGCACCGAGCGTACAGAGCTTCATGTTGGCAAAGTCGATCATCGCCGACGGAGACAGGTAGCCCTGCAGCGCGAACATGAACAGTGCCAGACAGACGAGCGCGAGCGCGACCCACCAGAGTGCAGCGCGCCAGCCCGAAACGATCACGCGAGGCGCGCCTCCACGCGCTCGACCGGCCGCTCGTCGATGGGCAGATTGAGAATCGCCGCGATCACGCCCAGGGCGATGCTGCCGATCCACACCAGATTGTAGGAACCCGTCGCATCGAACAGGTAGCCGCCCAGCCACACTCCGGTGAAGCTGCCGATCTGATGGCTGAGGAAGACGATACCGAACAGCATGGACACGAAGCGTACGCCGAAGATTTGCGCGACCAGGCCGTTGGTGAGCGGCACCGTGCCTAGCCACAGAAAACCGATTCCGGCCGAGAACAGATAGACGGTCACCGGCGACACCGGCAATACCAGGAACAGCGCGATGATCACGGCGCGAAGAATGTAGATGGCGGAGAGCAGGTATTTCTTGCTGAAGCGCCCGCCCAGATAACCGGCAACAAACGAGCCGGCGATGTTGAACAACCCGATCAGCGCCAGCGCAGTCGCGCCCACGGCGGGCGTCATCTTCACGTCCAGCAGGTACGCAGGCAGGTGCACCGATATGAATGCGACCTGGAAGCCGCACACGAAGAAGCCCGCGGTCAGATACCAGAAGCCGGAATGAGCGCCGGCTTCACGCAGCGCCTCACCCAGCGATTGCTGTATACCGGTGGCGGCCGGACGCCGCCCCTCCATCATCGCCGCGGCCAACGGAACCGTTGCCATGATGGTCCCGGCCAATACCAGCAACGCAGTTTGCCAGCCCAGCGTGGAAATCAGGAGCTGCCCGAATGGCAGCATCAGAAACTGGCCGAATGATCCGCCGGAAGACGCGATGCCGAGCGCGAGGCTGCGCCGCTCCGGCGGAAACGCGCGGCCCACCACGCCGAGGATGACGCCGAAACTCACGCCGCTCAGTCCCAGGCCCACCATCAGTCCGGCGCTCGCATCTAGCATCAGAGGCGTTGTGGAAAACGGCATCAACGCCAGTCCGCCGGCATACAACAAACCGGAAACGGCGACCACGCGACCGGCACCCTTCTTGTCCGCCCAGGCGCCGAAGAACGGTTGCGCCAGCCCCCAGATCAGGTTCGACAGCGCCATGGCGAAGGAGAAGTGGCTGCGCCCCCAGCCGAGATCCGTACTCATCGGTTGCAGGAACAGTCCGAAGCTGGCACGAATGCCCAATCCCAGAGTGAGGATGATCGCGCCGCAGACCAGTACAAGGACGGGGGTACGCCAGTTGGCAGCGGAATTCATTGACGGTGGGTGCGGGTCAGCAGACGCGGAAGGCATTCCAGGAAATCATTGCGAGCCGCATTCTCCGCGGCTCGGACATGGGCACAAGCGATATTTCAGAATGCTTCGCATGCGCTTGGGGCATGACAAGGAAATCTAAAAAGGTGTGCCACTTGGCACGCCGCACTTCATCCTTCATCCCTCATCCTTCCGCCTTGCTCTTCATCCTTCATCCTTGTCTCCATCGACTATAGCGAAAAAAAACGGCAAGTGTAGGAACACTTGCCGCTTCGAATCAAACGATGGTGTACCGGTCCGGAATCAGATTTCTTTGTGAGGCGCGGCGATCGCACCGCTACCGCCGGCGGTCGCCAGGCCCAGTTCTTCCTTCTCTTCCGGCAGCAGATGAATGCTTCTTACGATCAGCGTATAGAACGCGGGGATCAGGAACAGCGTCAACAGCGTACCCAGCAGCATGCCGCCGACCACCACCCAGCCGATTGCCTGGCGGGCTTCGGCCCCGGCGCCGGCAGAGATCGCCAGCGGCGTTGCACCCAGCACGGTGGAAAACGTCGTCATCAGAATCGGCCGCAGTCGCAGCGTGGATGCCTCGACCACGGCCTCCATCAATGCCTTGCCCTGGCGGCGCAACTGGTTGGAAAACTCGACGATCAGAATGCCGTTTTTGGTAATCAGGCCCACCAGCATCACCAGCCCGATCTGGCTGTAGACGTTGAGCGTGCCGCCGTTGCCGAGCTTGGAATTGATCCACATCGCCAGCAACGCGCCGGCCGCCGCGAGCGGTACCGTCAGCATAATCACCAGTGGCCCGACAAAGCTTTCGAATTGGGCGGAGAGTACGAGATAAATGAAGATCAACGCGAGCGCCAGGGTCACGTAAAGCTCCAGGCCGGTCTCGCGGAATTCGCGTGACTGCCCGTCCAGGTCGGTAATCACGTTCTTCGGCAACTCTTCGGCAACGATTTTATCGATCTGTGCGAGCACGTCGCCGAGGCTGCCCCCCGGACCGACGTTGCCGTTGATGACCGCGGCGCGGAACTTGTTGAAGTGATTGAGTTCTTTCGGCGCGACTGTCTCCCTGAGTTGGACCAGATTGGACAGCTGCACCAGGTCGCCGCTGGCGCTGCGTACATAGATCGAGGTGAGATCGTCCGGTCTGCGGCGTTTATCGTCCTCCATCTGCACCACGACGTCGTACTGCTTGCCTTCGCGCTTGTAGCGGGTGACGTCGCGCCCTCCAAGCAGCGTTTCCAGCGTGGTCCCGATCGTTGCCATCGACACACCGAGAGTCGAGGCCTTGTCGCGATCAATTTCCACCCGGAGCTGCGGCTTGTTGAGCTTCAGATCAGTATCCAGCCCGGTAATGCCCGGGAACTGCGACAACCGACCCATGACCTTGCTTACATACCCCTGGAGTTCGGAGTAACTGTTGCCGTAAATGACGTACTCGATCTGCTTGGACAGGAAACTGCCGCCAAGCGAAGGCGAATTCACCGCGAAGCTGATGACACCTGGTAATCCAGCGTAAAGTTTCGGCGTGATTTCCTGGGCGATCTGCATCTGTTTGCGGTCGCGCTCGTCCCAATGCTTCAGCACCGCGAAGCCGATGCCCAGGTTCACGGGATTGGGCCGCTCCAGACCCGGTGCCACGACCTCGAACAGAGTCTCGATCTCCGGCACCGATTTGAGGATTTCACCGACGCCGCGCATGTAATTGTCGGTGTACTGCATAGTGGACCCTTCGGGCGCGACCACAAAAGCCATGAAGAAGCCACGATCCTCGAGGGGGGAAAGTTCAGACTTGAGCTGCAGAAACAGCCAGACCAACGCGGCGAGCACCGCCACGAACGCGAGCACGACCGCCCAACGGGCACGAAGCGTTCCCCGCAGCAATCTTCGATAACCGCGATTCATTCCCTCGAAGAAACCTTCGGTGTGGTCATAGAGCCAATTCGATTCGTGCTCCTTGAGAACTTTCGAGCACATCATCGGTGTCAGGGACAGCGCCACGAAGCCGGAGACCAGTACGGCCGCCACGACGGTCATGGCAAACTCGATGAATAGTTGGCCGACGCGGCCAGTCATGAACACCAGAGGGGTAAACACTGCGGCGAGCGTGACCGTCATCGCCACCACCGCAAAGCCGATCTCCTTGGCACCCTTGAGCGCCGCCTTGTACGGCGGCAGGCCTTCCTCGATGTGACGGTGGATGTTCTCCAGCATCACGATGGCATCGTCCACCACCAGACCCACGGCCAGCACGATGCCCAGCAGCGTCAGAACGTTGACCGAGAACCCGAATACATAAAGAAAGAAGAATGCGCCGATGAGGGAGACCGGAATCGTAACCGCCGGAATCAGCGTCGCCCGTAAGCTGCGGAGGAACAGGAAGATCACCAGCACCACCAGTGCCAACGCTTCCAATAACACCGCGTATACGGAGTTGATAGCGGTCTCGATGAACTGGGAGGTGTCAACCGCCACTTTCATGGTCATGCCTTCCGGCAGGCCTGCCTTCAGGCGGGGGACCAGCTCCCGAATCCCTGCCGCGATCGCGAGCGTGTTGCCGGTTGACTGTTTGACCACGCCGAGGCCAATGGCCTCGTTGCCACTCACGCGCACGATCTTACGGTTCTCGTACGGTCCGGGCGCTGCGCGACCCACGTCCTTGAGGCGGATCGGATAACCGGCCACCTCGCGGATGATCATGTTGTTGAACGCCTCGGTGCTTTGCAGATCGGTCTCGGCAAGCACCGTCAACTCCCGCTGAGTGCTTTCGATGCGTCCGCCTGGCGAGTCGAGATTCTGCCGGCGGAGCGCCTCCTCGACATCCTGGGCGGTCATGCCGTGCGCGGCAAGCCGCTCGCGGTCCAGCCACACGCGCATCGAATACTTGCGCTCGCCGCCGATGATGACAGTCGCAACCCCAGGGACCGCCTTCATCGGATCGGTGAGGTAGCGGTCCGCGTAGTCAGTCAGTTCCATCGGCGTATGCCGGTCACTGGTGACAGCGACCCACATCACCGGCCAGGCGTCCGCTTCGATCTTGTTGACCACCGGATCGTCGGCCTGATCCGGCAACAACGATCGCACGCGCGAAACGCGATCGCGCACGTCGTTGGCGGCGGCCTCCACGTCCCGGTCGGTGAC
>DASYUW010000222.1:0-7566 GCA_036000845.1 Burkholderiales bacterium
TGCCCGCGGGCAGCTGCGCGCGCAATGAAAATGGCACGACCACGAACAGCGCCATCAGCATCGCGTGCAGCGCGAAGATGCCGTAGTTGAGCCGCAGCAACTGCTGATCCAGCAGCACCCTGCCGACCGGCACCGCCGGTCCAGCAGGCGATCTGCCGGCACGGCTCTGCGACGGATCGGGAATGACGAAGCGCACCACCATGATCGCCGCCAACGCCAGAAAACCGGTCAGCGCAAAAATGCCGGGCACGCCCATCACATGATCCAGCACCGGACCGGCCACCATCGAAAGCGCGAACGTCGCGCCTATGGTCACGCCGATGATTGCCATCGCCTTGGTGCGCTGATCGTCGCGGGTGAGATCGGCAGTGAGCGCGATCACCGCTGCTGAAATCGCGCCGGCGCCCTGTATCACCCGGCCCAGGATCACCATGGCGATGTCCTGCGCCAGGGCGGCCAGGAAGCTGCCGAGCGCAAAGATCACCAGCCCGAGATAGATGGCGCGCTTGCGCCCCCAACGGTCGGAAAGCCAGCCGAACGGCACTTGCAGGCAGGCCTGGGTCAGGCCATAGGCCCCGAGCGCGAGCCCTACCAGCGCGTGGTCACGGCCGCCGGGAAGGCGCTCCGCGTACAGCGCGAAGACCGGAAGAATGATGAACATCCCCAGCATGCGCAACCCGAAAATGCCGGCCAGGCCGACACTTGCGCGCAGTTCCTGGGGCGTCATCCGGTCCGGGAAGGGCATTCTGCGAAGGGGGTAAACCGCGGATTGGGAAAAGAAATTGAAGTGCAGTATATTAACAGGTTGACCCATCCCCCTTCCAGCGAATGGACCACATCCGCGTCCGCGGCGCACGCACCCACAACCTCAAGAACATCAATCTCGACCTGCCACGCAACCGGCTGATCGTGATCACCGGGCTGTCCGGGTCCGGCAAGTCCTCGCTCGCTTTCGACACCCTCTACGCCGAGGGTCAGCGCCGTTATGTCGAGTCGCTGTCCGCTTACGCCCGGCAGTTCCTGGAGTTGATGGAAAAGCCGGACGTGGATCTGATCGAGGGCCTGTCGCCGGCGATCGCGATCGAGCAGAAGGCCACCAGCCACAACCCCCGCTCCACCGTAGGCACCGTCACCGAGATCCACGATTACCTGCGGCTGCTGTACGCGCGCATCGGCGAGCCGCACTGCCCCGACCACGGCATCTCGCTGTCGGCGCAGAGCGTGTCACAGATGGTGGATCACGTCCTGCAACTGCCGGACGACACGCGGCTGATGATCCTGGCGCCGCTGCTGGTCGGCCGCAAGGGCGAAAACCTGGAACTGTTCGAGGACCTGCGCGCGCAGGGCTTCGTGCGACTGCGCGTGGACGGCGAGGTGCACGACATCGACTCCGTGCCCAAGCTCGCCAAGACCCGGAAGCACACGATAGAAATTGTGGTGGACCGTCTGAAGATCCGGCCCGACGCGAAACAGCGGCTGGCGGAATCGTTCGAAACCGCGCTGCGCCACGCCGACGGACGCGCGCTGGCGGTGGAGATGGACAGCGGCAAGGAGCATCTGTTTTCGGCGCGCTTCGCCTGCCCGATCTGCAGCTATTCGTTGCCCGAGCTCGAGCCGCGCCTGTTCTCGTTCAACAACCCGATGGGGGCGTGTCCGCGCTGCGACGGACTGGGGAGCATCACCTTCTTCGATCCGAAGAGAGTGGTGGCCTTTCCGCACCTGTCGCTCGCCGCCGGCGCCATCAAGGGCTGGGACCGTCGCAATCAGTTCTATTTCCAGATGCTCGCCAGCCTAGGTGAACAATACGATTTCGATGTCGACACGCCGTTCGAGCAGCTTCCGAAGAATGTGCAGGACCTGGTGCTATACGGGTCGGGGCGGGACAAGGTGCGCTTCCTCTACGTCGGCGAGCGCGGCAGCAAGTACCAGCGCGAGCATCCGTTCGAAGGCATCGTGCCCAATCTGGAACGGCGCTATCGCGAAACGGATTCGATAGTGGTGCGCGAGGAGCTGGCGAAATTTCTCGCCAGCCGGCCCTGCCCCGAATGCGACGGCGCGCGGCTGCGCCGCGAAGCGCGCTACGTCTTCGTGGCCGGCAAGCCGATCTACGAAGTAAGCGCCATGCCGCTGAAAAGGGCGCTGCAGTTCTATCAGGAGATCGAACTCGAGGGCGCCAGGCTGGCGATCGCCGAGAGGATCGTTCGCGAAATCGCCAACCGGCTGCAGTTCCTGGTCAACGTCGGCCTCGATTACCTCGCGCTCGACCGCTCCGCGGACACGCTCTCCGGCGGCGAAGCGCAGCGCATCAGGCTGGCCTCGCAGATAGGCTCCGGCCTCACCGGCGTGATGTACGTTCTGGACGAACCGTCGATCGGTTTGCACCAGCGCGACAACGACCGGCTGCTCGCCACCCTCAAGGAACTGCGCGACCTGGGCAACTCGGTCATCGTGGTCGAGCACGATTTCGAAGCGATCATGAGCGCGGATTACGTAGTGGATATGGGACCCGGGGCCGGCGAGCACGGCGGCCATATCGTCGCCGAAGGCACGCCGCAGGCGATGATGGCGCACACCGAATCGCTAACCGCCCAGTACCTGTCCGGCAGGAGGCAGATCGCCATTCCGCACCTGCGCCACAAGCCGCAGGCGAGGAACACGCTGCGCCTGCTGGGCGCGCGCGGCAACAATCTCAAGGGCGTGAACCTCGATCTTCCGGTCGGGTTGCTGGTGTGTGTGACCGGCGTGTCGGGCTCGGGCAAGTCCACCCTGATCAACGACACGCTCTATCACTCGGTGGCGCAGCATCTGTACGGCAGCGCCGCCGAACCGGCGCCGTTCGACGAGATCCAGGGAATCGATTTCTTCGACAAGGTGGTAAACGTCGACCAGAGCCCGATCGGCCGCACCCCGCGTTCCAATCCCGCCACTTACACCGGGCTGTTCACGCCGATCCGCGACCTGTTCGCCGGCGTGCCGCTGGCGCGCGAGCGCGGTTACGGAGCGGGGCGCTTCTCCTTCAACGTCAAGGGCGGCCGCTGCGAGGCCTGCCAGGGCGACGGGGTCATCAAGGTGGAGATGCATTTCCTCCCCGACATCTACGTGCCTTGCGACGTCTGCCACGGCCGCCGCTACAACCGCGAGACGCTGGAGATCCAGTACAAGGGCAGGAACATCCACGAAGTGCTCGAAATGACGGTGGAGCAGGCCCACGCGTTCTTCAGCGCCGTGCCGGTGATCGCCCGCAAGCTCGATACGCTGCTCGACGTCGGACTGGGATACATACGCCTGGGCCAGAGCGCGACCACGCTTTCCGGCGGCGAGGCGCAGCGGGTCAAGCTCGCTCTCGAGCTGTCGAAACGCGACACCGGACACACGCTTTACATACTCGATGAGCCCACCACCGGGCTGCATTTCCAGGATATCGAAATGCTGCTGAAGGTTTTGCACCGCCTGCGCGACCACGGCAATACGGTGGTGGTGATCGAGCACAATCTCGATGTGATCAAAACCGCCGACTGGGTCGTGGATCTCGGTCCGGAGGGAGGCGATGGCGGCGGACGCATCGTCGCCGAAGGCGCTCCTGAGGAAATCGCCCGCCACCCCAATAGTTACACGGGCCGCTACCTGCTGCCAGTGCTCGGCCTGGACAAGGTCGAAAAGCGAGCATCCGGTGCGCGCTGATTTCCGCGCCGGCACGGAAAATGAAAAAGCCGGGCAGTGCCCGGCTTTTTCTTGATGTTTGCCTTACTTCTCAGCAGGCTTGGCTTCTTCCGCCACTTCCGGCCGGTCGAGCAGCTCCACGAGCGCCATGGGTGCATTGTCACCCTGGCGGAAACCGAACTTGAGGATGCGCAGATAGCCGCCATTACGCTTGGCGTAGCGCGGGCCTAGCTCGTTGAAAAGCTTCATCACCATGTCGCGATCGCGCAGCCTGGAAAATGCCAGGCGCCTGTTGGCGAGCGAAGGCTTCTTGCCCAGGGTGATGATCGGCTCGGCCACGCGGCGCAACTCCTTCGCCTTCGGCAACGTGGTCTTGATCACCTCGTGGCGCAGGAGTGAGTTGGTCATGTTGCGCAGCATCGCCAGGCGATGGCTGCTGGTGCGGTTGAGTTTTCTCAGTCCCAAACGGTGACGCATGATTTTCTTCCTTATCTAACGGCGCCAGAAGATGAACGCGGCGAAGCTGTTTTGACGGTCTTCTTCATCCTTCATCCTTCCGCCTTCATCCTTGCTCTTAAACTTTCTCCAAGCCGACCGGAGGCCAGTTCTCTAGTTTCATCCCCAGGGTCAACCCGCGGGAAGCGAGCACTTCCTTGATCTCATTGAGCGACTTGCGGCCTAGATTCGGCGTCTTCAGCAGTTCGGTTTCGGTGCGCTGGATCAGGTCGCCGATGTAATAGATGTTCTCCGCCTTGAGACAGTTGGCCGATCGCACCGTGAGTTCCAAGTCGTCCACCGGGCGCAGCAGGATCGGATCCACCTGCGGGGCCTTCGGTTGTTCGATCGGTGCCGGCGTACCCTTGAGGTCCGCGAACAGCGACAACTGGTCGACCAGGATGCGCGCCGCGTAGCGGATGGCCTCCTCGGGCTCGACCACGCCGTTGGTCTCGATGTCCATAATCAGCTTGTCGAGGTCGGTGCGCTGTTCGACGCGCGCGGACTCGACCGCGTAGCTCACCCGCTTCACCGGGCTGAACGAGGCGTCCACCATGATGTTGCCGATGACGCGGCCTTCCTTGGCAAGCGCCCGGGTGGTGGCCGGCACGTAACCGCGACCGCCCTCGACCTTGATCTGCATGTCGAGCTTGCCACCGGGCGCGATATGCGCGATCACGTGATCGGGATTGATGATCTCGACGTCGTGCGAGGCTTCGATGTCTCCCGCGGTTACGACGCTTTCGCCCTGCTTCGTCAGATTCAGCACGGCCTCGTCGCGGTTGTGCATTTTCAGCACGATGCCCTTGAGGTTGAGCAGGATGTCGACCACGTCTTCCTGCACGCCGTCGATTGTGGAGTACTCGTGCAGCACGCCGTTGATCTTGACTTCGGTCGGCGCGTAGCCGGGCATCGAGGACAGCAGCACCCGGCGCAGCGCGTTGCCCAGCGTATGGCCGTAGCCGCGCTCGAACGGCTCCATCGTCACTTTCGCATGGAAAGGCGAGATGGTCTGAACATCGATAATTCGCGGCTTCAGAAAGCTGCTTTGCATAAAGGTAACCCTCTACGAGAAATTCGGATCGTTACGGCCTAAAAAACGCACGGCCCGGCCGGTCAACATCGGGAACGGCGGGCCGCGGCCAGGCCGCGGTTACTTCGAGTACAGTTCCACAACCAGCGATTCGTTGATTGTGGCGGGCAGTTCGGAGCGTTGCGGCTTCGCCTTGAACGTGCCTTTGAGTGCCTTGATGTCCACTTCAATCCAATCAGGGTAACCGCGGCCTTCCGCTGCTTCGGTCGCCGCCTTGATGCGCAGCTGGCTCTTCGCCTTCTGGGCCACTTCGATCACGTCGCCCTGGCGCACCTGGTAGGAGGGAATATTGACCCGCTTGCCGTTCACCAGGATGCCGTTGTGGCGCACGATCTGGCGCGCCTCGGTGCGCGAGGCGCCGAAGCCCATCCGGTACGCCACGGTGTCGAGCCGGCTTTCCAGCATTTGCAGCAGCGCCTCGCCGGTCACTTCCTTGGCGCGCGCGGCTTCCTTGTAGGTATTGCGGAACTGACGTTCCAGCAGCCCGTAAATGCGGCGGATCTTCTGCTTTTCCCGCAATTGCGTGCCATAGTCGGAACGGCGCAGGTTCTTCTGGCCGTGCTGGCCGGGCGCGTACGAACGGCGCTCGATGGCACACTTGTCGGTGAAGCATTTTTCGCCCTTGAGGAAGAGCTTCTCTCCCTCACGGCGGCACTGGCGGCACTTGGGATCCAGATTTCTTGCCACTACTGTCTCCTTCGATCAGATACGGCGCTTCTTGGGCGGGCGGCAGCCGTTGTGCGGTACCGGCGTCACGTCCGAGATGCTGGTGATCTTGAAACCTACCGCGTTCAATGCCCGCACCGCGGATTCGCGCCCCGGTCCGGGGCCCTTGATGCGCACTTCCAGATTCTTCACGCCGCATTCCTGCGCCGCGCGGCCGGCTTGCTCGCCAGCCACCTGGGCGGCGAACGGGGTCGACTTGCGCGAGCCCTTGAAACCGGCGGCGCCGGAAGTCGCCCACGACAGGACGTTACCCTGGCGGTCGGTAATGGTGATGATGGTGTTGTTGAAGGAGGCGTGAATGTGGGCGACGCCTTCGGCCACATTCTTCTTGACCTTCTTCCTGACCCGGGTTGCGGTAGTCGTTACTTTTGCCATGTCTTGAAATCCCTGTACTCGATGCGGTTACTTCGCCACGTTTACTTCGGGGCGGCGGCCGGAGCTGAAGCCGCGCCGGCGCTGCGCTGGATGGCCTTGCGCGGGCCCTTGCGGGTCCGGGCGTTGGTGCGGGTACGCTGACCGCGCACCGGCAGGCCACGGCGATGGCGCACCCCGCGGTAGCAGCCCAGGTCCATCAGCCGCTTGATGTTCATCGACAGTTCGCGCCGCAGGTCGCCTTCGACAGTGAATTTGGCGACTTGTTCGCGCAGCTTGTCCATGTCGTTGTCGGACAGGTCCTTCATCTTGGTCGAGAAGTTGACCCCGGCAGCGGCACAGATCGCGCGCGAGCGCGCCCGACCGATACCGTAAATCGCGGTCAACGCGACCTCGGCATGCTGATGGTTCGGAATGTTTACACCGGCGATACGAGCCATAGTCGTCGTGCGTCCTAAGTAAAGTGGCGTTGCCGCCCGTTTAACCCTGTCGTTGCTTGTGGCGCGGATTCGTGCAGATCACGCGCACCACGCGGTTGCGCCGGACGATCTTGCAGTTCCGGCACATCTTCTTGACCGATGCCTGTACTCTCATTTTTTCTCCTTACAACCGCTCTGCATGCCTGCTTGCGCCCAATCGGGAGCGGCCTGCCTTACTTGGCGCGGAACACGATGCGTGCGCGCGTCAGATCGTAAGGCGTCAACTCCACCGTCACCTTGTCCCCGGGCAGGATGCGGATGTAGTGCATGCGCATCTTGCCGGAGATATGTCCCAGTACCACATGGCCGTTCTCCAGCTTCACGCGAAACGTCGCGTTCGGCAGGGTCTCGAGAATCTCGCCCTGCATCTGGATCGTCTCTTCCTTGGCCATGCTCCTCCGCTAACGGGTCGGGAACATCCCGCCCTTGAAGTTCGCCTTCTTGAGCAGGCTCTCGTACTGGTGCGACATCACGTAGGACTGCACCTGGGCCATGAAATCCATCGTTACCACCACGATGATCAGCAGGCTGGTGCCGCCGAAGTAGAACGGCACGTTCCACTTCACGATCAGAAACTCCGGCAGCAAGCACACCAGCGTAACGTAGATCGCGCCCACCAGCGTCAGCCGCATGATGATCTTCTCTATGTACTTCGCCGTCTGCTCGCCCGGCCGGATCCCCGGCACGAACGCTCCGCCTTTCTTCAGGTTCTCCGCCGTTTCCTTGGGGTTGAACACCAAG
>DASYUW010000223.1:0-10080 GCA_036000845.1 Burkholderiales bacterium
GACCAAGGCCTGGAAGGATATCTGGGGTGCGGGGCAGGGCGTGGGCAACATCGACGACGTGCCCCCGGTACGCGAACTGGTCGAGCGCCTGCGGGAGGAATATGACGCGGCACGCCGGCGCCTTCAGCTCGATCCGGCAGCGGCAACGGTTCTGCAAGGCTAAGGAACTCTCAACGCAGAGGACGCGGAGTACGCAGAGGAGCAACGGGATCGGATGCAACGGCGGAGTGTCGGGCAGACGATCGCAGAGGCCACCGCTGGACAACACATCATTATCTCAGCGTCTTGATTTTCCTCTGCGCCCTCCGCGTCCTCTGCGATGGGCGGCTCTCAATAGCGAACTTTCGTGACGTTCGCGACAGGCCAGGTCCAGCTCAGGCCGGATCGGTGATCGGGTCAGCCATCAGTCCGGCGTGCTCCCGCTGGGTATGGAATTTGATGTCCGGCCACCGGTCCTGAACCACTTTCATCTCGTACTTGGTGTTGGTCAGCACCGCCAGCGCATCGGCGGCATCGCGTGCGACCCGGCCGGCATTGGCTTCCACGAATTTCTCGAGCTCGGCAGGATCGTCGGCCGACACCCAGCGCGCGCAGGTATACGAAGCTGGCATCAGCCGCGCCTCCACGCCGTACTCGTGCTGCAAGCGGTGCGCAGCGACGTCGAACTGAAGGCTCCCCACTGCGCCTAGCAGCGTCATTGTGTTGCGCAATGGGCGGAACACCTGGATTGCTCCTTCCTCGCCGAGCTGCATCAGGCCGGTGCGAAGCTGTTTGGCGCGCAACGGGTTCATCACTTCGATGGTGTGGAAGATTTCCGGTGCGAAGAACGGCAGCCCCGTGTACTGCAGTTCCGTCCCGTCGGTCAGCGTGTCGCCGAGCTGGATGCCGCCGTGGGTCGGGATCCCGATGATGTCGCCCGCGTAGGCTTCATCCAGCAGTTCGCGCCGCTGCGACAGGAAGGAGACCACGTTGTTGGGGCGGATCTCCTTGCCGGTACGCTGGATCTTCACGCGCATGCCGCGTTCGAAGCGTCCCGAGCAAACGCGCACGAACACCACGCGGTCGCGATGCGCGGGATCCATGTTGGCCTGGATCTTGAAGACGACGCCGGAGAAATTCCTGCCATGCGGATCGACCTTGCCCTGCACCGCCACTCTCGGTTGCGGCGGCGGCGCGATGTCCACCAGCGCATCCAGCACTTCGCGAACGCCGAAATTGTTGATCGCCGAGCCGAAGAACACAGGTGTCTGCCTGCCCGCGAGAAACTCGTCGCGCGAGAAGGCGGGCGTGGCCGCGCGGATCAGGTCGATGTCATGGCGCGCCCGCTCGAACTCGGCTCCGAAGCGCTCGCGCAGCGAAGGATCGTCCAGTCCGCTGATGACTTCGTCGGCCTGTCCCAGCCGGTCGTCGCCGGCGCGGAACACGCGGATGCGGTCCTCCGCCAGGTCGTAAACACCGTGAAACGACTTGCCCATGCCGATCGGCCACGAAAACGGCACCGCGGCCATGCCGAGCACGCGCTCGATCTCGTCGACCAGGTCGAGCGGCTCGCGTACTTCCCGGTCCATCTTGTTGATGAAAGTGAGGATGGGCGTGCCGCGCGAGCGGCACACTTCCAGCAGCCGCAGCGTCTGCGCTTCCACGCCGTTGCCGGCGTCGATCACCATCAGCGCCGCGTCCACCGCAGTCAGCACCCGGTAGGTGTCCTCGGAAAAGTCTTGGTGGCCGGGCGTGTCGAGCAGGTTCACCACCTTGCCCCGGTACTCCATCTGCATCACCGAACTGGCGACAGAAATGCCGCGTTGCTTCTCGATTTCCATCCAGTCCGAGGTGGCGTAACGGGTCGCTTTGCGCGCCTTGACGCTGCCGGCGATGTGGATCGCGCCGGCGAAAAGCAGCAGCTTCTCGGTGAGCGTGGTCTTGCCCGCGTCCGGGTGCGAGATGATGGCGAAGGTCCGCCGCTGCTCGACTCTTTCGGCGAGAACTTCCCTGGATATGTCGCTCATGAACTGCTGGCCGGCCTGGAGACTGGAGAAAGCCGCGCATTCTACGGATTCGCTCCGCCCGCGTCCACCTTCAAGCCGGCCACGGGCCGGCACGAAAAGCGTTTACGCAGAGAACGCAGAGGACAACATAGCGCGAAGCGATCTGTTGCGGCGGACACTCACCTTTAGGTGATGTGGGAGCCAAAACAAGAAAGGACGCGGAGGAACGCAAAAATACACACATGGGGAAGCTAGACTTTTTGCACTCAGCACTCAGCACTCAGCACTCAGCACTCAGCACTCAGCACTCAGCACTCAGCACTCAGCACTCAGCACTCAGCACTCAGCACCCAGTACTCAGCACTCAGCACCCAGTACTCAGCACTCAGCACTCAGCACTGAGCACCGCGTACCGAGCACTGGTTATTTTCCTGGATCCTTGAAATTCGGCACTTGCTCGAACTCGACGTTGTAGAGCTTGCCGTTCACCTTCTTCACCCGTCGGATGTAGATGGTCTGGATCGCGTCGCGAGTGTCCGGGTCGATAGTGACGGGTCCGCGGGGGCTGTCGAGCTTCAGGCCCTTGAGCACTTCCATTGCCTTGTCGCCGTCGATCTTGCCGTTCAGCCGGCGCACTACTTCATATATAGCGGCCATGCCGTCCCATCCACCCACGGCCATGAAGTTCGGCCGGTGTGCGTTGTCGAGGTCGGCGAAAGCCTTGAGAAAGGCCTTGTTCTGCGCACTTTCGTGGGCCACGGAGTAGTGATGCGAAGTCACCACGCCCAGCGGCGTGTCGCCCATTGCTTCAATCATCCCGTCTTCGGTGACATCGCCGGTCGCAATCAGCCGGATGCCCGCCTTGTCCAGGCCGCGCTCATTGAAGCCTTTCATGAAGGCCACAGGCTGCTCGCCCGCCGGCAGGAAGATGAACACCGCCTGCGGCTTCGCATCCTTGATCCGCTGCAGGAAAGGCGAGAAATCCGGATTGCGCAGCGGCACGCGCACATCCCCGGCTATCTTTCCGCCGGCGGCCTCGAAGGTTTTCCTGAACTGGGTCTCCGCATCGATGCCGGGTCCGTAGTCCGACACCAGGGTATAGACCTCCGTGACGCCATTCTTCATCGCCCAGGTCGCGATCGGCGCGGTGATCTGCGGCAACGTGAACGATACGCGCGCAATGTAGGGCGACTTCGTGGTGATGATCGAGGTCGCGGCATTCATGACGATCATCGGCGTCTTCCCCGCGGTCGCCAGCGGCGCGGCGGCGAGCGCATTCGGCGTCAGTCCGAATCCCGCAAGAAAGTCCACCTTGTCGTTGGCGATCAGTTGCTGGGCCTGGCGCTTGGCGACATCCGGCGCGGCGCCGGTCGTGTCCTTGACGATCAGCTCGATCTTGCGGCCGGCGACCGTGTCGCCGTTCACCTTCATGTAGGCCCGCGCGCCGTCGAGGATCTGGCGGCCGATGTCGGCGAAGGGTCCGCTCATTTCCAGCACCATGCCGACCTTGATCGGTTCCTCGGCCCGAACCGGCGCGACCGCAAAGGCGGCGGCCACGATGGTCGCCATGCCGAGCATGCGCAGTTTTCCCGTTGACATCGATTTCTCCTTCGACTGCCCGATTTGTGCTTCGCATCACAATTGCGAAGACCGGCATTGCAAGTATCGTATCACCCAACTTGCGGTTGACACCGCACCCCGCGATGACCTGAAATGCCCGCATAAATCGAACGAACCGGGAGGAGCATCATGAGCAAACGCAACACGCCGCCGTTCCGGGCGGATCACGTCGGCAGTTTCCTGCGGCCCAAGGGGCTGCTCGATGCCCGCGACAGTTTCCAGAAGGGCGCCATCACCCGGGCCCAGTTGCGCGCGGCCGAGGACGGCGCGATCCGCGACATCGTGCGCTTCCAGGAGGACCTCGGTCTGCAGGGCGTCACCGACGGCGAATTCAGGCGCACCTACTTTCATATCGACTTTCTGGAGCAGCTGGACGGTGTCGAAACGCGCGGGGGCATCGCGGCGAGTTTCCATGGCAAGGCCGGCGATGTGAACTTCGCGCCGCCGGTGATGCACGTCACCGGCAAGCTCCGCCATGCGCGGCCGATCCAGGCCGAAGATTTCAAGTTCCTCAAGTCGGTCACCAGGCGCGTGCCAAAAGTGACCATTCCGTCGCCCACCATGCTGCATTTCCGCGGCGGGCGCGCCGCCATCAGCAAAGAGGCCTACCCGGACATGGACGCCTTCTACGACGATGTTGCCGCCTGCTATCGCGAAGAATTGAAGCAACTCGCGACAGCGGGCTGCACCTATGTCCAGCTCGACGACACCAATCTCGCCTATCTCTGCGATCCGAAGATGCGCGAAGGCGCGCGCAGCCGTGGCGACGATCCGGACGAACTGCCCCGCCGTTACGCCAGGCTGATCAACGCCGCGATCGCGGACCGGCCGGCGGGGATGACAGTGTGCACCCACCTGTGCCGCGGCAACTTCAAGAGCGCCTGGGTGGCCGAAGGCGGATACGAGCCGGTCGCCGAAGTGCTGTTCAATGATCTGAAGGTGGACGGTTATTTTCTCGAATACGACGATGAACGTTCCGGGGATTTCTCTCCGCTTCGGTTCGTGCCCAAAGGCAAGACCGTGGTTCTCGGCCTGGTGACCACGAAGGTCGGCGAACTCGAATCAAAGGACGATCTCAAACGCCGGATAGACGAAGCGGCGCGCTACGTGCCGATGGAGCAGCTCTGCCTGTCGCCGCAGTGCGGGTTCTCGAGCACCGTGCACGGCAACGAGATCGCGCGCGAGTCGCAGGCCGCGAAGCTGCGGCTGGTAGTGGAAACGGCTCAGGAAGTTTGGGGAAGTAACTGAAAGGGCCGAGGAAGGGCGGAAAGCCTACGGCACAAGCGTTGACGCAAAGGACGCAGAGAAAAGCAAGGATGAAGGCAGAAGGATGAAGGATGAAGGAACGGCAAGTGGCGGGATCTGCGTGCCGAGTGCCGCGAAGAAACCCCAGGTGTGGAAAAGGCAGAAACTTGGTTAGCTGGGACCTGTGTAGTTCGTGATAGCAGAATTGTCTGGTTTTTCTCTGTGTCCTCTGTGTTCTCTGTGGCGAAACGGTTGATTTCCTTTTCGTCAACGCTCTTAGAAGCTCGGTAGGTGTATGATGTAGCACATTTGTGCTACCAATGAGGCGCTTTCATGTCCACCACCACGCTGCGTTTGCCCGATGAACTGAAGGCACGGATCGCCAGGCTTGCCGAAAAGTCGGGCAAGACCGCACACAGCGTCATGCTGGACGCCATTGCTCAGAAAGTCGAAGAGGAAGAGCTGCGGGCGTCGTTTGACGGCGAGGCCGATGCGCGTTTCGCCAAGATGATCAAATCCGGCGCGGGAATCCCGTGGCACGACATGCGCGCGTACCTCAAGACCCGGGCGCGCGGCAAAACGGCGCAGGCACCGAAGGCGCGCCAGTGGCGCAGGTAGTTCTTTCCGAGCAGCTGCAGAGTGATTTTGAGCGAATCTTCGATTTCCTGTTTGAGCACGCGCCCGACACCGTGGTCGATCGGATAGAGTCCATCGTTGCCGCACTGGATGTGCTGGAGTCCAGTCCGCTCATCGGGCGGCCGGTGGAAAACGGCAAGCGCGAGTTGGTGATCGCAACGGGCGCCAGCGGGTACGTGGCGCTTTATCGGTACCTGCCAGAACTGGATACCGTGTTCGTTCTCGGTGTGCGGAGTCAGCGCGAACTCGGGTCCGGCCCGCGCTGAGCGAGCCGCCCGGCGGCGCCCGGGCCATCAAGAAAAGCGTTGACGCAAAGGACGCAAAGAACGGCAAGAAAGGACGCAAAGGAATACAAATCCGGTCGAGAATCAACTGATAGTCGTTGCCGTGCAATGCGTAACGACTACTGCAAAAGGTCACCGTACGGAGAAACCTTGTTCGTCCTGGGTTTCCTTCGCGTACCTTTGCGGCCTTTGCGTCATCGCTCTTATCGCCGGCCTTCGGCCGGCTGGGTGGATGGAGGAAGTCGAACCCGGAATTCGAAAGCAAGACCCGGAGTGCACGGTCTGGCGGCGGACACTAGATTGCAACCGTCACCAGATTGTCGAAAGGAACGACCATGAACTCTTCAGCGAACGCAGAAAGACTTGCGGCTGCAACGGTCAGCGATCCGCGCTGGGCCGCTGTCGTCGCCCGCGACCCCGCGGCCGACGGGAAATTCTTCTACTCGGTCAAGACCACCGGCGTGTACTGCCGCCCCTCGTGCGCGGCCCGTCCGGCAAGGCCGGAAAACGTGCGGTTCCATGCCACTTGCGCGGATGCCGAACAAGCGGGCTTCCGCCCCTGCAAGCGCTGCAAGCCGGACCAGGCGCCGCTGACCGCGCAGCATGCGGCGAAGGTCGCCATGATCTGCCGGCTCATCGAGGATGCCGAGTCGGTGCCCGGCCTTGAGGAACTGGCGAGCCGCGCGGGACTGAGCACGTATCACTTTCATCGCGTCTTCAAGGCCGCCACCGGGCTGACGCCCAAGGCCTATGCAGCGGCGCATCGCGCCAGGCGGGTCCGCACTGAGCTTGACCGAAGCGGTACGGTCACCAAAGCGATTTTCGATGCCGGATATGACTCCAGCGGCCGGTTCTATGAGAAATCGCGTGAAATACTGGGAATGACACCATCGAACTATCGCAATGGCGGCGCGAACACGGAAATTCGTTTCGCCATCGGTGAATGCTCCCTCGGGTCCATTCTGGTCGCTACCAGCGAGCGCGGAGTCTGCGCCATTCTGCTGGGAGATGATCCCGATGCCCTGGCGCGCGAGTTGCAGGACCGTTTCCCGCGTGCCGATCTGATCGGAGGGGACAAGGAATTCGAGCAACTCGTCGCCAGGGCTTCGCCGAAACCCCCAGGCTGGGGCTGGATCTGCCGCTCGATGTTCGCGGAACGGCGTTCCAGCAGCGCGTGTGGCAGGCGCTGAGAAAAATCCCCGCGGGATCGACGGTGAGTTACGCTGACATTGCCAGGCGGATCGGCTCGCCCCAATCGGTGCGTGCCGTGGCGCAGGCCTGCGCGGCGAACACGCTGGCGGTGGCGATACCCTGCCATCGCGTGGTGAGAAATGACGGCGCGCCGTCGGGCTACCGCTGGGGCGTCGAGCGCAAACGCGCGCTGCTCGAGCGGGAAGCGCAACGATGAGCGCGCAGCTTCGATCCGTCCGGGTTGCTACCGCTGCCGCAAGCGTCGCGGATCGGGTCGATGCGTTCGACTGGGAAGACGTTTCGGGCAGTCTCGATGCGCAAGGCAGCGCAATGCTCGAGCGCCTTCTCTCGCCGGACGAATGCCGGGCACTGTCCGGGCTTTACGCCGACGAAGATCGCTTTCGCAGCCGCGTGGTCATGGCAAGGCATGGTTTTGGACGCGGCGAATACAAATATTTCTCGTATCCGCTGCCCGGGATGGTCGCCGAGCTGCGGTCGGCCTTCTACCCGCGTCTTGCGCCCATAGCCAACCGGTGGAATGCGGCGATGCGCATCGACGTCCGGTATCCGCAGACTCATGCAGATTTCCTTGCCCGCTGTCATGAAGCCGGGCAGGTCAGGCCTACACCGCTTCTGCTCCAGTACGGCGCGGGCGATTACAACTGCCTGCATCAGGATCTCTACGGCGAGCATGTATTTCCGCTGCAGGTCGCGATCCTGCTGTCGGAACCTGGAAAAGACTTCACCGGGGGCGAGTTCGTGCTGGCGGAGCAGCGTCCGCGCATGCAGTCGCGGGCCGAGGTCGTTCCGCTGCTCCAGGGTGACGCCGCGATCTTCGCGGTCCACCATCGTCCCGTACAGGGCACTCGCGGCACGTACCGTGTCAATCTTCGCCATGGCGTGAGCCGCGTTCGCACCGGACACCGTCATACGCTCGGCGTGATTTTTCATGACGCCAAATGAGGACCGTCGAATGAAGAATCCATTCGACAGCCGGCCTTAAAAGCGTTGACGCAAAGGACGCAAAGAACGGCAAGAAAGGACGCAAAGAAACCCAGGGTGTGGGAAAAGCAGAAACTCGTAGCCTGCGACGATTGAGATCGGTGCCAGGTGCTGCGACAGAACCAGCCGGCCAATGGCCGGCAACAAGGGCGCTGACGCGGTGGCGCTCGCGAGCGCTTGGCCGCGCTACGGGCAATTGCCAATTCTTTTGCCGGCCTGCGTCTCGGACATGGTCATGTTTTTCCCGCCCATGTTCATTTTGATGCTGCCGCGGTACGTCGTCGCCGTGGTCTCGAATACGGCAACTGCGCTGCCCTTGTTCGGTCCCGGGCACGCGATGCGGTAGGTGGCCGCGGTGTCAGTCGCCCGGTAATCGAGCAGATCGCAATTCTTGAGCGGATTCCGGCTCAGGACGAAAAAGGCCCGTCCCGACTCCAGATCGGCAGGGCTCAAGCATCGGGTCACGACCACCGGCGTCGCCGCATCCTGCACGTTGGGCAGGGCGATGCGAACCTCGACCTGATACAGCCCCGGGATCAGCAATGGAACCGCCGCAACAGATCCAGTTGCCGCCAAAGCGGCAACCACACTCGCCCGTGCTATGAGAGTGCACATCCGATAGGTCTCTCGTGCCAGGTCACCGCTGCCCGTCGCGGGAAAGCGGACATGGTAATTCTTCCAACCTGGTGTGTGCACTCCGATTATTGCTACGGACTCTTCGCGAGAGTCACCGGCGCTCAACCACTTGGCAAGGCTGGGCAGCACGCACCCAAGCCCCGCTACGCGGTCTTGTTCTGCGCCACGGTGAAAACCGCCAACGTGGCGGTAATGGCATAATTCGTTCATGAATTGCGAGTTGGCATTTGCGTCGCTGCTGCTGATCTGGGCCGGTGCGGCCTACGGCGACGACTACGCGACCTACAGCTATTCCGAGTTGGCCGAAGACCGAGTCGGGCGAATATTCTGGGCGCGCGCGGCGTTGTCCGAGACGAGCGTCGACTTCTTCAGGGATGTGGAGCGGCGGGAACGCATCCCCGTGCGCGAAAAGAGACGGTTCCAGGTCGTGGACATCCAGGCCACCGACCGCTTTCCCGACCCCGACATCCTCTACCGCGTGCGCTTCGATTCACAGGAAGAGGCCTATATCGGCCTGGACGCCTTCGAAAACCTGCTGTATCGCGATCCCAAACGCAACCAGGCCGTGACCTCGGTATTCCGGCCGCCGGGCGGCGCGGGCGTGCACGTCTATATCTTCGAACGCAGCGGCATCTTCGGCGCCGATCCCGACGTCATCTGGGCGCGCATCAAGAACGACGGCCCGCGCAGCTTCACCCCGGCCAAGCCCGAGTAACTCCCGGAGCGGCCGCGCGGGCGCGCTGCCTCCCGGCACGCGGCAACGATTGCTTCCGTGTTCAGCCGGCAACTTCGCGCAGCCGGCGCTCGAGATACAAGCGCTCGGCGGGAGTTCGCGCGAGCTCGATGGCCCGGCGGTAGTGCTTCGCGGCCGCGCCACCCCTTCCCGCACGTCGTAGAAGATCCGCACGCGCTGCGGGCAGCAGGTGGTAGTCGCCGAGTTCGCCGTGCGCTTCCACGCGATCGAGCCACTCCAGCCCTTTTTCCGGCCCTTCCGTCATCGCGACTGCCACAGCGGCATTCAATTCGACGATCGCGGTGGGCATCATCGAGTACAGCGCCCCGTAAAGCGCGGCGATTTGCGCCCAGTCCGTGGACGAGGCAACTCTGGCCTTGGTGTGCAGCGCCGCGATCGCGGCCTGCACCTGATACGGCCCGCGCCGGCGCATCGCGATGGCGCGATCGAGCACGGCCAGCCCTTCGGCGATCTTGCTGCCATCCCAGCGCGTACGGTCCTGCTCCTCGAGCGGGACCAGCGCACCGTCGGCGCCCACGCGCGCATCGCGCCGGGCATCGTGCAGCAGCATCAGCGCAAGCACGCCGAGAGCCTCGGGCTCGCCCGGCAGCAGTTGCACCAGCAGGCGCGCGAGACGGATCGCCTCGCCGCTCAGGTCGGGCCGCAGAAGGGAATCGCCTTCGGTCGCGGAATAGCCCTCGTTGAAAACCAGATAGATTGCCGCAAGTACGGCGGCGAGCCGGTCCGG
>DASYUW010000224.1:0-3185 GCA_036000845.1 Burkholderiales bacterium
CAATGCCGCGCTGAACTGGTACTTCAAGAACCAGGAAGACGCCGCGGCGCAACTCGACGAAGCCGACGAGAGTTTCAAGGCGGAAGCCAATCAGGCCCTCAAGGAAGAGTGGGGGCCGCGCTTCAAGCGCATGATCAACGGCGTGTCGACGCTGTTCGACATCGCCCCCGGCGGCGCTGATCCGAACAACGAACAGGCCCTGTTCTCCCGCCTTCTCGGCGGCCGGACCGCCGACGGCAAGATGATCGGGAATGACCCCGATGTCATGCGCTGGCTTGCCGGTCTCGCCAATGAGCGCAACCCGATGATGAGCGTGGTCGAGGATGCCGGCGCCGGCGGCGTCGCTGCGGGCGAAACCCGCCTCCGCGATCTCAAGGCGCTGCGCCAGACCGACCCGAAACGCTACTGGAGCAAGGAAGTCCAGGACGAAGAACTTCGCCTGATCGGCGCAATCCAGAAATCCAAGAATCGGCCCTGACGGGCTGACACACCGCTTCCTCCGAAAGGAGGGAGTTTCACCCTACCGTTTGTGAAGCGCTCATGGAGGATGGCGCGGCCCTCTTTCTCTCGACGGAAAGAACGGGGCAACCCGCAATGCCATTGCTCGGAATGGGTCAACCGGAACGGACGGCATCTCCAACGCAAGGGATGCCGGAATGTCAACAGATCCCGCATTTACCACACAATATCGTCAGCAGCTTATCGCTGCTTTCGAAGAAGGGATGTCCTGGCTACGCCAGACGACGATCACTGAGGCCATGATTACGGGCAATCAGGCAGTCTTTCTTGTTGCAGGTTCCGGCGGCGCGACCGCTGTCACCCGCGGCATCAACGGCCTGATTCCCGCACGTACCGACGACAACGTGCAGAACACCTGCGCGCTGACGGAATGGCATGATTTGGTGCGGAAAACCCGCTTCAACATCTTCGCCAGCCAAGGCGACCAGCGCGCCTTGATGCAGTCGACCTGCCGCATGGTGCTCAACCGCCGTATCGACGCTGACATCATCGCGCAGTTCGACACGGCGACCGTGACCCTTGGCGCGGCCACGACGTTCTCCCTCTCTGTGGCGGCCAAGGCGCTGACCACGCTGGGCGAGAACGAAGTGCCCGTCGAGGAACAGGAGAACATGTGGGCGATCGCGACGCCCGCGGTTCGCGGCTACATCATGCAGATCCCGGAGGCGACCAAGATCGACTATGTCGATATGAAGTTCCTCACGGGGCCGGCGCGGCGCGTCATGCGCTGGGCGGGCTTCAACTGGATCTTCCATCCCAACCTGACCGGCGTCGGGACTGCTTCGGAGAAGTGCTACTTCTTTCACAAGAACGCGGTCGGAAGCGCCTTCGATTCAGGCGAGGGCATGAATACGGCCGTCGGCTATGACGAGGAGCAGGATTACTCCTACGCCCGTTGCTCGTCGTTCACGGGCGCGAAGCTCCTGCAGTCCACCGGCATCGTGCAGTTCCTGCATGACGCGTCGGCGATCTAAGGGAGGGCTGTAGAATGACTGTCTTCAACAAGAACCGGCTGCAACTCATCTTCCAGAGTGTGGCGGGCCCGCGTACCTGGGAATATTCCGACACCGGCTTGCTGATTGCCGATGTCCAGGAGGTCTCAGGGTTCTTCACCCTGGGCCGTGACTGCGGCATGCGCCATGGCGACCGGGTGTTCATCACTGAAGGTGATACCGGCCTCTTCGTCAATACCGCCAACGGTGTTGCCGGGGGTGAAAACCTCGGTGGCCGCAGGCAGTATTGCGGGACCGTCTTCTCGCACACCGATACTGGCGGCACCCAAGTGACGCTTGGTCAGGTCGTGCTGATCGGCGACACTTCCTGACAGGTCTTGCCGGCCTGACAACGGCGGGCGGCTACGGCCGCCTGCTTCCTCAACTGAAAGCAAACCGACATGGCTCAATCCCCACAGGCAGCCGCTGCCCATGCGGCGGAAGTGACGCGCAGCGCTGCCGCGCATGCCGCTACGCATGCCGCCGACGTCGCCACGTCCAACGAATTCCGCTCCCAGGCGACCAAGGTCGCGATCGAGGCGGCCTATGTGTCCGGCCGTCTCGTGCGGACACAGCCATTGACCTATCGCGCCCTCGCTCGCGCCGGCCTCACCTAAGAAAGGATCTGTCCATGGCAGACGAAACCGCTCCCAACACGCTGCCCGCCGGGCATCAGTATTTCATGCCGGTAGGTTCCGGCCACGGCTATGGCCGCTGGGAAGTGACGCAGCCGGTCGGACATACGTTCGAGGATCTGCTGCGCCCGGAATACTGGTCGCATCATGCGCGCAAACTCGGTCCCGATCCGATGACCGGCCGCAAGAGCGCGCTCGGCTCGATCCTCGAAATCCGCACGGAGGATCACAGCTACTACGCCGAACTCTACGTCCGCGACGTCGGCGATCGTGCGCTTGATGTGCGCGTCTCGAAAGAGCCGATCGCGCTCGGGATCCAGGGCGAAGTCGAGACGCGGAAGTTCAAGACCCGGCTGAACGCCTCTACGCGCAAGAAGGACATCATCCGCAAGGTCGACGGCGTCGTGGTCGGCACAGCGCCCACCAACGAGGCGGCGAAGGACTGGATCGACAAGACCGAGAACGAGAAGGCGATGGCCTGATGGCGGTCAAACTTTCAGTCTGGAACGCGACCCTGCGCGAGCTCGGCCACCGGCCGCTGGAAGACACCGGCGAGCCGGTGGAAGCCGGCCGGCTGCTGACCGCCGCGTGGCCCGAGGTGCTCCAGGAGGCGCTGGAAGCGGGCTCCTGGAATTTCGCGACGGAGACCATCAGGGCTGACGCGGATACCGGCGTGACGCCTGCGTTCGGCTTCCACAAAGTCTTCGCAAAGCCTTCCGACTGGGTCCGCACCGTCGGCGTCTCGGAAGACGAGTTCTTTTCGCTCCCGCTGATCCACTACTACGACGATCAGACGTTCTGGTCAGCGGATAACACGCCCATCTATGTGCGGTATGTGTCCAATGATACCGGGATGGGTCTGGAACTGACGCGATGGACGGCGTCATTCCGGCGCTTTATCGAGTTGGAACTGGCCGCGCGGATTGCCTACAAGATCGAGCAAAGCAAGGTCGATGATGTGAAGAAGGATCGGGACAAGGCGCGCAGGACCGCACTCAATCATGACGCGATGAATGAATCCCAACCCAAATTCGCGCCG
>DASYUW010000225.1:0-5836 GCA_036000845.1 Burkholderiales bacterium
GTTGCTGTGAAGGCTGACTTTTAGCTGCGCAGCGGGTCAAAGTCATGCCGCAACTAAAGTGCGGGGACCCCGGCTTTCCGATGCGATAATTCGACTTGAAGCTGGCCGGGCAGTCGCTGCGCAATTCGCTTGCGCAGAGGAAAGTCCGGGCTCCACAGAGCAAGATGCCGGCTAACGGCCGGACGCCGCGAGGCGATGGAAAGTGCCACAGAGAACAGACTGCCAATGGCCGACGCCCGGCTTTGCGGCTGCAAAGCTGCAAAGTCTCGCTCTTGTGGCGAGAAGGACGTCGGATCAGGCGATGGTGAAACGGTGGGGTAAGAGCCCACCGCGTTTCTGGCAACAGAAACGGCACGGCAAACCCCATCCGGAGCAAGACCAAATAGGGGGGCGATAGCGCGGCTCGCGCTGCTCTCGGGTAGGTCGCTCGAGCCGGCAGGCAACTGCCGGCCCAGATGAATGACTGCTGGGGTGCCGCAGGGCACCCCACAGAACCCGGCTTACAGGCCAGCTTCACTCTTTCCAGCGCTTCGATTTTCCCGTCAGGAAATTGTTTCCTGGGTTGTATCTTTGTGCCCGGGCCAATTCTTCTAAATAACTTTAAATACACATCATAACTATATTATTTTTATAGCTTAACTACTCTTGATCTTATCTGGATTCAAGAGTTGCTTGTAAGTCTTTGTCGTAACTGAAAAAAGTCGGCAGGTTCCCCTTGACCTGCTATTTTTTTTCCACTAGAGTGGGGAAAAGTAGGGTTTTGTGGGAAAACCTGGAAATTCCAATACTTCCGGTGGAATAACAAATGTTTCAGGGGGCGACAGCACTAAATCTCGATGCCAAGGGCCGCCTTGCCGTTCCAACACGGCATCGCGACGGCTTGCAATCAGGGAATGCCAGTAAGCAAGTACTTACAGCCCATCCGCACCGCTGCCTTTTGCTTTACCCCGCGCCCGCGTGGGAGCCGATCCGTGCCCGGATCATGAGTTTCTCCAGTTTCGATCCCCAGACCAGTTTGTGGAAGCGGCTTCTGGTCGGTTTTGCAGAGGAAGTCGAACTGGATGCCTCCGGGCGGCTGCTGGTTTCACCGGAATTGCGCAAATTCGCCGGCCTAGAGAAGCAAGTGATGATGGTCGGGCAGGGCAGTCACTTCGAAATCTGGGGCCAAAGCACCTGGGAGAAGCAGCTTGAACAGCTTGCAGCTGGCGGCGACAGGCTGCCCCCGGGGATGGAGAACTTCGCGCTGTGAGATCGAGCGGATCACCACTTGCGCTCACATCAGACGGTACTGCTTGAGGAAGCGGTCGAGGCATTGCGCATCAAGGCCGATGGCATCTACGTGGACGGAACCTTCGGCCGCGGCGGACACAGTCGGGCGATTCTGGCGCGGCTCGGCAGCTCGGGGAAGTTGATCGCCCTGGATCGCGATGCCATGGCGATCGCCGCGGCAATGGAAATAGCCGATCTGCGCCTTGCCGTATTTCATGCGCAATTCGGTGCCCTGCAGGAAGTGATTCGTCGGGCAGGCGTCGCGCATGTCGACGGCGTGTTGCTCGACCTTGGCATGTCCTCGCCACAACTTGACGAGGCGGACAGGGGATTCAGCTTCCGCTTCGACGGGCCGCTGGACATGCGGATGGATACGAGCCGGGGGCAAACCGCGGCGCAATGGCTGGAGCAGTCTTCGGAACAGGAGATCGGGGAGGTCATCAGGTGCTATGGCGAAGAACGGTTTGCTAAACAGATTGCAAGAGCGATTGTTGCGGCTCGATCGCGCGGGCCTGTCGACCGCACACGGCAACTTGCCGAGATCGTGGCAAAAGCCGTTCCCACGCGCGAGCCACATCAGGACCCGGCGACGCGCACCTTCCAAGCTATACGGATTCACGTCAATCAGGAGCTTGAAGAGTTGGCGGTGATGCTGCCCCAGTGCCTCGAGGTCCTCAATGACGGCGGCCGACTGGTGGTGATCAGTTTTCACTCGCTCGAAGACCGCGTCGTCAAGCAGTTCATGCGCACGCATTCGCAGCCCGGCGCGCTGCCGGCGCGCCTGCCGCTGCGCGCGCGCGAATTGCCAAAGCCGCGCCTGCGTCTGGTCGGCAAACCGGTCTTTGCCTCCGAGTCCGAGATTGCCGCCAACCCCCGCGCCCGCAGCGCGGTGATGCGGGTCGCGGAAAGGATCGCGGCGTGATCAAGCTCAATCTCGTGCTGTCGGGAATCCTGGTCGTTTGCGCGCTGGCGCTGGTGACTTCGCAGCACAAGGCACGAAAGCTTTTCGTGGAGTTGCAGAAGCAGCAGGAAGTCGCCAAGCAGCTAGAAGTCGAGTATGGACAGTTGCAGCTGGAACAAAGCACTTGGGCAATGCATTCCCGAGTCGAGAAAATCGCGGCCAACAATCTGCACATGCGTGTGCCGCCGGCGGCACGCGTGCGTCTCGTTCCTCCCCCTCCCGCGCCGTCCAACCCATGAGACCCTCCCTGAATCCAGCGCTTTCGGTGCGCCTGCCCGTGTGGCGGGCGCGGCTGCTGTTGCTGCTGGTTTTCTGCGGGTTCATGGTGCTTGCGGCGCGGGCTTTTTATTTGCAAGGGCTGCATAACGATTTTCTGCAGCAGAAGGGCGAGACCCGCTATGCACGCGTAGTGGAGATCTCCGCGCATCGCGGCATGGTGACCGACCGGCATGGCGAACCTCTGGCGGTGAGCACGCCTGTGGAATCGGTGTGGGCATCTCCCGCGGACGCCAACCTCAGCACTGAGCAAAGGGTGAGGCTGGCACGCCTGCTCGGCACGGATCCGGCGGAGCTGAAAAAGCGGCTTGCCGAAGGTGAGCGCGAGTTCGTGTATCTCAAGCGGCAGCTGCCCCCGGAGCAGGCGGCGAAAGTCGTTCAGCTCAATCTTCCCGGCGTGTTCCTGCGGCGCGAGTATCGCCGTTACTACCCCGCAGCGGAAGTGACTGCGCACGTGGTCGGCTTCACCGGTGTGGACGACAATGGACAGGAAGGCATCGAACTGGCGTACCAGGAATGGCTCGCCGGAAAGCGCGGCAGCCGGCGCGTGATCAAGGACAGGCTCGGGCGGATCATTGAGGACGTGGAGAGCATCCGCGCACCGCAGCAGGGGCGCGATCTGGCGCTCTCCGTCGATCAGCGCATTCAGTATCTTGCCTTCAGGGAATTGAAGAGCGCAGTCGCGGAGCACGACGCCAAGGCGGGAAGCATTGTGGTGCTTGACGCGACATCCGGCGAAGTGCTGGCACTGGCGAACTGGCCTACCTACAACCCGAACAACCGCGACACCCTGAAGATGGCCCGATCGCGCAACCGCGCGGTGGTGGACCTGTTCGAGCCCGGTTCGACCCTGAAGCCGTTCACCGCCGCCGCCGCATTGGAGTCCGGATTGGTAGGTCCGGGCAGCGTCATCGACACCGAACACGGACGCTTCACCATCGGCAAGCGCACGATTCGCGACGTTCATCCCGAGGGCTTTCTCACCGTCTCGCAGGTGATCCAGAAGTCATCGAACGTGGGCTCGGCGAAGATCGCGCTGGCAATGACGCCGCAGAAGCTCTGGGCAATCTTTTCCGCCGTCGGCTTCGGCACCCAGACCAGAGTGGGATTTCCCGGAGAAGCAACCGGGCGGTTGCGTGCTTATCAGAGCTGGAAGCCGATCGAACACGCCACAATGTCCTATGGCCACGGCGTCTCCGTCAGCCTGTTGCAACTGGCGCGCGCGTACTCGGTATTCGCCACCGACGGCGAACTGAAGCAACTGACATTGATTCGTCGCGACCAGCCTGTCGAGGGCAAGCGCGTGGTGTCGCGGCACACCGCGCAGGCGGTACGCAAGATGCTGGAAACGGTGACGCAGCCCGGCGGAACCGCGACGCGCGCCCAGGTCGCCGGTTACCGGGTTGCCGGCAAGACCGGTACTGCGCACAAGCTCGACGGTGCAGCGTATGCGGCGGACCGCTACGTTTCCTCGTTCGTCGGATTCGCGCCCGCCTCGAACCCGCGCCTGGTCATTGCCGTGATGATCGACGAGCCGGGTGGCAAGCATTACTACGGCGGCGAAGTCGCCGCACCGGTGTTCAGCAACGTGATGGCGGGCGCATTGCGGCTGCTCGGAGTCTCGCCCGACGCGCCGCCCGACAATGTGATTCCTCCGGAGTCGGCGCCGCTGATCGGGGAGGAAGTATGAACACCACAGCGCGCTCGCCGCGGCCGGGCCAGCGCGCCTTTGACGTGGGTGAAATCGGCGCTCTCGGCGTGCCCGTCACCCGTCTCGCCGTGGACAGCCGCAAGGTCGAGCCCGGCGACCTGTTTCTCGCCTTCCCGGGCGAGCATGCCGACGGTCGCCGCTTCATCGACCAGGCAATCGGCGCCGGTGCCGCCGCCGTGTTGTGGGACAGCCGCGGCTTTCGGTGGAACTCCGCATGGAAGTTGCCCAACCTGGGCGTGCCCGGGCTGCGCGCGCACCTCGGAGACATCGCCAGCCACTTTCATGGGCATCCGTCCCGACACATGTGGATCGCTGGCGTGACCGGCACCAACGGCAAGACCTCCTGCGCGCACTGGATCGCACAGTCGCTGTCCCACCTCGGGCGCAAGACTGCGGTGATCGGAACCATCGGCAGCGGTTTTTCCGGTGCGCTTGAACCCGCGCTGAACACCACTCCCGATGCCGTGACCCTGCAGGCGCAGCTTGCGAACTTCCGCGCGCGTGGCGCCGAGGCTTGCGCGTTGGAAGTTTCTTCGCACGGTATCGAGCAGGGTCGGGTCGGCGGCATCGAGTTCGACGTCGCGCTGTTCACCAACCTGTCGCGCGACCATCTCGACTATCACAAGACCATGGAGGACTACGCGGCCGCAAAGGCGAAGCTTTTCCATTGGCCGCGGCTCAAGCATGCGATCGTGAATCTGGACGACCGCTTCGGTCAGCAGCTTGCCACATCGATCGATCGCTCCCGGGTCAATGTTCTCGGTTACGGCCTGGGCAGGGGCGAGATCGCAGGACACCGGCTGGATCTGTCGACGCGCGGCCTCAAGCTGGAGATCACCACGCCGTGGGGCGCGGCCGAACTCGACAGCCGCATGATCGGTGGTTTCAACGCCTCCAATCTCCTGGGTGTGCTGGGCGTGCTGATCACGTCAGACGTGCCGCTTCGAGAGGCGGTAGAGGCGCTTTCGCGGGTCGAGCCGGTGCCGGGGCGGCTGCAGATGGTGCGCGAACCCGGTGCGCCGCTGGTGGTGGTGGATTACGCGCACACCCCGGACGCGCTGGAGAAGGCACTGGAGACGCTGCGCTCCACTCTCTCGAGCGAAGGGCGGCTGCATTGCGTTTTTGGTTGCGGCGGTGATCGCGATCCGGGCAAACGCGCGTTGATGGGCGAAGTGGCGACCCGTCTCGCTGACCGCGTGGCGATCACCAGCGACAACCCGAGATCGGAGAACCCGCGCGCGATCATCGACGAAATCGTTGCAGGCGCGCACCCGAACTACGCGATCGAAGTGGATCGCGCAACGGCGATCCTGCAGGCGATCAGCGGCGCCACGCCGCGGGACGTGGTGCTGATCGCCGGCAAAGGCCACGAAACCTATCAGGAAATTGGCGGCCGGCGGCTGCCTTTCGACGATGCCGAAGTCGCGCGCGAAATCCTGCGGCGGTTGCCGCGGCGGGTAGACCATGCTTGACCTCGTCAGCGCAGCGCAGGCGCTCGGCGCCCGCCGGCTAGGTGGCAACGCGGAATTCATGCGAGTGGCCACGGACAGCCGTGACATTCGTCCTGGCGATCTGTTCGTCGGCATCCGCGGCGAACGCTTCAACGGTCAGGAATTCGC
>DASYUW010000226.1:0-9900 GCA_036000845.1 Burkholderiales bacterium
GCTGCACACGCTGGTGTCGGGCGGCAGCTTCGGCCGGCGCGCCAACGTGTGGTGCGATTTCACCGTCGCCGCCGTCAACGTCGCCAAGGCGATCGGTGGACGCGCGCCGGTGCGGCTGCAGTTCAGCCGCGAGGACGACACCGGCGCAGGCCTGTACCGGCCGATGTACGTCCATGCCGTCAAGGCCGGAGTCGACGCGAAGGGTAACGTCGCAGTCTGGCAGCACATCATCGTGGGCCAGTCGATCATGGCCGGCGGACCGATGGCCGAAATGATCAAGGACGGCATCGACCCGACGTCGGTCGAAGGCGTCGACAAATCCATCTACGACCTGCCGATGCTGGCCGGGACGCTGCATTCGCCGACACTCGCGGTGCGGCCGCTGTGGTGGCGCTCGGTCGGCAACACGCACACCGCCTACGTGATGGAAACGATGATCGATGAGCTTGCCGCCGCTGCGGGCCGCGACCCGCTCGCCTTCCGCCTCTCGCTGCTCGGCAAGAGTCCTCGCGCAGCCGCCGTGCTCAAGCTCGCAGCCGACAAGGCGGGCTGGGGCAAGCCGCGGCGCGCCGGCGTCGCGCAGGGCATCGCCGTGCACGAGTCGTTCGATTCGTTCGTCGCACAGGTAGCCGAAGTGTCGATGCGCAATGGCAAGGTCAGGGTCGAGCGCGTCGTGTGCGCCGTCGACTGCGGCGTGCCCGTCAATCCCGACGTGATCCGCGCACAGATGGAAGGCTGCATCGGCTTCGCCCTGGGCGCGCTCTACTACAGCGAGGTCGAGATCAAGGCCGGCCGCGCGGCGCAACGCAACTTCGACACCTATCGGTCGCTGCGCATCCACGAGATGCCGAGGGTCGAGGTGCACATCGTGCCGAGCACCGAAAAGCCCAGCGGCGTGGGCGAGCCGGGCGTGCCGCCGCTGGCGCCCGCCGTGGCCAACGCCGTCGCCAAACTGGGTGGCCCGCGCGTGCGCCGCTTGCCGTTCACGCGGGCGGGGCTGGTCGAAACCTGAACGCCTCTCGAGCACCGGGACCTGTCGACGGGCGATCAGGTCGTTGAACTGACGCCTCGGTTGTGCGAGGCGCAGTCTTGTAGCGGCCTTGATGTTGCGCCGCCAGACGGCTACCTCTATAATGTTCCTACATTACGTAGGTACATCATGAAAAGCGTCAACGTCCGCCAGCTCAAGAACAACCCCTCCGATGCCCTGCGCATGGCGCGCAAGGCACCGGTGGTGGTCATGAACCGCGACCAGCCAGAGGCACTGCTGTTCCACCTCGACGATGAGGGCCTGCTCGGTGAGCCCGGAGTACGTCTCGCCCTCGCGACAGCCCTCTACCGTAGCGAAAGCGTGTCGCTCGGGCGCGGGGCAAAGATCGCCGGCGTCCCGCTCGTCGACTTCATGCAGCACGTCTCGCACGAGGGCATCCCGGTAGTTCGGGGTAACGCGAAGACCCTGCGCGAGGACCTCAAGAACCTCGAGGCGTGGCGCGCGAAGAGGTAGCTTTCGTCAACGCGAGCCGCTCATTGGGCTCGCGCATCTCGACGGGCTTGCTTGGTTGCGAAAGTTGTACGGCCGCGCGCTCATCACGCCGACAGTTCGATCAGAGGTGCTCACCGGGTTCGGCCGTCCGGGTGAGGCGGAGGTCTCTGCGGCCATCAGACGTCGCCAGCTCGGTGTATTGCGACGCGATCCGGCGGGGCCGCTGCTTCCCGCGTTGGACAACGGCGAGGCAAGCACGATTCGGGCGGCGCTCGCGCATGGGCCTGGTGCATTGGTGATCCTCGATGAGTTGTCTGCGCGCAAGGCCGCACGGCGACACGGTCTGCGCTGCACTGGAACAGCAGGCGTCATAGTGGAAGCGAAGCGCGCTCGGCTTGTCGTGGCGGCACGGCCACTTTTCAAACGATTAGCGGACAGCGGATTCCATCTCTCTCCAGATCTCGTTGCGGCGGTCCTCGAGGATCTTGGGGAAGATTGATATTGCGCACGGCGCCGCCGAGGACGCTGCCGTCATCGATTTCTGGTGCCGCGCTCCTCGGCAACGGCGAAAAAGTGAACCGCGACTTGGCGCCGGCACGCAAGCCGTGGGTGCAGGTCGCTCCACGGTACACCGTGAACTGAACCGAGCCGCAAAGCATGAGCCTGGGAGTTAAAACTATGGACACCAGCCTCAAGGGCAAGACGCTGTTTATCACCGGCGGGTCGCGCGGCATCGGTCTTGCGATCGCTGTCATGGCAGCGCGCGAAGGCGCGAACGTCGCCATCGCCGCGAAAACCGTCGAGCCGCATCCGAAGTTGCCGGGCACGATCTACACGGCTGCGGCGGAAATCGCAGCTGCAGGCGGTATCGCGCTGCCCGTGCCATGCGACATTCGCGACGAAGCCGCGGTGGCCGAAGCCGTGACCAAGACCGCCGATCGGTTTGGCGGCATCGACATCCTCGTCAATAACGCCAGCGCGATCAGCTTGACCGGCACCCTCGCCACACCCGTCAAGCGTTTCGACCTGATGACCGGCGTGAACGTGCGCGGAACATACGTTTGCTCTCAGGCGTGCATTCCCTGGCTGCGCCGTTCCGCGCAGGCCGGGCGCAATCCGCACGTATTGACCTTATCGCCGCCGTTGAACCTTGCGCCGCGCTGGCTCAAGGACCACGTCGCGTACACCATCGCCAAATACGGCATGAGCATGTGCGTGCTCGGGATGGCGGAGGAGTTCCGCGCGGAGGGAATCGCGTTCAATGCGCTGTGGCCGCGCACACTCATCGCGACGGCAGCGATGGCGCTAATCCCCGGTGCCGACGAGCTGATCAAGGGCGCACGCAAGCCCGAGATTGTCGCGGACGCCGCGCGGGCGATACTCACGCAACCGGGATCCACTGCGACCGGCCACTTCTTTATCGACGAGGACGTGCTGCGCGAAGCCGGCGTGGGTGACTTTTCGCGCTACGCGCTGAATCCCGAGGCGCTGCCGGCGCCGGACCTTTTTCTCGATTCCTGATGCAACCCGCTCCGGCGCTACTTGTGCATGGCGTTCCGAGCGCGCGACCACGTCCACCCCGCCTCGGTCAAATGCCCAGCCGGGTTGCGTCGGACCTCGTCTCGGAGTGCACCTCGACGCTGCGTTCTGCGAAAATCAACAATTCTCCATCCACCAGGTAGCTCGTCTAGAAACGTTTTGCCGGCCGGTGTCGACTTTGCTTCCCGTTTGGGGCAGGGTACCGATATGTCTTTCGCTTCATTTGTCTACGCTCATGCCGCCCACGCCGATTGGCGTGTGGCCTTGGCCCATTGCCAGAAGCAACTTCAAACACAGATCGCCGCGCGTGCCGCGCAGCAGGGTGATTCCGCCCCGTTCACGCTGGGCTGGTGTTATCTGAGCGATTATTACGCGCCCGTTGCCGAGGCGATCCTCGATGAGCTCTTTCGGTGCTTCCCGGGCGTGGCTTGGGTCGGCACGGTCGGTGTGGGCGTTGCCGCCAGCGGCGTCGAATACATCGACGAGCCGGCCCTGGCGCTGATGATCGCGCCGCTGCCGCGCAAAATGTTTCGACTATTCTCGGGCCGGCAGCCGCTGCCTGCCGCATCGTCCGGGTTCATGGCCCATACCGCGCTGGTTCATGCCGAAGGTAACACGCCCGACTTGCAGGAGTTGATCCACGAGCTGAGCGCGCGCACAGCCACCGGTTATCTGTTCGGCGGTCTGTCGTCGGCGCGCAACCGTACGGTACATATGGCGGATGGCGTATTCACCGGCGGTTTGTCCGGCGTGGCCTTCGGTCCGGAAGTCGGCCTGATCTCGCGCGTGACCCAGGGCTGCCAGCCGATCGGACCGTCGCGCAATATAACCGAAGCCGAGCGCAATTTCGTAGTCAGCCTGGACGGCAAGCCCGCGCTCGATTGTGTGTTGCAAGATCTGGGGCTCGACCAAGACCTGCCGGATCAAGAGTTGTCACAGGCGTTGTCCACCACGCTGGTGGGCTTGATTACCGCAGCGGAGGACGTGCCGACTCGGCCCGGACAGTTCGGCGCAGATACCATCGTGCGGCACCTGGTGGGCGTGGACCGCCAGCACCAAGTCCTGGCGATCGCCGAGCAGATCGAGCCCGGCATGCGCCTGGCTTTTTGCACGCGCAACGCGGAAGCCGCAAAGCTCGATCTGGTGCGCATCGTGACGGAAATCCGCGCCGAACTGGAGAGTGGCGCGGGGCGGCACATGGCGGGCGCGGTATATGTCAGTTGCTCGGGACGCGGCGGCCCGCACTTCGGCGCGCGGCATGCCGAGTTGCAGCTGGTGCGGAATGGCCTGGGCGACGTGCCGCTGGTCGGCTTTTTCGCCGGTGGCGAGATCGCAAGGCATCACCTCTATGGCTACACCGGGGTATTGACGGTGTTTGCTACACCAGCCTGAGCGTTGAATCCTCCTATCGAGTCCCATGATCGCTTGCCATACAGACCACATAGGCAGCCTGCTCCGCCCGTCCGAACTCATTTCGGCGCGTGGGGATGCCGCCTCGGGCCGGATCTCGCATGTCCGGTTCAAGGCCGTCGAAGACCGGGCCGTGGAGGACGCCATCAGGATCCAGGAGGGCGTGGGTCTGCCGGTGGTCACCGACGGCGAGCAGCGGCGGCTCTCCTTCCAAAGCCAGTTCGCCGAATCCGTGAGCGGCCTGGGCAACTGGGACCTGAACGCGTTTCTGTGGGGCCATTGGCGCGGAGACTCTTCGACCGTCGGCGATCGGACGATTGAGCGCCCCGCAGGACTCGGAGTCGTGGAGAAGCTCCGACGCAGGCGGCATTTGTCGGTGGAAGAATTCGTGTTTTTGCGTGCGCGCACGACCCGCATTCGGAAGATCACGCTGCCTAGCCCCAGCCTTTGGGCGAACTTCTGGTCTGCGCAGCGCTCCCGCACGGCATATCCCACCTTAGAAAACTTCCTCGCCGACGTCGTGGACATACTTCGGGAGGAAGTGGCGGAGCTAGTCCGGCTTGGCGCGACCTACATCCAGCTGGACGCGCCCCACTACGCACTGTTGCTCGATCCAGCGACGCGCAGCTTTTACGAATCCCAGGGCTGGAGTCCTGAGGAATATCTCGAACGCGGCATCGAGATGGACAACGCCATCATCGGCGATTTTCCTGGCGTCACATTCGGCTTTCACGTGTGCCGGGGAAACCAGGACAGTCGCTGGCTTGCGAGCGGTGGGTACGAGCGGATCGCGCGAACAGTTTTCCGACGCATCCGGGCGCAGCGGCTCCTGCTCGAATATGACGACGCGCGTTCGGGATCGTTCGAGCCCCTCGAGGAAGTGCCCGAGGACAAGATGGTGGTGCTGGGACTCATCACCACCAAGCGTTCTCGCCTTGAGCCAATGGATGAGCTGGAAAGCCGCATCCGCGAAGCGAGCCGCTTCGTGGCCCTGGAGCGTTTGGCAGTAAGCCCGCAATGCGGCTTTTCCAGCTCGGTGATCGGAAACGCCATCACCCCGGCAGACCAGGAACGAAAGCTCAGCCTGGTCGTCGAGACTGCGCGGCGGGTTTGGGGCGAGGACGTCCCATTGCGTTCCTCCTCATGAGGCACCCGACATGCGCTCCCGCACGCGCCGCCGCACTTCCCGGCGCTCAGCGCCGATGATCAAACCCTCAAATGGAATCTCCGAAGATGAATACCGGCACCACCGGAGTCCCTGTCATACCGCAGATTGAATCGATTAGCGCAGTGACCCTTGCGACCCATGACATGGCGCGCGCGGTGCGATTTTACTCGGCACTAGGCTTTCCCATTCGATACGGCGGGGAGTTGGCCGTGTTCACCAGTTTCCACGCGGGCACAGGTTATCTCAACCTTTTCGCTGCACCCAAGGATCAGCGCTGGTCGAGGTGGGGCCGGGTGATCTTTTACGTGTCGGATGTGGACGGCATGTACCGACACGCAGTGGCGATGGGCCTGCAACCCCAGTTTGCCCCGCGCGACGCGGAATGGGGCGAGCACTATTTCCACATGGCCGACCCGGACGGCCACGAACTGAGCTTTGCGAAACCCCTCGTCCGGTAACCGACGCGGCTCTGGTGTTCCAAAATGCTAAAGCGCGGCATCGTTTGTTTCGCCGGTTCGAATGCGGACCGCCCGCTCAAGAGCGGATACGACGATCTTCCCATCGCTGATTTTGCCGGTTCTGGCTGCGTTTCCGACCGCTTCGATCACCTGACCGAGAAGGTTGTCGGGGATCGCAATATCAATTTTGACTTTTGGGATGAATGTCACTTCGTATTCCGCAGCTCGGTAGACCTCCGTATGGCCGTCCTGCCGGCCAAAACCCTTCACTTCGGTTGCAGTGACGCCCTTCACGCCGATGGCGGAAAGTGCGTCCAGTACATCGTCCAGCTTAGAGGGTCTGACAATTGCGCTGACCAATTTCATGACCCCTCCTTCACGACGCGGCCGCGACGGCCCCATCGAAACAGAGGGCCGCGCATTCGCCATCGCGACCGGACAGGAAAGTTTACCAATCAAATGTCGAAGTACAGATAGAACTCCCAGGGATGCGGACGCAGCCGTACCGGATCAATCTCTCTTTTGCGCTTGTACTCCAGCCAGGTATCAATCACGTCCTGGGTGAACACGTCGCCCATCCTCAGGAAGGCATGGTCATTCTCCAAGGCGGCCAGGGACTCCTCCAGGGAGCCTGGCACCTGCTGGATGTTCTTCGCCTCCTCTGGAGGCAGGTCGTAGATATTTTTGTCCAGCGGTTCTCCGGGGTCAGTCTTGTTTGCAATGCCGTCCAAACCCGCCATCAGCATTGCTGCGAATGCAAGATAAGCGTTTGCTGAGGGATCCGGGCAGCGGAATTCCACGCGCTTCGCGTTTGGCGAATCCGAGTACATTGGAATGCGCGCTGCGGCAGAACGATTGCGCTGGGACATGGCGAGATTGACTGGCGCCTCGTATCCGGGCACCAGCCGCTTGTATGAGTTGGTGGTCGGCGCGCAGAACGCCATCAAGGCCGGCGCGTGCTTGAGCAGCCCACCGATGTACCAGCGGCACGATTGCGAGGTTAGGGCCCAGCCGCTAGCGTCGTGGAACAGGTTCTTCTGATCATTCCACAGGCTCTGGTGGCAGTGCATGCCGCTCGCGTTATCAGCGAAGATCGGCTTGGGCATGAATGTAGCTACCTTGCCGTGCCTGCGCGCTACGTTCTTGCACACGTATTTGTAGATCATGACGTTGTCTGCCATACGCGTGAGTGGAGCGAAGCGCATGTCGATCTCGTTCTGTCCCGCGGTCGCCACTTCGTGGTGATGCACTTCGATCTGAATGCCGGCCTGCATCAGCGCCAGCACGATCTCCGAGCGAATGTCCTGCAGCGTGTCGTGCGGCGGGACCGGGAAGTAGCCCTCCTTGTAGCGCGGCTTGTAACCCAGGTTACCTCCGCCGTAGGCGCCTTCGTTGGCGCCCGAGTTCCACTCGCCCTCGGCGGATTCCACGTAGTAGTACCCGGAATGTTGATCCTGGCCGAAGCGGATGGAGTCAAAGATAAAGAACTCCAGCTCAGGGCCGAAGTAGCACGTAGTCGCGATGCCCGTGCGCTTCAAGTAATCCTCGGCCTTCTTTGCAACGTAGCGAGGATCGCGCGTGTACGGCTGGCCGAGAATCGGATCGAAGACATCACAAATGATCGATAGTGTAGGCACCTCGCACATCGGGTCCACATGCGCAGTGCTGGGATCGGGTTTCAGTAACATGTCCGATTCATGGATCTCCTGAAATCCGCGAATCGAGGAACCGTCGAACCCGATTCCTTCGCTAAAGAGATCCTCGTGGATCTCCGGGAGCGTGATCGAGAAGTGCTGCCACAGCCCCGGCAGGTCGGTGAATTTGAGATCGACGATCTGGATCCCGTTCCGTTCGATCAGGGAGACAACGTCTCCCACAGTCGCCGGTCGTTCAACGCGATAATTTCCCGGTCCGATAAACGCCAGTGATTGACCTTCTGCAACGACCTGCTGACTAGACATGGTTTTCCTCCTTGCCACGATCGCCGTCTGCTCAATACCCAGACGAGCACCAGAGTCAGGGGAGCCCCAATCGCGGCTTTCTCGCTTACCGCCTCCAAGGCCATGGCACAGGCTGCATGGCGGCCGGCCCGTCGGCCAACCCAGTGGTGCCGGCCAAGCTATGCTACCCGGGGTTTGCTCCAATCATAGTCCGCGCCTAGCAGAAAACAAGCGCGTGGTGTTCCACAACTCGGCCCACGGCGTGACCAGCTTGCGCGGCGCCTCTAGCAGTGCGTTTGATTGCCGTTTCCGCTACGTTGGTTTCTACTATCACTTGGGACGTGGAGCGGTACATCACTCTGCAGTCCGTTTTCAACCTGGATAGGCGCGGAACAATGGCACCTGAACACGACGCGCGTGCATCCGCAATGCTCCGCGTTGTCGAAGAGTTGCTGCGCGACTTGCCCCGTCAACCCCAACGCGCCGGGCGCGTAACTCTCGACAGCTCACTCGACCGGGACCTCGGATTCGACAGCCTCGCCCGCGTCGAGCTTCTATCGCGCGTGGAGCGCGCGTTCGGTGTCACGCTGCCTGAAAACACGTTGCAGATCGCAGAAACGCCCCGCGACCTGCTGGTAGCGCTCGGATCGGCCAGCACAGCTACCCGGCCGGCGCCGCAGGCATACACGCGCGTACAACTTCAAAGCGTGGAGGGAGCGCACGCCGAGCCCGCGGACGCAATAACCTTGCCTCAGGTGCTGGACTGGCACATCCACGCGCACGGCGGTCGTGCGCACATCGTCGTCCTCTCGGATGCCGGTGAGGAAGAAATCAGTTACGCGAGCCTCAACGCGGGCGCGGCGCGAATCGCGGCAGGCCTGCAGAGACAGGGCATGCAACCAAGGCAGGCGGTGGCGATCATGCTGCCCACATCGCCCGAATATTTCTACACCTACTTCGGCATCCTGCTTGCAGGCGGCATTCCGGTGCCGATCTACCCGCCGGCCCGGCTCTCGCAGATCGAGGAGCATGTGCGGCGCCACGCCGGCATACTGGCGAACGCACAGGCGGCGATACTCGTCACTGTCCGTGAAGCCATGGCGGTGGCGCGCCTACTGGAAGCGCATGTGCCAAGCGTGCGCCAGGTATTGACGCCGGCGACCCTATCGGAGACGAGCAGCAATGCATCGCCAATGCCGATTGGCCCAGACGACATCGCGTTGATTCAGTACACGTCCGGTAGCACCGGCAATCCCAAAGGCGTCGTGCTCACCCATGCCAACCTGCTTGCAAACATCCGGGCCATGGCGCAGGCCCTGCAGGTAACCGAGCGCGATGTATTCGTGAGCTGGCTGCCGCTCTATCATGACATGGGCTTAATCGGCGCCTGGCTCGGAAGCCTCTATGTCGGCTTTCGCCTCGTCATCATGTCGCCGCCCGCATTTCTCACGCGGCCGGAGCGCTGGCTGTGGGCGATCCACCGTTTTCGTGGCACGCTCTCGGCGGCGCCGAACTTCGCCTATGAGCTGTGCCTGAAACGGTTCGATGACACACAGCTTGCTCACCTCGATCTAAGCTCGTGGCGGCTCGCAATCAACGGCGCTGAGGCGGTGAGCCCCGATGCCGTCACGCGTTTTACCGAGCGCTGCGCCCGGTATGGCTTTCGAGCCGATGCCATGACGCCGGTCTATGGGCTTGCGGAGTGTGCGCTGGGACTGCTCTTTCCGCCGCTGGAACGTGGACCTTTGATAGACCGCATTAGGCGCGAGCCGTTCATGCTTCAACGTAAAGCGCAACCCGCGCCGGCCGATGATCCAAAGCCGTTGCGCTTCGTCACGTGCGGCCGGCCGTTGCCGGGACATGAGGTGCGCATCGTGGATGAGCTCGGGCTGGAGGTCGGCG
>DASYUW010000227.1:0-4854 GCA_036000845.1 Burkholderiales bacterium
TAAATGGAAAGTTTTGCCGGGGCGTTATTGTTCTTCGGTAGTGCGGATGAACTCGCCCAGCAATTTCTTGAGCTGTTCGGCTTTGCGCGGCCCTACGGCGGCTGTTACCACTTCGTGATGCTCATCGACCCGCTCCCGCAGGCGCGCCATCAGTTCCAGGCCGTGGTCGGTGATATATACAAGGACGCGCCGGCTGTCGGTCGGATCGGCTCGCCGGTGCACAAGGCCGCGGCTGACCATGCGGTCAACCGTCTTGGTCAGCGCGGGGTGGTTCATCAGCACTATTCCCGCCAGCTCTCCCATGGAGCGGCCCTGCTCGTCACTCAGGACTTCGAGGATGCGCCAATGCTCGATCTGCACCCCTTCTTCGGCCAGGGCCCTCTCCAGCAACGTACTCATCTGCCGGTTGGCTTGCGCCAGGAGGTAAGCCAGATAATTCGTGATAGGTTCGACAGTCATCTCGCCGGCCTTGTCTCATCCTGTAGAGGTTGTGTCGTACAAGAGTTAGTATACGTTCGTTTCCACGGAAAATAACACTGGCATCCCGGCCCGTATCTCGATGGCCGGCAGTCCGGATTCGCCTTCGGGAGCCCATGTGGTGACCACAGATATCGAGCAGCCTGCTTCTCCCGATGGCAACGGTTTTCTCCTGCCCGCTCTGCGGCGTTCGAAGTTCCCCGCCCGCGTACCGGGGCGCACCCTGGAGGCGCGGTTCGACCGCATTCGCGATCAGGCATTCTCCATCGGTCTGTTGGTTCCGACCAGCGGAGTGGAGGGAATCTGGGGACCTTCGACCATCGCCTGTGCCCGCCTCGCGGTTGAGGAGATCAACCGTTCCGGCGGGCTGTTGGGGAAGGAAGTGCGCCTGCTCGTGATCGACGCGGCGGACGAGGCCGCCGATCTCCTGGAGCAGACCGATCAGGCCCTGGAGGACGGGGAGATCGATGCCATTGTCGGCATGCACATCAGTTCGGTGCGCCAGAGGCTGGTCAGCACGGTCGGCGGCCGCGTTCCCTACGTCTACACACCCTTGTATGAAGGTGGCGAATGCTCGCCGGGGGTATATGCGATCGGCGAGACAACCTCCGAGCAACTGCGCCCGGCTATTCACGCATTGACCAAGCGGTTCCGGTTGAAGCGCTGGGCTTTACTGGGGACCGACTACGTGTGGCCGCGAATCTCGCATGCGCTGGCCAAGGGCTACATCCGCGAAACCGGCGGCGAGGTGGTCGACGACCTGTACCTGCCTCTGGGCGTGGGCGATTTCGGTCCGGTGCTTGAGCGCCTTGCGCGCCTGAAGGCCGACGCTCTTCTCCTTTCGCTGATCGGGCAGGACGCCATCGCGTTCAACCGCGAGTTTGGCTCCGCGGGCCGCAGGATGCGCGGCATGGTCCGGCTGTCGTGCGCCATCGAAGAGAACGGGTTGCTTGCGATCGGCACGGACAATACCGAAGGCCTGTACGTCACCGCAGGCTACTTCGCCAGCGTACCCACGGATGCCAATATGGCGTTCAAGGAGCGCTACTACAGCCTGCTCGGGGAGCGCGCCCCTACGCTCAATACCCTGGGCCAGTCCACTTACGAGGGCGTACAGTTCCTGGCCGCGCTAATAGAACGAAGCCATCTCCAGCGGCGACCCTGGCCGGCCGCCGATCTCAAGCCGATTCCGTACCGAAGCGCGCGCGAAACCGTGTACCTGGACAACCGGCGCAAGGTCTCTCCCATGTACCTCGCGCGCGCCGAAGGGCACCTGCTCCAGGTCATCGAGCGGCTGTAGCAACACCCCCGCCCGCCCTTTCCGGTTCCTGCCGGACAACCCGCTATTCTTTCCAAGGCAAATATTTTCCTTGACTTGGAAAATATTTGCCGTCAACAATAAATGAAAGCTCCCGCCCCGGTCCGGCTGTCGGCGGCCCGGAAGCGCCTATCCACTCCTCAACACAACTTGAAAGCAGGAGGTCGCTGTGGTCGTCTTTCTAGCGATCATCGGTGCGGTCATCGCCATCGCCATCATCGTGGCGTTCATGAACCGCTTTTACCGCAAATCTACGCGCGACGTAGCCCTGGTGCGCACCGGTTTCGGCGGTCAGAAGGTGGTGCTCTCCGGCGGGTGCCTGTCGCTGCCCTTCCTGCACAAGGTCGAGGAGATCAACATGCGGACCAACCGCGTGGAGGTCAAGCGCACGGGCGACAAGTCGCTGATCACCACCGACCGCATCCGGGTCGACGTCGAACTCGATTTCTACGTGCGGGTGCAGCCCACCGTTGACGGCGTCGCGACCGCGGCACAGGCAATCGGCGCGCGTGCCCTTAACCCCGACGGCATCCGCAATCTGCTTGAAGGCCGCTTCATCGATGCGCTGCAATCGGTCGCGGCGGCCGCGACCATGGACACCTTGCACGAGAAGCGCGGCGAGTTCGTTCGCCATGTCGCCGAGCGGCTTGGCGACAACCTCGCGCATAACGGCATGCTGCTGGACTCGGTGTCCCTCACCCGGCTGGACCAGGCGCCGTTCACTTCGCTGGACGAGAACAACGCCTTCAACGCCGTCGGGATGCGGCAACTGGCCGAGATCATCGCAACCAACAGAAAGCGCCGCACGCAGATCGAGGCCGAGGCGGAAATCGCGGTGCGGGAAACACAGCTCGAGGCCACCAAGCGCCGCCTGACGCTGCAGCAGCAGGAAGAGCAGGCCCAGATCACGCAGCAACTCGAGATCGAAAAGACCAAGGCGATCAGCAGCGCGGAGGCGGCCAAGGCCAGGGAAGACGCGATGGTCGCCAGCGAGAACGCGAGGATCGCCCGTGAACTCGAAACCAGGTCAATGGAGCTGAACAAGCAACGCGACCTGCGCAAAATAGAAATCGAATCCCAGCTCAACTCGGAATTGAACAAGGTCGACAGCTCAATCCGTCTCGCCGGCAAACACGCAGAAGAGGCGAAGGCGCAAGCCGAAGCAGAGCGCGCGCGCGCCGAGGTCGTGCTGGCGCAGGAGCATGTCCAGACCGAACGCGAACGCGCAATAGCAGATCGCTCGCGGGAAATGTCCGTCAAGCGCGTGCAGGAGGAGGGAGAAGTCGAAGCCGCCAAAGCCGACACCGAGGCCGCCGTGGTGATCAAGCGCGCCCAGGCCGACTCGCAGGCGGTTCGCACCCGCGCTGATGCCGAGCGTCTGCGGCTGCTGGCGGAGTCGGAGGGAAACAAGGCACGGCTCGCCGCCGAGAACACCCGCAGCGACAACCTGATGAAAATGGAATTGGAGCGTTACCGGCTCGACAAGCTGCCGGAGATCGTCTCGCAGATGATGAAACCTGTTGAGAAGATCGACAGTATCCGCATCCACCAGGTCACGGGGCTCGGCGGCGCTCCGGGAACCGCCGGCGGCAGCGCGGACGGCAGTGCCCGTCCGCCCGTCAACCAGGTACTGGACAGCATTCTCGGCATGGCCCTGCAACTGCCTGCCCTCAAGAGCATCGGCGAATCCATCGGCTACGACTTTTCATCCGCCCTGCCGAAGGCGCCGGGAACGGAGCAGCAAGACAAGAAGAAGTCCTGAACACCCACATTCATCCAGACGGGGGAAAACTGACATGAGGTTCACACGGCGTGATTTTTTACAGGCGGCTGGCGCTGCCACGGTCGCGGGCAGCCTCCCGACAGTGGCGTTCTCGGCGGACAAGGACATCAAACTCGGTTCCATACTCGACAACTCCGGCAACCTCGATATCTACGGCAAGCCGATGGTGCTGGCCACCCGGCTCGCGGTCGACGAAATCAACGAAGCGGGCGGATTGCTGGGGCGCAAGATCAAGCTGATCCAGTACGACTCGCAGTCGGACATCGCCTTGTACACCAAGTACGCGCAGCAACTGGTGCGCGAGGACAAGGTCGACGTGGTGCACGGCGGCATCACCTCCGCCTCGCGCGAGGCCATCCGCCAGACCTTCAGGCGCAGCAACACGCTCTATTTCTACAACGTTCTCTACGAGGGCGGCGTATGCGACCGCAACACCGTAGTCACGGGGACAACTCCGGCGCAGGCGGTGGAACCGATCGTGGAGCGCGCCATGAAGAAGTGGGGCAACAAGGTCTACGTCCTGGCGGCCGACTACAACTACGGTCAGATCACCGCGAAATGGATTTCGCACTACGTGGCACAGCGCAAAGGCACCGTGGCGAAGACGGATTTTTTCCCGCTTGACGTCGCCGATTTCGGATCGACCATCGCCAAGATCCAGCAGGAGAAACCGAACTGGGTCTGCGCCGCGCTGGTTGGCGGCGCGCACATGTCGTTTTTCCGGCAGTGGGCGGCGTCGGGGATGAACAAGAAGATCCCGCTTGCCTCGACGACATTCGGCGTGGGCAACGAGCACCTTGCGCTTTCCCCGGCGGAAGGCGACGGCATATTGATCGCCGGAAACTACAGCCAGGAATCTCCCCTGCCGGCGAACAAGCAGTTTCTCGCGGCCTGGCAGAAAAAGTTCGGCGACACCAAGATCGTGCACGAGATCGCGGTATCGCAGTACCAGGGGATCAAGCTGTGGGCCGAGTGCGTGCGCAAGGCCGGCTCGGCTAAGCGCGAAGCGGTGCTCAAGGCGATCGAGTCGGGTGCCTCCGTCCAGGGTCCGGCGGGTACTGTGACGATCGATGCCAGGACTCACCATGCTTCTCTCGACATCAACGTGATGGAAGTCAGGAACCAGAAGCTCACCATTCTCGAGACGGTGAAACAGCAGCCGCCCTCGGATACGGCACGCTATTGCGACCTGCAGAAGAACCCGAACGAGAACAAGCAGTACGAAGTCGACATCTGAGCTGATGGACTACGCGGGCGTCGTCACGCTCGAAATCCT
>DASYUW010000228.1:0-7028 GCA_036000845.1 Burkholderiales bacterium
GCGCCAAGCCTGGCGTGCCTGGGGGCTCCGTCCTCGAACACCTGTTTCTCCAGCGCAGCGCGAAGGCCATTGGAGCCAGCCGCGCGCTCGCTCAGAACTCGCTGCGCTGTTTCGCGGAAGTAAATGTTGCCGCTGGACAGCCGCTGAAGTAGCTGATCATCCATCTCCCCGAGCAGGTCGAATCGCGCCGGAAGGGGCGCTTCGCCATATCGCAGGCGATAGAGCCGTCCCTGCCCGCGGTCCACGCCGTCGGGATCTCGCGCCGCATCCTGCGAACAGTGATAGCGATCGTACCAGTCAAGGATATAGAGACAGCCATCCGGGCCCACCTTCAACGAGACCGGCATAAACCAGGCATCGTTAGCCGCCAGTAGATCCGCCTCGCCTTTAGCCAGGTAAGTCGCCCCCTCACGCCCGAGTCGGTCCACGTTGATGCAGCCGCCGTGAATATTGCCCACGCAGATGCGCTGGCGGTATGCGGCGGGAAAAGCGTCCGTGTCGAGGTTGACGATCCCGCAATACGCGGTCTTCTGGTGACCGTGATCCGTGATCGCGCCAATCTTCATCGTGAACGGCGGATAGGCCCCGGCCTGGCGGTTGTAGTGGCCTGTTTCGACGAAATGGAACAAGTGGTCGTTGGCCCAGTGACAGGCTTCAATGATGGCGCTGCCTTCGGAATCCCAAGCGATACCGTAAGGATTGCTGGTGCCCTGCGCGAAGACCTGGAACTCCCGCGTGCGCGGGTGCATCCGCCACATCGCGCAGTTAAAGTCGTGTCGCTTGCCATCCTTATCCACTACGCGACACTGATTGAACACCCCATTGAGCCCATACAACCAGCCATCCGGCCCCCAGGTGAGCGAATTGGGTAGCTCGTGCGTATCCGTGCGGCCAAAGCCGCTCAGCACCACCTCGCGGCTGATTTCCTTGCCGTCTTTCTCCTTCAGAAACAGCAGGTCAGGAGCATTGAGCACCCAAACACCGCCGTATCCCACCGCGACGCCGCTGGGGATATTCAATCCCTCGGCGAACACCCTAACGCTCGCGGCGCGGCCATTCGCATCCAGTCCTTCGATCACCTTCACTCGATCCCGCCCCGGCCCGGCCAATTTGCGCGGATACTCGACGCTCTCGGTGATCCAGATGCGCCCGCGGTCGTCAAAGCACATCGCAATCGGATTGACGATCTGCGGCTCGCTGGCGATGACATCCACGTGGAAGCCATCCGGAACCGTCATCCGCCGAGCCGCCTGCTCCGCCGCGAACGGCTTGTTGGGCACACGCTCCTGGCGATGCGGGATGACCGCAGCGGCGTCGTCGGCCGCCGCCTCGAACCCGCCGACGGCCAGCGCGAGGACCATGGCGACAACCTTAAATCTCATGCCTGTCTCCGGTATGGCGGAAACTGCGCCCACCGGGCGCTGTGCGGACAGTATACCGATGCTGTAGACTCCGCGCCATTGAGCCCCTCCGCAACAACACCACCTACTCCAGCACTTTCAACTCGCTGCTGCTAGCGAGACCCGCGGCATGACGCAGGTCGCGGTCGCGTCCCGCCTGATCCAGTGATACGGCAAACAGCCCCACACGATTCAGACGTTGATCATGGGCCACATCCCGCCGCCAATCCGCCAAGAGGTTATTGAAATTGCGCTGCGACGGTTGGGGTAGTGGGCAACGACGATCTGCAAGTGGGATGTCGCGGAAGTTGTTGACGCCGCGTCCGTCCAGTACCGTATTTCACTTGAGGGCAAATCCATGAAACTTTCCGCGAAGATGCGGTCAGCGCGGGGGATGACGCGGCGTGAATTTGTTGGGCGGACACTGATGACTGCGGGGGTGATTGCCGGAGCGCCGGCGATCTTGCGCGGTCAGAATCTGAACAACAAGCTGAACATCGCGTTCATCGCTTGTGGAGGGCGGGCCAACGCGAGCTTGGCGGAACTGACGATTGTGCCGGGGGCGAGGGGGCGGAGGCCGAACGCCCAAATCCCGGGTGCGGCGCACCCGGATGAGAATGTCACGGTGCTTTGCGACATCAACCAAAATGCGCTGGAATCCGCGTCAGCGCGTTACCCCAAGGCGAAGAAGGTCACCGACCTGCGGCGGGTGTTCGACAATCCGAATGACTTTGACGCGGTCGTGGTGTCGACGGCCGAGCATACGCACGCCTTCGCGACGTATCTGGCGCTGACACACGGCAAGCACGTGTATTGCGAGAAGCCGCTGGCATACAACATTTGGGAGACGCGCCTGATTCGCGAGACGGCCGCGAGATTTCCGAAGCTTTCGACGCAGATGGGGAACCAGGGGCACGCCTCGGAGGCGCGGCGGTCGATTCGGGAAATCCTCGAGACCGGTGTGATCGGCCCGGTGCACGAGGTGCATGTGTGGGCGGATCGCGCGTGGGGTTTGCAGGACACGGCGTCGGCCGAGAAGTTCGACAAGCCGCACGGTTTCTACAACGGCATTCAGGTCGTCGAGCGGTTCAAAGAGGAGATGCCGGTGCCGGCGAACCTGGCATGGGACCTGTGGCTGGGCCCGGCACCGGTGCGGCCGTATCACGCGACATATTTCCCGGGGCCACGGTGGTATCGCTGGTGGGATTTCGCGAATGGCACGATGAGTGACCTGGGCAGCCACGACAACGACGCGCCGTACACTGTGCTGGATCTCTGGCGGCCGGACGGGAAGGGCGGAAAGGTGTTGGCGCCGCTGTCGGTGGAATCGACGTCGCCCAACGTGCCGGTGGCGCACAAGGAGCTGGCGCCGGCCACGATGCGAGCGACGTATCAGTTTGCGGCGGCAGGGGGGGTCGGTGCGCAGCCGGCGCTGAAGCTGGTGTGGCACCAGGGGGACAGCAAACCGCCCGGCTGGATGCCGGCGTGGGGCGGCCGCTCGTGCATCTTCATCGGAGAGAAGGGGATGCTGCTGGGCAGCGGCAAGCTGTTGCCGGAGGAGAAATTCAAGGACTTTGTGAAACCGGCGGAAAGGCTGCCGCGGTCGCCGGGGCACTGGATCGAGTGGGTGAACTACGCGAAGGGCAGCGGGCCGGTGCCGGGGTCGAACTTCCAATATTCCGGATGGACGACGGAGGCGAATCACCTGGGCAACGTGGCCTACCGCACGGGGAGAAAGATCGAGTGGGATTACCAGGCGATGCGGGCCACCAATGCGCCCGAGGCCGATCCGTTCATCAAGCGGCCGGAGTATCGGAAAGGGTGGGAGGGGATATTGAAGGCTTAGTCTGCGCGACGGGGGGCGGAATCAGCCGCCGCGGTCCGATCCAGCGACGCGTTATCCCGCCCCCACAGGGAATCCTCGCGTGCTCGATCGCCTCTTCTTTCTCAGCCACAGGATCGGGGCGATCGAACAGGGCAGGAAGAGGGACCACAACGGAACGCGAATGAGGAACTTCTTCGGATTCGGCTGAAGCTCGAAATCCCACGGCCGGACAATCTCGTGCCCCACGTTCATGCTGCATACCCATCTTGATGCGCTGATCTGGTCGGCCTGATCAATGTAGATAAAGATTCTTCCCCCGCCAAAGCTCGCCTGCGACGGAACGTAGATGTTGGGCACCGATGTGCGCGCAAATGAAACCATGAACCAATACCCGCCCGCGGCGATCACGACGATCACAACCGACACAATCGCCAGAATCCCCAAGGCGTGCTTGCGCATGCTTCCATTCTACTTGATCGTAGCGGGATAACGGACGAACATTCACTGGCCGGGGCCGCGCCCCAGCGAACCGAGCTGCTCGGCAAGCGCGACAATGATGCCCTCAGGCCCGCGGATGTAGGCTAGCCGGTACGTGTCCTCGTACTGCATTTCGCCAATGAGCTCGGCCCCGTGGGCGCGCATGCGCGCGACGACGGCGTCGATGTCATCGACGCTGAACATGACCCGGCGGATGCCCAGCGTGTTCACCGGCGCGTAGGCAGGGGGGGCGGGCCCAAACCTGATCGCGCTGGGCGTGTGGAACTTGTCCAGCTCAATGCCCTGCCCATCGGGAGTCCGCATCATCGCGAGCGTGGCCCGGACATCCTTGAGCCCGATCAGGTTCCCGACCGCAGGCCCTTCGACGGTCTGCTCGCCCTCGAGCTTGAGGCCCAGTTCGATGAAAAACGCCTTGGCGGCTTCGAGATCGTCGACAACGATGAGGACGTTGTCCATCCGTTTAAGCGTCATAGGCTTCCCTCCCTTCACTGCGAATGCGCGTACTTGCCGCACGTGGCGTACAACTCGTGATAAACCTGACCGGCGCCGCGGGATAACGTAGTGCCGTTGAGCGGCCGCGGCGGCGCACGCGCGACGCTGGACCACAAGTGAAGTATACCGCCGCCGCGGTCCGCTCCAGCGGCGGGTTATGCGGCGGCCGACCCGCCGTAGCCAACCAATCAGTCGGGTGCCTGCTCGGCTTTCACCGGCGGGAGGTAAAGCTTTTCGATGTTCACCTTCTCCGACGCGAGATTGATGCGCACGACCAATTCGGTCGAAGCCGACATCTGCGTGACCATCCAATCGCATTCCACCCCACCCGGACTGGGTTTGTAGAAGCTGACGCGAACGCTCAGCTTAGGACAGAGCGACAGCGCTGCGATGAACTTGTTCAATGCCGTCGTGTCGCCGCCATACCGCAGCGACGAAGACAGGGTCAGTTCGGCGCCACCAAGAAATTTGCAGTCGCTTCGCTGGAGCACGGCTTTGAGTGCCTTGTAGTCGGCGTCGGCGTAACCCTTGACGGCCAGGAAAGGCTCCTTCAGCTCGTGGTATTCTGCCATCGCCAATGGGCACAACACCGCCAGCGCGAAGCACGTTAACGCAGTAGCGATCGAGCACCTCCGCCTGATCATGATAACCTCCGTTGTTGTGTGCCGACGTGAAACATGACGCCATTCAATCGACCGGCGCGCGCCGGCAACGCGTAGATAGACGCACGCGCATCCCGGAAGTTCCGGACGACCGAAAGCGCAACAGCCGCATAACGACCCAAGCTCAGCGACCTGGCCCGCGGGACGCGTGGATTGCAACCAGAACGCGATGGCCGGGTTCGCTGCAGCGCATGGTTAGGCGGCTTTGGATTCACTCTTCAATAGAACAGTGGCATGAATTGTCCGATGACGTAACTCGCAAAGATGGCCATGGCAACGTCGCCGTCACGCCTCGACCCGCCACGCGTGGCGATTCTGCCGACAGCTACTGCCGGCAACAACAACAGCGTGCTGATCCCCAGGGTGCAAAAGAGAGTGTAGATAAGAAAAAAGCTTTTCTCAAACTGGGGATAAGCCAGGTAGGAAGCAACTGCCAAGCAGGCAAGCGCCAGTATCCCAGTAACCACGGCCAGGCTCCATCGTGGCAGCCGCAGCCTGCAGAGACCGGCGAGCGCCAGCCAGATGACAGGCAGCAGAACAAGCTGCTGGGGGATGCGACGCAACTGCGGAGTCACGCCCACCCACGGCCCCAGAGTCAGGGCGAGCGCGATCAGCAGAACGGCGGGAACAATATATCTGCGAGTGCGTGCCAGGCTGGGATGAAGTTCAGGCAGGCGAAACATCAGGACCAACGCGCCCGCTATTCCCAACACAAGCCCGGCGAATCGCCACCGCCACACCGTCGGAGCAGCGGGCACTGGTTTGCCAACCGTAGCGCACGCGGCTTCGACCGCCGCCCTCACGAGCACTGGATCGTAGACTTCAAGGATGTGTTCGGACCAGGGAGAAATGACAACCTGCGCATTCGATACTGCTCGTAACTCGGCTGGTCGAAAAAACTGGTCAAATAAACCTGCCAACAAGACCAGCGGCGGCCCGTGCTCGCCCAACTTGGCCGGGTAGCCGACCCCAATAAAAAGCTTGGGGCGAAATCCCGCTTCACGCACGCTCCAAGAGCCAGTTCCACCACCCATCGAATGGCCGATGAAGACGTCCACCGCTCCAAGTGCCCGCTCGGCCTCCACGAAATAGTGCCGGACGTTGGTGCGGGAGCAAGATTGCGGCGATTCTCCATATCCCGCCTGATCCACGGAATAGCAATCAAAACCAGCGGCGGCGAGCGCCTCGCCGAAACGAAAGAACATTTCTTTCGAGCCGCCGTTTCCATGAGCGAGCAGCGCAATGGGATGCGGGCCGGGCGTTGCGGGGAAAAGTCGAATCGCGGGTGTGTTTCCAGCCAGCATTACCTTCGCGACGCGGACGCCCGGCTCGATCACGCGTGAGAGTGCAGCCCCTGCACCCACGCTGATGATCGCCGCCACAACAATCCACCGATGAGCATGTGCCTTCATTTGTTGGCGCCGCCTAACGTAAAACCGATCAGCGGCCGGAGCCGCGCCCCGGCAGACGTCGGACGACAGAAACTATACCCGCGGCTCCGGTCCGCTGCATCGGCGGGTTATGCGGCCGCTGTGCTCATCGCCGGTCGCGCGATCACCGCGTCACGCTCGCCAGGAACCGCACGGTCGCATACCTTCCGATCTGCGCGCCGGGCGTGTTGAAGTTGACGAAGTCGAACGCGTGACCGGCCCACGGCAGCGACACCAGCGCGTGCGGCACGCCGGCAGCGGCGAGATTGCGGTCCAGGAGCTCCGCCTGCTCCGGGAACACGTTGATGTCCAGCCCGCCGTGGAGGATCAGGGTCGGCGGGGCGCGCGGAGTGACGAGCATGGCGCCGCCTGCGCTTTGGTAGGCGGCGCGGGCCGTCTCCGGGCTGCCGCCCAGGAACAATTCGAGGTTGTAGCGATGGTCGAGGTTGCGCGGGTGGGTGGCCACCTCCCACGTCCGGTCGAAGTCGGTCGGGCCGTAGATGTCGACGATGCCGCGGACGCCGGGAATCACCTCCGCGTAGGCGGCGGCGGTTGCCATCTGCCCGCCCGCCGACCGGCCGAGCAGCACCAGCCGATCGCCGTCGATGCCCAGGGCAGCCGCGTGCTCGCGCAGGAACCTGATGGCCGCGAGAAGGTCGTCGCGCTGCGCTGGCCATTTGAACTGCGGCGAGAGCCGGTAATCGATCGACGCCACCGCGTA
>DASYUW010000229.1:0-17563 GCA_036000845.1 Burkholderiales bacterium
TGCCGTCCTACCTCGAAGTTGTCTTGTCCTATCTGGAGCAGCACCCCCGCGAGCTGCCGGACCTGCGGTACGTGTCGGTCACGGGCGAGGCGCTGAAGAAGGAGCTGACGCAGCGCTGGTTCGCGGCCCAGCCCGGGATCAAGCTGGTGAATGTGTACGGGCTGACCGAGACCTCTGACGACACCAATCATGAGGTCATGGACGGAGTGCCCCACCGAGAGCGTGTTCCGCTCGGCCGCCCTGTCAACAATGTGCATGTCTACGTCGTGGACGAGCACCTGTCACCGGTGCCGCTCGGCGCACCCGGTGAGATCGTTTTCTCCGGGGTATGTGTCGGCCGCGGGTACGTCAACGATCCCGAGCGCACGCGACGAGCGTTCCTGGCCGATCCGCACCGCGAGGGCCAGCGGCTGTACCGGAGTGGTGACTATGGCCGCTGGCTGCCCGAGGGCAAGCTGGAGTTTCTCGGGCGCCGGGACACGCAGGTCAAGATCAGCGGCTTCCGCATAGAGATCGGCGAGATCGAGAACACGCTCTTGCGGTTGCCCGGCGTCCGCGAGGGCGCAGTCGTGGTCACCGCGCGGGCCGACCACAGCAAGCACCTAGTGGGCTTCTACTCCGGCCAGCAGCCAGTCGATGCCAACGCGCTGCGGGACCAGCTCGGTGAGTCGCTGCCCAAGTACATGGTTCCGTCGGTCTTCCATTGGCGGAGAAGGCTGCCGTTGACGGACAACGGCAAGATCGACAGGAAGGCTTTGACGGCACTCGCCGGAGAACTCGATGTTGCCGAACAGGACCGCGACGGGCCGAGCACGGCGACAGAACACCGGTTGGCGGCCGCATGGGCAAAGGTTCTCGGCATCCCGCAGGATCAGATCGGCCGGCGGGATCAGTTCTTTGACCTGGGCGGCACGTCGCTCTCGGCACTGAGGCTGGCGATCGCGCTCGATCGTGCGGTGTCCTTGAAGGACCTCACCGATCACCCGATTCTCGCCGATCTGGCTACGCTGGTCGACGACAGGTCCGTGCAGCGGCTCCGAGCGGCTCCAGAACGGTTGCCTTCCTCCTGAGCAACAGCGACTGAAAGGGAACTCGAGATGTCATCCTCATCCGCGACCGCACTGTCCTCATCCCCGACCCCGCTGCTCGACGTGGCGGTGCGACCCGGCAAGCCGGCGATGCTGCGGGTTGATGCAATCGACGACGCACCGCGCTGGGCGGCCGAGCACCGCGACGCGCTGCGTGCCGCCGTTCTCGAGCACGGTTCGCTTCTCCTTCGCGGTCTCGGGTTGCGCGACGTGGCCGAGATTGAAGCCGTGTTTCGGCGGCTAGGCAGTCTGATGACCGAGAGGGAGGCCTTCGCCACCCGGCGGAGCTATTCCAACGGCCTGTACTCCTCATCGAAGTGGCCGCCCAACCAGCCGATGTGCATGCACCACGAACTCAGCTACGCCCTCGAGTTCCCCTGCCTCATGCTGTTCGCGTGCCTCATTGCGCCGACTGACGGGGGCGCGACCCCGGTGGCCGACTCGCCGACCGTACTTCACGCGCTGCCCGCCGAGCTGGTCGAACGCTTCGAGCGGGCGGGCTGGCTGCTCATCCGCAACTACAACGGTGAAATCGGGGCATCGATCGCTGAAGCATTCGGCACCGATGACCGCGGCGCCGTCGAGAGTTACTGCCGTGCGAACGCGATCAAGTTCGAGTGGCAGCCCGACGGGGCACTGCGCACCTGGCAGCGCCGCAGCGCCGTCGTACGTCACCCGCGCACCGGCCAGCGGTGCTGGTTCAACCAAATCGCATTCCTCAACGAATGGACGATCGATCCGGAGGTGCGCGAGTACCTCGTGGACAGCTACGGCGAGGACGGGCTGCCGTTCAATACGCGCTTCGGCAACGGCGACGCGATCGGCGCGGACGTCGTGCAGTTGATCAACGAGGTCTACGAGGCAAACACCGCACGCGAGCGGTGGCAGGCCGGGGACCTGATGCTGGTGGACAACGTCCGCACCGCGCACGCCAGGGAGCGCTTCACGGGACCGCGCGACGTGCTCGTCGCGATGGCCGACGCGGTGCACCTGGCCGGCTGCTCGCCGACGATCGAGGTGACCGCCAGCTGACGACGACCGCGATGTCTCTCGCCCCGTCACCACCGAGCGCTTTTCAACTGGCGTCCGACGAAGTTCATAGTTGGTGCGCCCGTCTGGACGTTCCGCCTGAAACATCCGCTCGCCTCTATGCGACCCTGACCGCTGATGAACGCACCCGGAGTGCACGTTTTCAATTCGAGCGCGATCAACAGCGTTTCATTGTCGCCCGCGGAGTGCTGCGTGACCTCTTGGGGTGCTATCTCCAGACCCAACCCAGCGAAATAAGCTTTGTTTACAACGCATTCGGCAAGCCTGACCTTGGCCCTGAATTCGCCAACCGACTCAAATTCAATCTCTCTCACTCGGCCGGTCTTGCCCTCATCGCCATCGCCACTGCTTCCGACGTCGGCGTTGACGTGGAATACGTGAGGACGGAGTCTGATTACGCCGAAATCGCACGGCGCTTCTTCTCGGCAGCTGAAGTTGACCAATTGACCGCTCTCCCGAGCTATCTCTACGCCGAAGCCTTTTTCAGTTGCTGGACGAAGAAGGAGGCTTACCTGAAAGCCTGTGGCGAGGGTCTCGCGATACCGCTGAATAGTTTTTCCGTCCCCCTGACAACCGATCCTGCGCATACTCCTGTAGATCTTTATGTTGCCTCGAAGGGTATCGTTCCAGCCAAGCGTTGGTCGTTCCATACCCTCCAACCTGCTGCGGGCTATATCGGGGCACTGGCCATTGAGGGAACTGGCTGGCGCTTACGTCAATGGCAATGGAAGATGCGTCAAGGCTGAGGTGAAACTGTGCGCAGTATCGACGTAAACGGTGGCAGACATCAAGTGACTGCAACTCCGATGCGCGGCATCGCCGGCTGAATTGCGCCGACGTCGGGAAATGGCGACGACAGCGAGCACTGATCGGACTATGTCCATGGGCGCATCGGACCACGCGAGAAACTCGAAGCGGCCGCACGGCGTCGATAGTCTGAAGCAAACCAGGGGGTCAAAGCAAACCAAGGGGGTCAAAGCAAACCAAGGGGGTCAGGCCTATACTTTATAGCCCTTAAACTGAATTCCCAAGTGCAACTGAGAGAGATGGGCAAGCAAACTTCGGCTCCCCCATTTTCAGCACAGGAGGTCACATGAAGGTTCTAGCGATCGTAGCGACGGCGTTGCTGGTCTCGGCAAGCATGACATCCCCCGCGATTGCGCAGCAGGGCGGCGACGACATGACGTTCTTCTTGACGAGCATAGGGAAGGGCAACGGCGCCGACCTCGGCGGCCTGGAGGGCGCGGGACTTTTCTACTGCTTCGCGGCGAACTAGCGGTTCAAGACGACTGCGGTAATCCGCCTCCGCAGTCAGACCCGACAAAAGCTGGCTGCGGCCAGCTTTTGTGTTTCTGGAACGACACAAGTGATCGTCGCCTCGGGCATCGCCATGGCATAGCTTTCTGTCATGGCCAGCCGAGTCGCGTCGCTTCCTCCCGATAGAACTAGAACGCCGGGGCAGGTCATCGTCAGACTATATAGGCCTAACCCCGATCCGCCCTGCTGCCGGTCGACGAAGAGGAAGCAGGTCGTCAGCAAGCTTAGAGACAGGTCTCAACCCCTGCTTATGACATGGCGCTGACGCCAAGGTCCCCGGGCTGAGCTGAAAAGGAAACGCAGGCCCACGTACCCGTGCGTACCCGTCGCTGTGAAACGACGGCGACGGCTTGGCACGACTGACTAACGTCTTGTTTATTAGTCAACGCTTCCAAGGGCACGCTACTTGCAACAGTGGAAGCGACGCTATGCATCGCCGTTCGGCGCACAGTCCGTGGTGATCACGATGCAGGGCGTCGACGTCTGAAAAGGGCAACTTCGTCCGAAAGGATGAGACGCAAAGCCACTGGCCTAAATCCCGACAAGGGACAGGGCGGCAGGGCTGCCAGGCGAGTCTGTCGTGCGATACGCAGCTGCGTTTCGCCGCGCAGGGAGTTGCAGGCCTACGGACTTGGAAACAGGCTTGCGCTGAGCTCTTTGTCGGGTGGAAGCTTAACGTCGCCCTCCTGGTTCATCGCCCTTACGTCAGGCGAATGCAATTTCGACATCTGTCGATCAACCAGAGAGGTACCTGCACATGAAAAGACTCGTTTTTCTGACATGTTTAAGTGCATTTGCGTTCACCGGCGGTGCAATCGCCCAGCCGCCTGAAAAGGCGAACATTCTTCACTGCGGTTGCGCTACTAATGCAGAGGGCACTCTCGCCCTGGCGTATATCAGCGTCAACGTCAGCAGCAATGCCAGAGGCCACCTCCAACACGTCGCGGGAAGTCTCGACACATGCTTCAATGGTGTGGACACCTTTGTCGATTTCCAACGGACCGGAGGGGATTGCCTGGTAAGTGGTTCACTGCCGGGCCTTCCGGCATGTTCGATCGAAGGCGTAGGCACCATCTGCGGGCAAGCGGTAGCCCAGTAGTTAGTAACGAAGTGCACCACGCAGTTGGGGCGCCCGGTCGGCGCCCCTTTTTTTTTTTGATGTGGCAGGACACGCTGACAAAGCACGGGGCTTACGCTGACGCTGGGTAAAACTAGGGGGCAGGTCTATCCTTTATAGGCGCCATAGCTTTCTGCAACGCCCACGCCCAGTAGACGTACAGGTCTCTTCGCCGCGTCGGTGCGCTTGAGAAGTTCCAAAGCTTGTTCAGTAGTCGTTGTCGCGTCAAACGTAAGTACGACCTGAACGTGATTCGTAGCAGCTCAGAGTTGGCTGACAGACAGCGTCCAACCAAGTCGACCCCAACTCATATATTAGGGACTGAAAACTGCCAAAAAGCGTACATTCGCAACCCCACTTGAAACCCGCAAGAAACGGGGAGAGACTAAGGGAGATGGGAGACTATCCCCCAGTTCGAAGCCGTGATAGTACGGGCGACTCCCATGCACACGCCTGGATTCGCCGCCTTGCCTGGGAGACAGAGTACCAAATACGAAAGTTCGCGCGATTGAATTCGCTTTGCTTCCAAACGTCAATGCCATGAGCTCGTCATTTCACGTTTGGATCATTTGCGGCCTCTTTGCGTGCAACGCGTGGTTGCCCCGCGCGCGCGCCGACGGAATGGTCGAGGGGTCAGTGGTCATCGAGCCGATGAAGCCTGCGACCGGCCCTGGTTACCGGGTGCAGACGAAGAACCCCGTTCAGGCGCCGGATCCGCAAGTCGCCATCGTGTTTTTGGAGACAGACGACGGCAGCTATCCAAGAGCGCGCGTGGATCAGGTGGTGCGCATCAGTCAGCGGGGCTACCAATTCCGCCCAGCGATTATGGCAGTGCAGACCGGTAGCAGGGTGGCCTTTCCGAATCAGGACGACGAGTTCCACAACGTCTTCTCCTACTCGCGCGCGAAGCGATTCGATTTGGGTCGCTTTCGCAAGGACGAAAACAGTCCCGTGTTGACGTTCGAGAGGCCCGGATTGGTGAAGATCTACTGCGAGATCCATAAGCACATGCGCAACCTGGTGCTCGTGCTGGACACACCGTGGTTCACGACCAGCGATGCGCAAGGGCGTTTCGTGTTGAACAATGTACCGGCTGGCGATTATTGGCTGAAGGTATTTCTTCCCTCGGAGAGGATCCTTAAGGTCCGGGTGAGCATTGCTGACGGGAAAACATCCGCTGTTAACCTGGCGCGCTGAAGCATGAGTTTTCGCGCCAAGTTGTTGCAGGCGATCATGGGGATTGTCGTGGTCACCACGGTGGCCAGCCTGCTTATTGCTCAGCATCAGAGCAGCGATTCCTATGATGCGGTGGTGGACGATCTGTTTCGCCATCAATTGAGCAGCTTCCAACAAGAGCAGGAGATCCGATTGGCCATCGCCGCGCAGGAGGCGCAGCGCTTGGCGGACTCAGTGCGTTTGTTCGCGGCTCTGGAGGCGAACGACCCTGAGGTATACAAGATCGCTGGGGATGAATTGAGGTTGGGCGACTTTGCTTTTTTCCGTCTGCTCAATGCCCAAGGAGAGATCATTGCGCCGCCCGAAGACGGCCGCGCCGGGTTGCCGGGCACTCACGAGTTGCAGCGACAGCTGATCCCGAACATCGCTCAGGAAACGCCTGCGGTCGCGAAAGTTCAATTGGGCTTTATCCAAATTCGCCACGGCGACGACGCGCAAGTATTTCGAATTCTGGCCAGTCCGATCACCAACTTTGGGACCATTGTCGGCACCTTGATTCTCGGGCAGCGCATCAAGGGCCTTGGCCCTGAGCGCAAAGGCGAGCAGGCAGCACATCACCTTCAGTCCGGATTCTGGCTGGCCGGGCGATTGATTGGAGACGATATCCCGGGCGCAGTGCGGGACTCGCTGACAGCAACGCTGACAAGGACGCAGACGCAAGAACTGAGCAATGGCCAGCTTAGAGCCGCAGACGAAGTGTACAGATTCGACCGATTTCTCTTGAACGAGGGTTCTTCCTATCCGCCGGCGTATCTGGTCTCCGTCTTTTCTTTGGCCGAATTTCAGTCGCAGCAACGCCTTCTCGCGCTGCGAATCGCGCTGACCGGCCTTGCCGCACTGCTGCTGGCCGCGGTGGTGGGACTCATGCTCTCGCGGCAGCTGGCACAACCGGTCGCGTATCTCGTGTCCGCAACGCGTGAGATCAGAAAGGGCAACTATGAGGTGAAGATGCCGCATTCCTCGACGCGCGAGATGAACACGCTGGCAGAGTCCTTCAATGACATGGCCGCCGGGCTCGCACTGAAGGACCGCTATCACTCGCTGCTCCACCAGGTCACCGATCCTCAAGTGGCGGAAGAGCTCATCGCGGGGCGCGTGCGACTAGGTGGCGAACTGCGCGAGGTGACGGTCGTGTTTTGCGACATCCGTGGTTATACCGCCATGACTGTGGGGCGCGATCCCACGGAGGTGATTGAAATCCTTAACGGTCACTTGAGCGCTCTGACGCACATCGTGCAGGCTCATCGGGGTGTAATCAGCCAGTTTGTCGGGGACGCCATCTTCACCCTCTTCGGTGCACCCAAGAGCTACGGCGATGACGCTGAACGCGCGGTGCGTTGTGCATGGGCGATGATGCGAGAGCGCGAGCGCATGAACAGCGAGTCGGCCGAGCCCCTTCGTATCGGTATCGGCATCGCCTCCGGTCAGATGGTTGCAGGATGCATCGGCGCCGAGACCCGCAGCGATTACGTGGTCGTGGGCGAGCGCGTCAATTTGGCGGCGCGCCTGTGCAGCTCGGCCGCAGCGGGCGAGATCCTGATAGACGAGGAGACACGAATCCGAGCCGGGAATGCCGTGTCTAGTGAACCCCTCCAACCGCTGGTACTGAAGGGATTCTCGCAGCCAGTGGCCGCCTTTCGCATCCTGGGTGTTCAGGAATCCCTCGCATGAGCAATCAACTGCGCGCTTTTGTGTGTCGCTGCATTCGCGCTTGTGTCGCGACCTCCGCTGCTTTGTGCCCCCTGGCGGACGCGGGCGCTCAGGAGTTTCTGGATGCGCTGCATGAGAAGCTGGTGTACGCCTCGGCCGAGGGGAACGTGCAGGCTGATCTCTCAGTCATGGCCGATCTCACGCTGTTCGCAGCCGAGCCGCCGGCGCAAGGACTGCTATTCACAGACGGCGATGTTTTCCTGGCGCCGCGGCTGTCCGCGTTTCTCGAAGTGCAACTGGGCGACCGCGTGATACTGCACGGGCAGATGCGGGCGGATCGCGGTTTTGATCCTGGCTTCGAGCCCGGCGGTCAAGTTCGACTGGACGAATACTTTCTGCAATTGCGCGCGTCGGACGCCAAAGAAGTCAACTTGCGTGCCGGTAAGTATCCTACCGTCTTCGGTAGTTGGGCCCCGCGTAGTCTCGCGTGGGACAATCCGCTGATCACTGCGCCGAACGCCTACGAGGATTTGCTTCCGATCACCCACAGTGCCGCGCCCGGCAACGTGGCTAGCTTTGCCGCGCGCAGGGATATGGCGGCCAACAAGGCCGGGTGGGTACCCATTATTTGGGGTCCGTCCTATGCCACCGGTGCTGCGGTGCTGGGCCGCATCAACGCCTTCGATTATGCGTTGGAAGTCAAGAATGTTTCGCTATCCTCGCCGCCTGAGACCTGGGACGGCATCGAGAATGGCTTTCGAACGCGACCCACGGCAACCGTCCGGCTTGGGCTTCAGCCGGCGCCGGAATGGGCACTGGGATCGTCGTTCAGCCGCGGTCTCTACATGCAGGAAAGTGCCCAAGCTTCGCTACCAACCGGCAGCAGCGTGAATGATTTCTACCAGACGACCTGGGGCGTCGACGCCGGTTACGCACACCGCGGCTGGCAGGTATGGAGCGAGCTGATCTATGCGGCTTTCGATGTACCCCGCGTAGGTAAGGTGGATGTACTCAGCGGCTACATCGAGGCCAAATACAAGATCAACTCGCAGTTCTGGACGGCGCTGCGGGTGAACCAATCGTGGTTCGGCGACATTCCCGGTCTCACGGTTTCGTGGGATCGCAATACTTCGCGCTTGGATCTCGGGCTAGGCTACCGGTCCAGTACCCACATGGAAGCGAAGTTCCAATACAGCTACGCTCACCAGCAGGGGTCAGATACCGAAGGTAATCATCTGTTCGCAGCACAGGTAGTCGTGCGGTTTTAGCGTATGCCCGCTCGATCGGAGGCCTGGCGAATGAGAGATCAGGCCTTGCCCTCCCCGCCCGCTCAACTAGATTGCGAAACTCCCTCCGCGTCCTCGGCCGATAAGTTCTGCAAAGCGATTCGTAATAAGATTGCACGCCAAACGCCGCCGTGACACGCGCTGTGCGTGGTACTCACAAAGGAGCCCAACATGCCGAGAATCGTACGTTTTCATCAAACCGGTGGACCTGAAGTCCTGAAGATCGTGGAAGAACCGCTCGTTCAACCCAAGGAGGGTGAAGTCCGGCTTCGCGTGCAAGCCCTTGGGCTCAATCGTGCCGAGGCGATGTTCCGTTCCGGCGCCTATCTCGAAGCCGCGCAGCTACCGAGCCGCTTGGGCTACGAGGCGGCGGGTGTTGTCGATGCAATCGGCGCCGGCGTGTCAGGCGTCAAGGTCGGCGATCGGGTAAGCACGATTCCGGCTTTTGGGCTGAGCGCCCACGGAGTCTACGGTGAGTCTGCCGTTGTACCAGCGTTCGCCGTCGCGTCTTACCCCGAAAACTTCACGCCGGAACAAGCTAGCGCGATGTGGATGCAGTACATCACTGCGTGGGTCGGGCTGATAGAGCGCGCGCAATTGGAGAAAGGGCAAGTCGCGCTGATCACCGCGGCGAGCAGCAGTGTCGGGTTGGCCGCGATTCAAATTGCCAAGGCAACGGGAGCCACGGCGATCGCTGCGACGCGCAAGGCCGACAAGAAAGCCAAGCTGCTGCAGGCGGGGGCCGATCACGTCGTTGTCACCGAACAGGAAGACTTACCCAAGCGCGTCATGGAGATCAGCGGCGGCAAGGGCGCAAACGTGATTTTCGACCCCATTTCCGGTCCCAATGTGGAAACACTCGCTCAGACCGCGGCTAGCGGCGCGACGTTGTTGATCTATGGGGCGCTGGACATGCGGCCTACGCCTTACCCTTTATTTCCAGCGCTCCAGAAAGGGCTGTGGATACACGCGTTCGTGCTGTTCGAGTGCACGACGCAATCCGCGCTACGAGAACGAGCCAAGCGATATGTTTACGAAGGACTCAAATCAGGAGCGCTCAAACCGATCGTCGATTCAAAAGTGTTCACGCTGGACCAAATAGTGGATGCGCATCGCTACCTGGAGAGCAATCAGCAGTTTGGCAAGATTGTGGTGAGAGTTTAGTGCTACCAGATCGGCGAGCCATCCCTTCGATTCGAAAACGATGGGGGTGAGGTCTTGCTTTTTGCTTTCTCCGCTCTCGCAATCAAATTGAGAAACTCCCTTCGCGTTGTCGGCGCATAAGTAATGGATTGCATCGGTGCGCTCGAGAAATTCCAATGCTTGTACAGTGATCTTTGTCGCGTCAAACGTAGGTACGACCCAATCGTGATTTGTAGTGACTCAGACTTGGGCTGACAGCCAGTGTCTGACCAAGTTGACCTCCACTCATGTGTGAGAGATGGAAACGGGCAAGAGCTGCCACTCGCATGTGATGGCCGGGGCTTTACCGGGTTGGGTTAGTATTCCCGTGCAAAGGCTGATTTGGGAGGGGCATTGAGCGAGACGGGGATGCGCCATCGGCTGGCGGCGATTCTGGTGGCGGATGTGGCGGGCTACTCGCGTCTGATGGCGGGCGATGAGCGGGGGACCGTGGCTGCGCTCGATTCGGCGCGCGGCGTATTCAAGGCCCAGATCGAATCGCATCAAGGCCACATCATCGACATGGCAGGCGATTCCGTGCTCGCCGTTTTCGAGACTGCCACCGGAGCGGTGGCGGCTGCGTTAGCCGTCCAGCATGTACTTACGGGCCAGGCTGCCAAGGTGCCTGAGGGTCGCAGGATGCAGTTCCGCATCGGCATTCACCTCGGCGACGTGATCGAAAAGCCCGACGGGACGGTGTATGGAGACGGCGTGAACATCGCCTCTCGGCTCCAAAGCCTGGCCGAACCCGGTAGCGTGACGGTGTCTGATTCCGTGAAGAGCGTTGTACGCGGCAAGGTCCCGGCTGTGTTCGAGGACCAGGGCGAGCAGACGGTCAAGAACATTCCCGAGCCGGTACACGCATACAGGGTGGAAGCAGAAGGCAGCACCGCGGCGAAGCCGGGCTCTACCGTTGGCGAGATCGACCTTTCCATTCCCGACAAGCCCTCGATCGCGGTATTGCCCTTCACCAACATGAGCGGCGACCCGGAGCAGGAATATTTCGCGGACGGGATAACCGAAGACATCATTACCGACATCTCGCGCGTATCCGGGCTGTTCGTGGTCGCGCGCAATTCCTCGTTCGTCTTCAAGAACCGGGCGGTCGACATCAAGGAGGTGGGCCGCAGGCTCGGCGTAATGCATGTCCTTGAGGGCAGCGTCCGGAAAGCGGGGGCGAGAGTCAGGATCACGGCGCAGCTGATTGACGCCCAGACCGGCGGGCACCTCTGGGTCGAGCGGTTCGACCGGGAACTGGCGGACATCTTCGCCGTGCAGGACGAAGTCACCCGCAGAATCGTGGATGTGCTCAAGGTCAGGCTCACTACGCCCGAGCGCAGCCGCCGCGAACAACGTGGCAGGGTCAATGCTGAGGCCTACGATTATGCAGTGCGCGGGCGCAGGAGTCTGCGTCAGTACACGCCCGAGTCGGCGAAGGAAAGCCGCGCCCTGCTCGAGCGCGCCTTAGCGATCGACAACCGGTTTGCGCCGGCCTATGCAAACCTCGCCCTGGTGCACTTCGGGGAGTTTATCAACGGCTGGAACGAGGCAGGCGAGGAACACCTGGAACGCGGGTTAGAGTTTGTGAACAAGGCGCTCGAGGCCGATCCTAACGAGGCGCTTGCCTATGAAGCGCTGGCGATGCTCAAGCTCTGCCGAAGGGAGTACGAGGCGGCCGAGCGTGCCGCGGAGCGGGTCATCGAACTCGACCCGAATTTCGGCGAAGGCTTCCTGACGCTCGGACAGGTGCTCGACTTCATGGGCCGTCACGGCGATGCAATCAAGGCTATCGAGCGGGGGCTGCGGCTCGATCCGGAGTTCGACCTGGCCGTGCATCTTCTGGGCCGCGCCCAGCTCGGCATGGGCCGGTACGCCGAAGCCGAGCAAAGTTTCAAGCGCCGGTTGGCTCTCAATCCGCATTCCGATATGACGCGCGCGTATCTCGCGTCGTTATACGGCAGCCTTGGCCGCCATGAGGAGGCGAGGCAGGTCTGGGACGAGATGCTCGCGATCAACCCGCATTTCTCGACTGAGCGCCTCCGGCGCACTCTGCCGTACCGGGATCCGGTCTGGTTCGAGCGGATTGTGGACGGCCTGCGCAAGGCCGGCATCGCACCGCGGGATGCGGGAGACGTAGGGACCGCTGGAATTTCGTCGTAGCCGGCGGGACAGGATGAAAAAAGAGGATCAGCCTGCGCCCCTTACTCTCTAAAGCGTCCCGATCCCCCACACGGCGCTACGCGATGTCGGGGAGACGGTGAAACTTGAGAGGAATGCGGCAGCGAAGGCATTCAGCTGATCGATTTTGAACGTCCGCTGTGGGCGGACGTTGCTGTCCGCATAATCACTATTAGGTGCCGGAGAGAAACAATGCCGTTCATCCACATCAAGTCCCTCCCATTGGCGAAGTCCTCCGACGTAGGTGTCGTTCTCGAGGGCGTGAGCCGTGACTTCGCAAAGGAGACGGGCATCGAGCTCAAGCATGTCCACGCCACATGGGAGTTCCTAAAGCCCAGCCACTATGCGGTGGCAGGAAAGGCTCGTGACCGTCAGCCGAAGTCCTCGCATCCGCTCCTCGTGGATTTGCTCTCTCCGGACTTCAACGACGCCAAAGCCATAGAGACGATGCTTGCCTGCGTGGCATCGAGTCTCGCCAAACGAGCCGGAGTTTCCCGAACCAACATCTTCATCAGTCATCGACAAGCACACTCCGGTATGGTTTTTGATGCTGGGTCGGCGGAGCGCTGGTAATCATGATCGGAATGACGGCACCCAACCTGTCGAGCGGACGTGCTGCAAGCGGCCCGCCACTCACTTCCGGCGTCATGGCTCATGATCATCCGCATGCCAGCGCTTGAACTGAAGATTCCACCGCCAGCGGTTGCAGTGCTGCTCGCAGGCGCCATGTGGGGGATCTCTTTGGTTGCCCCGTTGCTCGAAGTGTCCGCCTTCATTCGTGTAGCCGCGGCGGCAACAATCGCTCTGATTGGTGGTGGCTTCAGCCTCGCAGGTGTCATCTCGTTCCGACGCGCCAGAACGACTGTCAACCCAATGAAGCCGGAAACGACGTCTTCGTTAGTCTGCTCAGGCATTTACAGACTTACGCGAAATCCCATGTATGTAGGTCTTCTCTTCGTTCTCGTCGCATGGGCAGTATTTCTGTCTTCTGCCTGGGCGTTGCTTGGGCCGTTGGCTTTTGTGCTGTACATAAACCGGTTCCAAATCGCACCCGAAGAAAGAGTGCTTTCAGCCATGTTCGGCACTCGATACTCCGCCTACAAATCAAGAGTTCGCCGGTGGCTGTGAACGGTCGGGGAGATCGGTAACAGATTAGCCCGAGGACATGGGTAACAGACTCTTGGTCTGAATGGCTGCGTTGGGTCGGGTACCGACATCTCTACATCCTGGTCGCAGACCGGCCAGGAGCCGCCGTTCACGCGCTCGAAGACGACGCTCGGAATGACCGGTCCCAAAGTACAGGTGACGCAGTTCATCGTCGAGCACACGGCGACGAAATCCCAAAGGGGACTTTCGAAGATGCGCGACACCGGCCACGCGAAAAAGTTGCTCTACCGTCAGCTGGTCGAGGGATCGAAGTGGCCCTACCGACCCAAAGCCGTCTGCCACATTTCCCCAGAACTGAGCCTCGCCTTAGGGGGAAGCGCTCGTTCCCCGTGCACTTGTCGACCGCGCTCTGAACGCAGCGACCACGATAGTCGCCGTTGTCTCAATCAAAGTAGAAGGCTTGCCCTGTGAAGCCCGCCTAAGCCGCCAGCCCGGGAACAAAGAAGAAGTAGGCGTTGAGCACGTAGAGCCCGGAAAGGATCAACACCAGGCCGCCGGCGATCTCCAACGCTCGCTGCGAACGCCTCAAGCCCGCCCGGCCTTCGAGCCAGCCCATCGCAAACGCACCAAAGACGACCGGGACGGCGCGGCCAACACTGAAAGCCAGTAACAGCAGCACGCCAAAGAGCGGCGAACCGACACCGGCTGCAATGCCCAGCAGCACGACAAGCGCGGGCGTGCATGCCGGACAGACCGCAACCGAAAATGAGGCCCCGAGCGCCACTGCGCCCCACGTGCTGGCGGTCCGCTGCGCGCGCATGGGTATCTGCGGAATCGGCAGCCTGATCCATCCCGGCCACGCCAGCCCCATCACGATTGACGCCGGCCCGAGCACCAGCCCCCATTCGCGACCGATGAAACGTTGGATCCAACCGCCTCCGAGACCGACGACGAGCCCGAGCAGCGCGTGCGTCACGATCATGCCCAGCACGAACATCGACCCCAACAGCACTGCCCGTTGCGGTGCCCGTGCCTTGGTCACGTAGGCGAGCGAAACGGGGATCACGGCGAGCGCGACCGGATTGAAGCTGAAGAAGAAACCGATCGCGAGGCCGATGGCAAGCGACGCCAGGCTCGCTTGCTCGAGCGTGTTGCGTACGGCTTCGATGTCCATCGAACGCCCGGCGCCTATTGGGGCGAAGACACGTCAGCGCGCGCCCGCGCCTTGCTTGGCGTACTCGTCGTGGCGGAGCCACCAGACGCCCGTCTCGTTGCGCCCCTTGGGGGCGCGGTCGAGCCACTGGTACATGCCCCAGAGGCCGTCCAGTCCGCGCGCATAGGTGGAATAGGCGTGGTAGACGACGCCGTCCTCGAGCACGAACGCGCTCATGCCTGGCCTCTCGCGCGTGTACGTGGCCACGTCGGTTCCGGCCATGGCCGCGTTCCTGGTGACCGGCTGCGGGACCGCCGTCGTCGCGTCCATGGCGTGGCCGCCGTGCTCGTAGTTGTATTCGATGGCCCCCTTGCGCTGTTGCTCCTCGGTGAACGAGACGTTGAAGTCGAAGTTGAAGTCGCCGCCGAGCGAGGATGCCCAGGGAAACGTCCAGCCCATCCGCCGCTTGTACGCCTGCAGCTTCGCGAGCGGCGCCCGCGACACCGCCGAAAGCGTGACGTCGTGGTTCGCCAGGTGGATGGCGAAGCCGTCGAACCCGTCCGCGATCGTCGAGCAGGTCGCACACCCCGCCTTGTAGTCCGGTCCGAACATGAAGTGGTAGACAAGGAGCTGCGAGCGCCCTTGGAAGAGGTCTGCCAGCGAGGTGCTCCCCTGGTCGGTCTCGAAGCGGTACTCCTTGTCGATCCGGACCCATGGCAGCTCCTGCCGTCGCCGCGCCAGCTCGTCGCTGCGCCGCGTCAGCTCCTTCTCGGCCTTGAGCAGCTCCAGCCGGGCCGCAAGCCACTCTTCACGTGTTCCGGTCTTGTGGTCGGTCATCGTTTCTCTCCTGTCGGTCATCGTTTCTCTCCTTGTTGTCGCTACAGCCGGGCGTGTGTGCCCGTTCATGGTCTCTCTCGTTTAGGAAGTCGCACGGCGCGGACCTTTCCGCTCGATCCACCGCCCGGCGATTGCCAGCCATGGCCACAGGTTTGCCATGGCGCATGCACCCGGGCGAGGCGGGGCGGGCTCAGGCGTGCGCTGCGCAGCACGACCCGTCCGCCTTGGCGGCCGGCGCCGGTTCGTAGCGATCGTGGTGACGCACCCACTCCATCTTGTAGGGCACTTCGCGCTCGTCGCGGCCCTTGGGCGCCAGGTCCAGCATGTTGTACGTGCCCATCATCACTTCCACACCGCGGCCGAAGGTCGAGTAGGTCCGAAAAATCTCGCCCGCCTCGTTCTTGTAGAACAGGCTGATGCCGGGGGCTTCTTCCGCGGGGAAATCCGTCATGCCGAAGTTGTAGTAGACCTCGCCCTGGGCGCGCTCTTCCGGCGTGAAGCTGACGTGGAAGTCGTAGTTGAAGTCGTTGGCGTTCGAGGACACCCAGTTGAACTGCCAGCCCATGCGGCTACGAAAGCGCTCGATTTCGGCCAGCGGGGCGCGCGATACAGCCACGAACGTGATGTCGCGGTGCTCCAGGTGGATGTTCATGCCATCGGTGTGATCGGCCATGAAGGAGCAACTCGGGCAGCCCTGCTCCCAGCCGGGTCCGAGCATGAAGTGCTGCACCATCAACTGGCTGCGGCCCTCGAAGAGATCCGCCAGCGTGCGCCGGCCTTGGGGCGTGTCGAAGACGTAGTTCTTGTCGATGCGCACCCAGGGCAGCGCGCGGCGCTCCTCGGCGATCCGGTCGCGCAGGTGCGTCAGTTCCTTCTCGCGCGCGAGCAGCTTCTTGCGCTCGGCGATCCAGCGATCCGGGGTGACGACGGGATGGTTGGCGATGCTCGGTTGGGTGATCGTTTGGTTGACAGCTGCGTTCATGAAGGGCTCCTTTCGGTAAAAAAGGCTGAGTTCGGCCAATGCGCCTTCTGTTCGAGGGCGCGCTTTCGTACGGTTGGAAATCGGATCAGGTCGTCAGCAGCAGGACGGGATCAGGATCGACCCCGCTTCGGACGCCGCACGGCGCGGACCTTGCCGCTGCCGCCACCGCCGGCATAGAACAGGTCCGCCCCGTCGGACTCGAGCCCGCTGACGCCCACGCCTTTGGGCATCTCGAGGCGCTCGAGCACGGCGCCGCTCTGCGGATCGATGCGGCGAATTTCGCTCTCGTCGTTCTCCCAGGTGCCGTGCCACATCTCGCCGTCGACCCAGGTCACGCCGGTCACGAAACGGTTGGACTCGATGGTGCGCTTGATCGCGCCGGTCTCGGGATCGATCTGGTGGATCTTGCGGTCGCGGTACTGCCCCACCCACAGGCTGCCCTCGGCCCAGGTGAGCCCGGAGTCGCCGCCCTTGCCCGGCGCGGGGATCGTCGCGACCACGTCGCCGGTGGCGGGATCGATCTTGTCGATGCGCGCCTCGGCGATCTGGTAAAGATACTTGCCGTCGAAGGCCGTGCCGGCATTGCTGACACAGTCGAGCGAGCGAGCAATTTCGCCGTTCGCGGGATCGAAGGCCACCAGTCCGGAGTCCGTGGCGGCCCACACATGGCGGCCGTCGTGGCTGACGCCGCCGATGTTCTTGGAGCCTGCGAAGGGACCGTACTCGCGCACGATCTCGGCCGGGCGCACCGTTGCCTGTGATTCCTTGCCTGCTTTGCGATTCATTGTCCGTCTCCTTGCGGCGCCCCGGATGGGCGCGACGAGACCACTCTATTCGAACGGCAGCGCGGCGGGGAGTAACAAGATTGTCGTGAATCCCGCCAGCGGCGGCGACAGCCAGCGTTGGGTGCGGGTCCGCCCGATCGAGCGCACCCGCCCGGCGGCCTCGAGCTCGACCAGCGCCCGCTGGACGGTGCGCTGGCTGGCCCCCAGGGCCAGCGCCAGCGCCGAGGTCGACCAGGCCGCGCCGTCGGCGAGCAGCGCCACCAGCGACGCCTGGTCGCCGTCGATGGGCGGTGCCAGCACGACGACGGCGCGCGCGCGGCGCGGCTTGAGGACAAAGCCTCGCGTGGTGGCCTCGATGCGCGCCAGCCCCGCGACCAGCGCGCGCAGGCGGCCGATCTCGACCCGCAGGCGTGCGCGATGCGATTCGTTGGGACGGCGGGTGCGGAACGCGTGCGCGATCAAGGTTTCCCGGTCGACGTCGCCGGGCCATGCCTCGGCCAGGACACGCGCCAAGGCAAACAGCACCGGCCGGCGGGCCAGCGGCTTCCAGGCAGTGCCGGCGCGGACCCCGCGACGGCAGGCATCGACCACCAGT
>DASYUW010000230.1:0-23523 GCA_036000845.1 Burkholderiales bacterium
GCTGCGGGCGGTACAGACCCAGGATTTTATGACCGCGCACTGGGCCGAGTTGCCCCACGCGCTGCTGTCCAGGGTGTCCAACCGAATCATCAACGAGGTCCGCGGCATTAACCGGGTGGTGTACGACATTTCCGGCAAGCCACCCGCCACCATCGAGTGGGAATGACCTGGCCCGATGAGGGCCGGCAGCACCTTATCTCGTTTCTCAGATATATATTGTAAGTATAAGATTATAAATATGTCTGAAGAGGATTTCATGCGTGCGGCGCTGACGCTTGCGGAGCAGGCGCGGGGTGCGGGAGAGGTACCGGTCGGAGCCGTAGTGGTGCGGGACGGGGTCGTCATCGGCAGCGGCTTCAATTCCCCGATAAGCCGCCACGATCCCTCGGCTCATGCGGAGATCCTGGCGCTGCGTGCCGGGGCGGCGGCCTTGGGCAATTACCGGCTCAGCGGTTGCACGCTTTATGTCACCCTCGAACCCTGCGTCATGTGCTCGGGGGCGATCCTGCATGCGCGCATCGGCCGGGTGGTCTACGGGGCGCCGGACCCGAAGACCGGCGCCTGCGGCAGCGTGTTGAACCTGTTTGCCGAGGGCAGGCTCAATCACCACACCGCAGTGGCGGGCGGCATGCTTGCCGAGGAGTGCGGCCGGCTGTTGAAGAGCTTCTTTCAGGAGCGCAGAGGGGCGAACGGACAGTGAAATCAATGGCCGTGCATGTGCCCGCGCAGACGCTGGAATTGTTTGACGGCGCCAGCCTAGTGCAGCGCTACCCGGTTTCGACCTCGAAAAAGGGCACTGGAGAACAGAACGGCAGTTTCTGCACGCCGCGCGGCAGACATCTGGTGCGCGCCAGAATCGGCGCCGGCGCACCGCTCAATACCGTGTTCGTCAAACGCCGCCCCACCGGCGAGGTGTACACCCCGGAGCTGGCGGCGCGCTTTCCCGGGCGCGACTGGATTCTCACCCGCATCCTTTGGCTGTGCGGGTGTGAGCCCGGCTTCAACCGCCTGGGCGAGGTAGATACCATGCGCCGTTACATCTACATCCATGGCAGCCCGGATTCGGTGGAGATGGGCAGGCCCGGCTCGGTCGGCTGCATCCGCATGCACAACCGCGACATCGTCGAACTATTCGATCTCATCGAACCGGGAACGCCGGTCGACATACTCGATCTGCGCCCCGTGTAAGGGCACCATTCGTACCTGCCGGGACACCTCGCAGCATGTCGCACTGCCGGACCACTACCAACCAACAAGGAGAACCAAGCAATGCGGCTGAAGGACAAAGTTTGCATCATCACCGGCTCGGCGCGGGGAATCGGCCACACCACCGCTCTAAAGTTTGCCAAGGAAGGGGCCAGGGTGGTGGTTTGTGACCTCGACCGCAAAGGTGTGGACGCGGTCGTGGCGGAGATCGAAAGCAGCGGCGGCGAGGCGATCGGGTTCGTGGTCAACGTGGTCGACAAGGCCAGCATCGCCGCCATGGTGAAGGGCGTAATGGCCCGCTACGGCCGTATCGACACGCTGGTGAACAACGCCGGAATCGTCGAGGACTCGCAGTTCGGGAAAATGTCCGACGAGCAGTTCGACCGCGTCATCGACGTCAACCTGAAGGGCACGTATAACTGCACCCGCGCGGTCGTGGACGTGATGCTGGCGCAGACCTCGGGGGTGATCCTGAATGCCTCGTCCGTCGTCGGCCTGTACGGCAACTTCGGCCAGACCAACTACGCGGCGAGCAAATTCGGCGTGATCGGCATGGCCAAGACGTGGGCACGCGAACTGGGTCGCAAGGGCATTCGTGCCAATGCCGTGTGTCCTGGTTTCGTCGAAACCTCCATCCTGAAGACCATTCCGGATAAGGTGATGCAGGCTCTGGTCGAACGCGTGCCGCTGGGTCGCCTGGCAAGACCAGAGGAAATCGCCAATACCTACGCCTTCCTGGCGTCGGACGAGGCTAGTTACATCAACGGCGCAGTGATCGAAGTGGGCGGCGGCGCTACGATCTAAACGGAACCTTGCGGGCGTGTTCGACCGCGACGATCCATGGCTGCGTCTCAAGTCAGCGTGCGTGCCGCCGACTGGAACCTCGACCGGGCCGCGTTACGCGCCGTTCGCGAGCAGGTCTTCGTGCGCGAGCAGGCGGTGCCTATCGAGATGGAGTGGGACGAATTCGATCCGCTGTGCCAGCACGTCGTGGCCGAAGCCGCGGGCCAGGCGATCGGCACCGGACGGCTGCTGCCGGACGGACACATCGGCCGCATGGCGGTACTGGAGTTGTGGCGGGGGCAGGGCGTAGGCAGCGCGTTGCTCGAGGCGTTGCTGCGATTGGCGCGTGGCCGCGGCATCCGGAGGGTGAGGCTCAACGCACAGTCCCGGGCGGTGGCGTTCTATCGGCGCCACGGCTTTATCGCGGAAGGGGAAGAATTCATCGAGGCTGGCATTCCGCACCGCTCGATGTGGCGCGAGGTCTAGGGAAGCTCTGATCAAGTTCCGCGACGCGCGTTGCGCCAGGTGCGGATGACTGCTAGGGACGCCGGAGCGCGGAACAGGGGCCCCTCTGGGGATGTGACCGCGTAGGCGTCCCATCGAGCGCACATGCCCGGCGTGCAATGCGAGCGACTCCGGGTCGCATCCCCCGGCCAAGGCCGGCGGAACCTGCTCCGCCTGCGCGCTCGCGCTCCGCAGATGCGGCTGAAGCCCCAGCAAGGCGTGTCGGAGCGCGGAAGAGGGGCCCCTCTGGAGATCTGACCGCGAAGACACGCGTAAGGCCGGTGTCGACACGCTATTGGCGGGCTACACGGCGTCCTCGCCGTCTTGCCCTCGACCCGAATCGCCTCGGTCGCGCATGTGGAACCTGGTCAGAGCTTCCCTAGCTGACGGGCGTCAGCGGCGAGAGCAGTGGCGAAACGGTGAAGCGGAAACGGCGGTCCTCAAGCAACTCTGCGCTGGGGCCGAACGAGCGCTCGCGCAAGCTCGCCTCGCCGCCGTGTTCTATCAGCAGCACCGACGAGGCCCGGGTACCGTAGCCCGGCGCGCGGATGAAGGCCGAGGACAGCAATCTCTCCCAGTCGCGGCTGACGCCGGTCTCGGGTAAGGCGTCGTCGGCCGCGGGCCTGCCATCGGCGAGCAACGCCAGCAGCGACTCGGTCGGATCCTCCGGATTACCGCCTAGCAAAGCCTCCAGTTCGCGCTTGCCGCGCTCTACCTTCGGCCAGGGCGTGTCCAGCAGGCGATTGCTCAGGCCGTAAATCCCCGGCTCGAGCGCTTGCGGCTGCGCGCCGCGGTTGGAAACGTAATACACCCCTTCGGCATCGCCGACCAGGAGATTGAAGCCGTGATATTCGGCCCCTGCGCTGGCCACTGCTGCGGCATAGGACTCCGCGGACGACGGTTCCAGCAGAAAGCGCGCCACCAGGTCCCCGCGCGAGCGTGATCCGGTCTCGGGGCGGGTACCGTCACGGTAATTGGTTACCGCTGCCCAGCGGCCGTCGCGCGTCACGCCCATCCAGGTACCGCCTTTTTCCAGATCGCGGCCGGCAAGAACGTGCGGCGCATCCGCCCAATAGTTGGCGGATTCGGTCGGCCGCGCGAAGAACTCGTCGCGATTGGCGGCAAGCACCAGGACATGTCCGGAAACGGGCCGATGCGCAAACAGGATCAGGCACATGGTTCCTCGAAGCACTCGGTATGGCGCCGGCTGCCGGGCGCGAGAAAGCCGTCCAGCTTCATTGCCGCTATCAGGCAATCCAGCTCCGCTTCGAATGCCGGTGCGTCGTTCACCCCTTCGTAGACTTCCATCAACAATCCCGGCTCGTCGCGTTTGGTCAGCAGCCGGCCGCGGACGCCGCTACGTACCAGCAGTGCGGACTGCATGCCACGCACAGCAAGCCCGGCCTGTTGTGGCTGCGTCACGCGGTAGTAAACGTAATAACAGAGGGCCAAGATTCAGCTTGCGCCGCTCAACTGCGAGATTTTCACGCCGGGGCCATCGGCACTGCGCACCCTCAGTGCGCCGCTATCCATGCCGGTCTGGACCACCGCCAGCAGGTCGGTGCCGCCATCCGGGGCGGGAGCCACATTGACCACCATACCGCGGGATTGCCCGTCTGCGCTCAACAGCGCATCTCCGGCCGCGGCAATGCTTTCGCCGTGGCCGAAGCACAGCGCGCGTTTGATTTCGCCCAGGTAATGCGCGCGCGCGACGATTTCCTGCCCTGGATAACATCCTTTCTGGAAATCGACGCCGCCGATGGCGTCCAGCGCCACCATCTGCGGAACGAACTGCTCCCGGGTGGCGGCGGTGATCCAGGGAATCCCGGCATGGATCTGCAGCCAGTTCCAACAGTCCATTCCGGCCGGAGTGGCCCGCCGGGCAAGCACGTCCCAGAGCCCGGCCATATCCGGCTGTCGCGCAATCGCCAGAAACACACCTCCGGGCAGGCGCAACAGCGTGGCCCCCGGGTACTGAACCGATTCGAGCGGCAGGCGCGGCGGCTCACCGACGGATTGCTGCAGCAGCGACACCGCATCCGGACCGGCGATGCCGATCGCGCGCAGCGCGGTTTCGCGCTCAATCTCGACGTTGGCCCGCAGCACGAACTTGCGCAATCGCTCGGCCACCACGGTGCACGAATCGGCGGGCAGATGCATGAGGTAAGCTTGTGGCGTACGCATCAACAGAAAATCGGCGATCAAGCGGCCCTTTGGTGTGCAGTAGCCGCCATAAAGCGCCGCAGTCGGCGTGACCTGCAGCACGTTGCAGGTTAGCTGTCCCTGCAGAAAGACCTGTGCGTCGGCGCCGGAGAAGCGCAGCAGTTCGAAATGGCTCAGCGGGCAGACCACTGCGCCCGAGCGGGCGGCCTCGAGTTCGCGCTGCGGATCGCCAAAATGCACGTGTGGCGCGCCGTGTGCGGCGTCGGCAATCTGGTACCAGTCGTAGGGGTGTCCCATGGGTCAAGAGTCCGGTTTCGGGCGATTATAAGTCGACAAGTGCGAGGAGAACGCTTGTTGCGCATTGGCATCGCCCCGTCGCCTTCACTGGCCGCCCTGCTGGTATTCGCGCACCTCATCGCCGGCGCGTGCGTGGTCGCCTTCCTCCCGGCCTGGTGGGCGATTGCGATTCTGACCGCTGCGCTGTGCGCAAGCCTGGTTTTGCATTTGCGCCGCGACGCGCTGCGGCTGTCCGGCGATGCGGTGATAGAGGTGACGCTGCACGACCACGGACGCTGCGAACTGCTGACCCGCGGCGGCGCAGTGCTCGAAGGTACGGTAGCAGGCTCGTCCTTTGTTTCCGCGTTGTTCACGGTGGTCAACGTACGGCTGGACGGCGGGCGCAGGCTCCGCTCGGTGGTGGTGATGCCGGACAGCGCTGCGGCGGAAGAGCGGCGCCGCCTGCGGGTCTGGCTGCGCTATCGGGCGCACCCGGAAATGCCCGACTCACCCCGCTTGTAACACGGTGTCGCACGCCATTGGAAGTTGCTGGGGATAGTCGCGGCTGAAATGCAGGCCCCGGCTCTCGTACCGCAGCATGGCGCTCCTGACGATCAGGTCGGCGGTGGCTACGAGGTTGCGCAGATCGAGCAGGTCCGCGGTGACGCGGAAATTGGAGTAGTACTCCTGGATCTCTTCGGTCAACAGACGAATGCGATGCTGCGCCCGTTCCAGGCGCTTGTTGGTGCGGACGATGCCGACGTAGTCCCACATGAAACGACGCAACTCGTCCCAGTTGTGCGAAATCACGATCTCTTCGTCCGCATCGGTGACCCGGCTTTCGTCCCACTGCGGCAGGGTGGGGAAACGCGGACTCTGCTGCCCGAGGATGTGGCGGGCGGCGGCCTGGCCGAACACCAGGCATTCCAGCAGCGAGTTGCTGGCGAGCCGGTTGGCGCCATGCAGACCCGTGTTCGCGGTCTCGCCCACCGCGTACAGGCCGGCCAGGTCGGTACAGGCGTTCTTGTCCGTCTGTATGCCGCCGCAGGTGTAGTGCGCGGCCGGTACCACCGGAATGGGCTCACGCGCGATGTCGATGCCCAATTCCAGGCAACGGGCGTAAATGTTGGGGAAGTGTTCTTTCAGGAAGGCCGCGGGCTTGTGGGTGATGTCCAGGTAAACGCAGTCCAGGCCGCGCTTCTTCATTTCGAAGTCGATGGCCCGCGCCACCACGTCGCGCGGCGCCAGTTCGGCGCGCGGGTCGTGGGCCGGCATGAAACGGCTGCCATCCGGAAGCCGCAGTACCCCGCCTTCCCCGCGCACCGCTTCCGATATCAGAAACGACTTGGCGTGGGGGTGATACAGGCAGGTCGGGTGAAACTGGATGAACTCCATGTTGGCTACCTTGCAGCCGGCGCGCCAGCCCATGGCGATGCCGTCGCCGGTCGCGGTGTCCGGATTGGTGGTGTACAGGTAGACCTTGCCGGCACCGCCGGTCGCTAGCACCACCTGGTCGGCGCCGATTGTGACCACTCGGCCGGCGGTCTCGTCGAGCGCGTAGAGCCCGTGGCAGCGCCGCTCGGGCTGTCCAAGCTTGGGCCCGGTGATCAGATCCACGGCCATGTGATGCTCCAGCACCGCGATGTTTGGATGCGCCTTGACCTTGGCTTCCAGTGTGGTCTGCACCGCGTGCCCGGTGGCGTCGGCGGCGTGGATTACACGGCGATGGCTGTGGCCACCCTCGCGGGTGAGGTGATAACCGACGTCGCTGGTTTCGTCCCGCGTGAAGGGAACGCCTTGGCCGATGAGCCATTCGATGGCTTGGCGTCCGCGCTCGACCACGTAGCGGGTGACCTCGGCGTTGCACAGTCCGGCGCCGGCGATCTCGGTGTCGCGGATGTGATCCTCGGGCGAGTCTTCCTTGGCGAGTACCGCGGCGATGCCGCCTTGGGCCCAGTTGGAGGCGCCGTCCAGGAATTCGCGCTTGGTGATAATGCCGACTTTTTTGCGTTCGGCTAGATTGAGCGCGACCGTAAGCCCCGCCAGGCCGCTGCCGACGACCGCGACATCGAAACGCGTCATGTGTTTCTCGCTGGTTCGGAGCGCGGCAGTGTAACCCAACCGTCGGCGCGCCACCGGCGCCGGGCAAATAACCCCGGCACTAGGTGAACTAATGCCGGGCATTCGCTGTCTCTGGCTTAGCTAATCGCGGTGCGTTTCCTGGATAAGTCTCGGCGGGTATACTTAGGCGCCCATTCGAGGCGCCAGTGCAATCAACAACCAGAATATTCAGGAAATGTGGCTAGATGGGCGACCGTGAAGTCGACCAGCAGTTGGTCGAGCGGGCTCAACGCGGAGACAAGCACGCTTTCGAGCTGTTGGTAGCGAAGTATCAGCGCAAGCTCGGGCGCCTGCTGTCCCGTTTCATTCGCGATCCTGCCGAAGTGGAAGACGTAGCCCAGGAGGCTTTCATCAAGGCCTACCGGGCGTTGCCCTCATTCCGGGGCGACAGCGCGTTTTACACCTGGCTGTACCGGATCGGGATCAACACCGCGAAGAATTATCTGGTGGCGATGGGGCGGCGCGCCCCCACAACCACCGAGTTCGACAGCGAGGAGGCGGAGAACTTCGAGGACGGCGACCAACTCCGGGACCTGAATACCCCCGAAGCGGAACTGATGACCAGGCAAATAGCGGCCACCGTGAACCAGACGATGGAAGAGTTGCCAGAGGAATTGCGCACCGCGATTACGCTGCGCGAGATCGAGGGAATGAGTTACGAGGACATCGCAAGCGTCATGAACTGCCCCATCGGCACGGTGCGTTCGCGGATTTTCCGGGCACGCGAGACCATCGCGGACAGGCTGCGACCGTTGCTGGATACGAGCAAAGACAAGAGGTGGTGAGTATGGAGCGAATCTCTGCATTCATGGATGGCGAACTCGAGGACCACGAGGCCACGGGTCAAGTGAGGCGACTGAAGGAGGATCCGAAGCTGCGCGCCGCCTGGGAGACCTACCACCTGATCGGAGATGCCATGCGCGGTGAGGCGGGGTACTCGTCCGGTCTGGTAGTCAAGATCAACGCCAGGCTCGCCGAGGAGCCCACGGTGCTGGCGCCCAGGCCACGGATGCGGCTGCGGAATGTCCGCCGCTTGGCGCTTTCTGCGGCCGCGTCGATCGGTGGCGTGGCGCTGGTCGCATGGCTCTCCCTGTTCGACAATCCTTTTGTTCCGCAGCAGGACCTCGCGGTTAATCAGGCAACACCGTTACCCCAGACCCAGTTGGCCGCCACGCCGGCCAACGGCGCCGTCAACGACTACCTGCTCGCGCATCAGCAGTTTTCCCCCAACACGGCGATGCAGGGTGTGGCTTCTTACGTCCGGACCGTATCCGGGCAGAATCCAGAACAGCGTTGATGATGGCCCGCTCGGCGCTCCTGCTTCCCGCGCTGTTCGGGCTTGGGTTTACCGCCGGGGTCGCCTTGGCCGACCCGTTGCAGGAATCGGAGGCGCTGGCGATGCTGGAGAAAATCGCCGACGCGGCGCGCCAGCTCAACTACGCCGGCACGTTCGTCTACCAGCACGGCGACCAGGTCGAAACCTCGCGCATCGTGCACTTTGCGGACTCCAGCGGCGAATACGAGAAACTCGAGATCCTGGACGGCCCGCGCCGCGAGATCATCCGCAACAACGATGAAGTCATGTGCTATTACCTCGACGCCAAGATCATGCGCAGCGAAAAACGCGTGGCGCGGCGCGCTTTCCCGGCACTGCTGCCGGATCAACTCACGGCGCTCACCGAGTATTACCAGATCCGCAAGGGCGAACCGGAACGCATAGCCGGCTTCGATTCGCAGGCACTGGTGCTGGAACCGCGCGACGGCATGCGCTATGGCCACAAGTTCTGGGCAGAGGCGAATTCCGGCCTGCTGCTCAAGGCGCGCATGGTCAACGAGCGCCACAACGTCGTGGAGCAGTTCAGCTTCACCCAGCTCGCGATCGGCAGCGGAATCAACCGCGACATGGTCAAACCCACGTTCAGCGTGAGCTTCCCAGAATGGCGGGTGGATCGTTTTGCCCATAACCTGACCAGCAGCGTCGAATCGGGCTGGGCGGTGAAGAATTTCCCCGCGGGTTTCCGCAAGATCATGGAAATGCGCCGCAGCAAGCTGGGCAACTCGATTCCGGTAACACACATGGTGTTCTCGGACGGACTGGCGGCGGTGTCGGTGTTCATTGAGCCGATGGCAAATCGGACACGGATCAACGAGGGCCTGTCGCATCAGGGTGCAATCAACATCTACACCCGAACCATCAACGACCAGGTCGTCACCGTACTTGGCGAAGCTCCCGCATCCACAGTCATTCAGATTGCCAATTCCGTGTCCTTCCGCGGAAAATAACGCTTTCCGCTTCCTTCAATTCAAGGTTTCCTACAGAGGAAATTATCGATGTTCAGAAAAGTCATCCTCTCCTTCTGCCTGCTGTTGTTCGTGCCGCTCGCGGGCCTCGCACAGGTCCAGGGGCTGCCCGATTTTATCGAGCTCGTGGAAAGGCAGGGCCCGGCAGTGGTGAACGTCAGCACCACCTCGGCGGCGCGCAGCGGCCCGCAGTCACCGGTGCCGGAGGATGACCCGTTCTACGACTTCTTCCGCCGCTTCGGACCGCCGCAGCCGCGCGACTACGAAGCCCGTTCGCTCGGGTCGGGCTTCATCATCAGCGCCGACGGTTACATCCTCACCAACGCCCATGTGGTTGAGGCCGCCGAGGACATCAACGTCAAGCTCAATGACAAGCGCGAGTTCAAGGCCAAGGTCATCGGGTCGGACAAGCGCACCGATGTCGCGGTGATCAAGATCGAGGCAAGCGGGTTGCCGGCCGTGAAGATCGGCGATCCTGAAAGGCTCAAGGTCGGCGAATGGGTAGTGGCGATCGGATCTCCGTTCGGTTTCGAGAGCACCGTGACCGCGGGCATCGTTAGCGCCAAGGGCCGCGCACTGCCGCAGGAGAATTACGTTCCATTCATTCAGACCGACGTGGCGATCAACCCCGGCAACTCCGGCGGTCCGCTGTTCAATCTCAAGGGCGAGGTGGTCGGCATCAACTCGCAGATCTACAGCCGCACCGGCGGTTTCATGGGGCTGTCGTTCGCGATACCGATCGACGTGGCGATGGATATTACTAATCAGCTGCGAACCGCCGGGCGCGTCAGCCGAGGCCGCATCGGCGTAGTCATCCAGGAAGTCACCAAGGAACTTGCCGAATCGTTCGGCTTGCCGAAGGCGGCCGGCGCACTGGTCAATTCCGTGGAGAAGGGCGGGCCGGCGGACAAGGCGGGGCTGGAGCCCTCCGACGTGATTCTCAAGTTCGACGGCAGGACGGTGAGCTCATCTTCCGACCTGCCGCGCGTCGTCGCCCAGACCCGGCCCGGCTCCAGGGTCACGATGCAGGTCTGGCGCAAGGGCGCGGCCAAAGATGTCACCATCACGGTCGGCGAGATGCCCGAGGAGAAAGTGGCGCAGCGCGCGGGCCGCCGCGACAGCAAGTCGGGCAATGTGGTCGCAAGGCTCGGTTTGACGCTGAGCGAGCTGTCCGCGGAGCAGCGCAAGGAACTCGGTATCGGCGGCGGGCTGCTGGTGGAAGACGTGCAGGGGGCGGCGGCCAGGGCCGGCATCCGCCGGAGCGACATCCTCATGGCGCTAAACAACCAGGACATCAAGTCAGTCGAGCAACTAACCCAGCTGCTCAACCAGTTCGAGAAGGCCAAAAGCGTGGCGCTCCTGATCCGGCGCGGCGACGGCGCCTTGTACGTTCCGCTGCGGCTGGACGGCAACTGAGCGGGAATGCGGGTCGGGCCGTAGCAGCCGCGAAACCCCCTCGTTCGAGGGCAAAATCCGCTACAATTCGCCGCTTTGAAAGCCACATGAAAGGGCACGTCACGTGCCCTTTTTTCTGATGCAGCATATCCGCAACTTTTCGATCATCGCCCATATCGACCACGGCAAATCCACGCTTGCGGACCGCATCATTCAGCTTTGCGGTGGATTATCCGACCGGGAAATGGAAGAACAGGTTCTGGACTCGATGGACCTCGAGCGGGAGCGCGGCATCACCATCAAGGCCCAGACGGCGGCGCTCAAGTATCGGGCCCGCGACGGCAAGGAATACCAGCTCAACCTGATCGACACCCCGGGACACGTGGACTTCTCCTACGAAGTCAGCCGCTCGCTGTCTGCCTGCGAGGGCGCGCTGCTGGTGGTGGACGTCTCGCAGGGCGTGGAAGCGCAAACGGTGGCCAACTGCTACACCGCGATCGAGCAGGGCGTGGAAGTGGTGCCGGTGCTCAACAAGATCGACCTGCCTTCGGCCGATCCGGATCGCGTCATATCCGAGATCGAGGACATCATCGGCATCCCCGCCAAGGAAGCGGTGCGGGCCAGCGCCAAGACCGGCGAAGGCGTGGAAGACATCCTGGACGCCGTGATTGCGCGCATCCCGCCGCCGCGCGGAACCCTGGCTGCGTCCCTGAAGGCGCTGATCATCGATTCCTGGTTCGACAACTACGTCGGCGTGGTGATGCTGGTCAGGGTGGTGGACGGCACGCTGAAGCCCAAGGACAAGCTGCTGCTGATGTCCAACAAGTCCACGTACCTGTGCGAGCAGGTCGGCGTGTTTACGCCCAAGTCGCAGTCGCGCGATTCGCTTTCCGTCGGCGAAGTGGGCTTCGTCATCGCCGGTATCAAGGAACTCAAGGCGGCGCAGGTGGGCGACACCGTGACGCTGGCGGACAGGCCGGCGTCGGAGCCGCTGCCCGGCTTCAAGGAAATCAAGCCGCAGGTGTTCGCCGGCCTGTATCCGGTGGAATCGAACGAGTACGAGGCGCTGCGCGACGCGCTGGAAAAACTGCACCTGAACGATTCGTCGCTGCATTACGAGCCGGAGACCTCGCAGGCGCTGGGCTTCGGTTTCCGTTGCGGCTTCCTGGGACTGCTGCACATGGACATCGTGCAGGAACGCCTGGAGCGCGAGTACGACATGGCGCTGATCACCACCGCGCCAACGGTGGTGTACCAGGTGCAGATGCGCGACGGCATGCTGGTCGAAATCGAGAACCCGTCCAAGCTTCCCGATGCTTCCAGGATCGAGGAAATCCGCGAGCCGATAATCACCGCCACCATCCTGATGCCGCAGGAGTATGTCGGGCCGGTGATGACCCTGTGCAACAACAAGCGCGGCGCGCAGAAGAACATGCAATACATGGGCCGGCAGGTGATGCTCACCTACGAACTGCCGCTCAACGAGGTGGTAATGGATTTCTTCGACAAGCTCAAGTCGGTGAGCCGCGGCTATGGCTCGCTGGACTACGAGTTCAAGGAATTCCGCGCCGCCGACCTGGTCAAGCTCGACATCCTGATCAACGGCGAAAGGGTGGACGCGCTGTCGTTGATCGTGCACCGTTCCAACAGCCAGTACCGCGGGCGCGAACTCGCCAGCCGCATGCGCGAGCTCATTCCGCGGCAGATGTTCGATGTTGCCGTGCAGGCCGCGATCGGCTCGCACATCATCGCGCGCGAAACCGTGAAGGCGCTGCGCAAGAACGTTCTCGCCAAGTGCTACGGCGGCGACATCACGCGCAAGAAAAAACTGCTCGAAAAGCAGAAGGCAGGCAAGAAGCGCATGAAGCAGATCGGTACCGTGGAAATACCGCAGGAGGCGTTCCTCGCCATCCTGCAGGTGGAAAACAAGTGACCCGCAAGCGGTCTGGATAACGTGGTGAACAGCCGATGAATTTCGCACTGCTCATGCTGGTCCTGCTGCTGGTGACCGGCGCGGTCTGGCTGCTGGACATTTTCGTCCTGCGCAAGCGCCGGGACCGGGAAGCGAGAGAACCCTGGTGGATCGAGTACCCCAAGAGCTTCTTTCCGATCATCCTGCTGGTGTTCCTGCTGCGATCGTTTCTGGTGGAACCCTTCAAGATCCCCTCGGGCTCGATGATCCCGACGCTGCTGGTTGGCGACTTCATCCTGGTGAACAAATTCACCTACGGGATCCGGCTCCCGGTCATCAACAAGAAAATTATCGACATCAATCAGCCCGGGCGCGGCGAAGTGATGGTGTTCCGCTACCCGGAGAATCCGACGCTCGACTACATCAAGCGGGTGGTCGGTCTGCCCGGCGATCACATCGAATACCGCAACAAGCGGCTCAGCATCAACGGGGAACTGGTGCCGGTCGAAGTGGCGGAAGACTTTCAGTACGTCGACGGTGGCCTGAGTTTCGTCAATGCCATGCGTTTCTGGGAAATGCTGGGAGAGCATCGCCATAACATTATTGTCAATCCGGAGGCGCCGCCGCTGCAGCTGGCGGGCGTCAAGCAGTTCCCGCAGCGAGAGAACTGCGATTACAATGAACGCGAGTTCAGTTGCGTGGTGCCGCCCGGGCACTATTTCATGATGGGGGACAATCGCGACTCGAGTTCGGACAGCCGCTACTGGGGGTTCGTGCCGGAAGAGAACATCGTCGGCAAGGCCTTCCTGGTGTGGTGGAACTTCGGTGAACTTAAGCGCATCGGCAACCGGATCAACTAGCGGGAGCACACATGAAGCGTCAACGAGGCGTGACTTTTGTGGGCATGATATTCATCGCCGCACTGATCGTTATGGGCGCGATCATCGCCCTCAAGCTGGTACCGGCGTACATTGAATACGCAACCGTGGTTCAGCACCTGCGTGAAATTGCGCGTTCCCCGGACGCCCGCGGCGGTTCTCCGCGCGAAATCCAGATGCTGTTCAGCAAGCGAGCGCAGATCGACGACATCAGGGCGGTCACGGCAGACGACATCGACGTCGTTCGCGAAGGGGATTCGGTGGTTCTGACCGCGAGCTACCAGACCAAGGTCAAGCTGTTCGGCAATCTCAGCGCCTGCATCGATTTCGAGGCGAGCAGCAGCAAGTGACGCCGTCGTTCAGCCCGTCACCCCATGCCTGACGAGGCGATCGAACGCCGACTGGGCTATCGGTTCCGCAATGCGTCTTTGCTCCGGCAGGCGCTTACCCACCGCAGTCACGGAACACCGCACAATGAACGTCTCGAGTTTCTGGGCGACGGACTGTTGAATTTTGTCGTTGCCCGGCTGCTGTTCGAACAGTTCGCGAAGCTGCCCGAGGGCGACCTCTCCCGACTGCGCGCCAGCCTGGTCAATCAGCAATCGCTGGCTGAGATTGCCGCATCGCTGTCGCTGGGCGAGCATTTGCATCTCGGGGAGGGGGAGCTGAAGAGCGGCGGCTTCCGTCGTCCCTCGATACTGGCCGATGCCTTCGAGGCGCTGATCGGCGCTATTCTCCTCGACGGCGGTTTCGAATCCGCCGAGCAGGTCTTGGGGCGGCTCTACCAGCCGCTGCTGGCGGCAACCGACCCCACGGCGCTCGGCAAGGATCCCAAGACCCGGTTACAGGAATACCTGCAGGCCAAGCGCCTGGCGCTGCCGCAATATGCAATCGTGACGGTTTCCGGGGAGGCGCACGAGCAGCATTTCCGCGTGGAGTGTACGGTTCCCGAGCTGGGCATTCATGCCTACGGTGAAGGCGCGAGCCGACGCGCCGCGGAACAGGAGGCAGCCAGATCCGCATACGAGCTCACGGCGCAGATCAAATGAACGCGTCCGTCCATCGCAGCGGCTACGTGGCCATCGTCGGACGTCCGAACGTCGGCAAATCCACGCTGCTCAACCGCCTGGTCGGCATGAATGTCAGTATCACGTCGCGGCGTCCACAGACCACGCGCCACCGCATCACCGGCATCGTCAGCGAACCCGATGCGCAGCTGGTCCTGGTCGACACGCCGGGTTTCCAGACAGCCCACGGCGGCGCCCTCAACAAGCTGATGAACCGGGTCGTAACCGACAGCCTAGAGGGCGTGGATGTGACGCTGTTCGTGGTCGAGGCGGGCACGTTCGGTGCGGACGACCGCAAAGTGCTGGCGCTGCTGCCGAAGCGGATTCCGGTCGTGCTGGTGATCAACAAGATCGATCGTGCCAAGGACAAGAGCCGTTTACTTCCCTTCATCGCCCGGGTGAGCACGGAGTTCGAGTTTGCGGAGGTGGTGCCGGTCAGCGCGTCCAAGGGCACGCAGGTCGCCAGGCTCCTGGATGCCGTCAAGCCCTACCTGCCGGAAGGCCCGGCGCCTTACGGCGAAGACGAAGTCACCGATCGTCCGGAGCGGTTTCTCGCCGCCGAACTGCTGCGCGAAAAACTGTTCAGGCTGCTCGGCGAGGAACTGCCGTACGCGGCGACCGTGGTGGTGGAAAAGTTCGAAATCGAGGCGGGCCTGCGCCGCATCCACGCGGCCATCGTGGTGGACAAGCCGAACCACAAGGCGATGGTCATCGGCAAAGGCGGCGCGAAGCTGAAGGACATCGCCACCCAGGCGCGCGTGGACATGGAGAAACTGTTCGGCGGCAAGGTTTTCCTCGAGGTCTGGGTGAGGGTGAAGAGCGGCTGGGCCGAGAGCCTCAAGGCGCTGAAGAACCTCGGATACGAGTAAATTCGTGGTGACTATGAACGGCGACAGGCAGAGCCAGGACGCGCAGCCGGCGTTTGTGCTGCACACCTATCCGTTCCGGGAAACCAGTCTGATCGTAGAGGTGTTCACCCGCAATGCGGGACGTGTCGGCCTGGTGGCCCGCGGCGCCCGCCGTCCGCGATCGGCATTGCGCGGCCTGCTGATGGCATTCCAGCCGCTGTTGCTGTCCTGGGCGGGAAAATCCGAGTTGCGCACGCTGCACAAAGCCGAATGGCAGGGCGGCATCCCGCAGTTGCAGGGCGTGGGGCTGATTTGCGGCTTTTATCTGAACGAACTGTTGCTCAAGTTCCTGGCCCGAGACGATCCCCACGATGGGCTGTTCACGGCCTACCACGAAGCGATCGTCGCGCTCGCGCAACAGCTCGAGCCGGCAGCGACGCTGCGCCGTTTCGAGAAAAACCTGCTCAAGGAACTGGGCTACGCACTCGCCCTCGACCGGGAAGCCGATACCGGCAAGCCTGTCGAGCCGCACAAGCGCTACACCTATGTGATCGAGCGCGGCCCGGTGGCATTGAACGGACGCGCCGAGGCGCAGTTGGAAGTGACAGGCAGGACGCTGCTCGATCTGGCATGCGACAATTTCACCGATCCGGGCACGCTCGCGCAAACTAAGATTCTTATGCGCTTTCTGATGAATCATTACCTCGACAATCAGGAATTGCACACACGGCAACTGTTGCGTGAACTCCAGCAGATATGACCAGGCTCAGCGTCAACGTCAACAAGGTCGCGCTGTTGCGCAATTCGCGCCCTCTCGACATTCCCAGTGTCGTGCGCATGGCCGAGCTCGCCATAGGCGCCGGAGCGCACGGCATCACCGTACATCCGCGCCCGGATGCCCGTCATATCCGTCCCGCCGATGTTCATTCGCTGCACAAGCTGGCGCGCGCGCGCGGCGTGGAGTTCAACATCGAGGGTAATCCGTTCCAGCCGATGCTGGAGCTGGTGCGCGCTGTCCGGCCGAACCAGTGCACGCTGGTTCCGGACGATCCGGACGCGTCGACTTCGGACCACGGCTGGGACCTCGAGCGCGACGGCGCCCGCCTGCAACCGGTAATCGCCGAATTGAAGACGCTGGGCGTGCGCGTCAGCGTGTTCATGGATGCGGTGGGCCAAGCCATGGCGGCGGCACGCGCGACCGGTGCCGATCGCGTCGAACTGTATACGGAGCCTTACGCACGTGCGTTTGGCAATACCGAACAGGCGCCCGTTCTGGCGCGCTATGTCGCGGCGGCCAAGGCCGCGCAGCGCGAGGGGCTGGGCGTGAATGCGGGCCACGACCTCAACCGCAACAATCTGCCGTTGTTTCTGCGCACCGTTCCGGGCGTACTGGAGGTTTCGATCGGCCACGCCCTGATTGCAGACGCGCTCGAATTCGGCATGAAACAAACCGTCGCTCTCTATCTGGACACGGTTTCCGGAGGGCGCGCTGCATGATCATCGGCATCGGCGTGGATCTGGCGGATGCTAACCGTATCGAGCGCATGCTGGTCGAATACGGAAGCCGTTTTGCCGATCGCATCCTGGCGCCGTCCGAGCGCGCCGCGTACAGGATCAGCAACCGCCCGACCTGGTTCCTCGCCAATCGCTTCGCGGCAAAGGAAGCGCTGTCGAAGGCACTGGGTATCGGACTGCGCTTCCCGGTGACGCTGCACGCCATCAGCGTGGAGTCGGACGCGATCGGCAAGCCCGAGTTCCGGTTTCACGGCGCATTGCCGGAGTACCTGGCCGGCCGCGGTGTGATCCGCTGCCATTTGTCTTTGTCGCACGAAAAGGACCTGGCATGCGCAATGGTGGTGGTGGAGGGCTGAAGCGATGAGCACCGCGCCGACATCGCTGGGCCTGGTCATGCTCGACCTCGAGGGGAAGGCGCTGACGCGCGAGGACCGCCAGCGGCTGCTGCACCCTTTGACTGGCGGCGTCATCCTGTTTTCGCGCAATTACGAATCGCCGCGCCAGATCGCCGGGTTGACCGCAGAAATCCACGCGTTGCGCGATCCGCCGCTGCTGATCGCGGTGGATCACGAAGGCGGCCGGGTGCAGCGCTTCCGCGAGGGTTTCACGCTGTTGCCGCCGATGCGCGCGCTGGGCGAAGTATGGGACCAGCATCCGCAGCGGGCGCGCCATCTGGCTCACGCCGCCGGCTATGTGCTGGCGGCGGAATTGCGCGCCTGCGGGGTGGACCTGAGCTTCACGCCGGTCCTGGACCTGGATTTCGGCAACAGCGCAGTGATCGGCAACCGTGCCTTTCACGGCGATCCGCAGGCGGTTTGCGAACTGGCGGTGGCGCTGGTGGAGGGGCTGCGGCAGGGCGGCATGGCAGCAGTGGGCAAGCATTTTCCGGGGCATGGCTTCGTCGCCGCGGATTCGCATACCGACGTACCGGTGGACAGCCGCAGTTATGTCGAAATCGAGCAAGCCGATCTAATACCTTTCCAGCACCTGATCCGCCATGACCTGTCCGCAGTCATGCCGGCACACGTGATTTACCCGAAAGTGGACAGCAAGCCGACCGCCTTCTCGAGTGTCTGGCTGTCGCAGGTATTGCGCGGCCAGATGCGTTTTCAGGGCGTGATTTTCAGCGACGATCTGTGCATGGAGGGCGCGCGCGTCGCCGGCACCATAGTCGAGCGCGTGCAAGCCGCGCTCGATGCCGGTTGCGACATGGTGCTGGTGTGCAACAACCCGCTCGCTGCCGATGAACTGTTGGCAGGACTGGACCGCAAGGCCTCGCCGATGTCGCTGGCACGGCTAGCGCGGCTGCACGGCCGAGCGCAGGCCCTCACGCTCACTGCGTTGAAGGAAACCGACCCGTACACGCGCGCGGTACATGCCATTGCCGGCGTCGGGTTCAGCAGCGGGGAGTTGCCGCTGGCGGGAACGCCGCAGGTCGGAGAACGTGGCTAGCCACGCGCCCCATCACCAGCACGGCCACGGGGCCGGTCGCACGCTGCTCGTCGCGCTTGCGATCACGCTGGGCTACGCGCTGGTGGAACTTGCCGGCGGCATGATTTTCGGATCGCTGGCGCTGATGAGTGACGCCGGCCACATGCTCTCGGATTCCCTGGCGCTGGGTCTCGCCGCATTCGCTGCCTGGGTCGCCGCCCGACCCGCCGGCGACCGGCATTCCTACGGATTTGCCCGAGCGGAAGTGGTGGCGGCTTTCCTCAACGGACTGGCGATGCTGCTGATCGTGGTATTGATCGTGGTCGAAGCGGTGGCGCGTCTGCTCGAACCCCAGCCGGTCGCCGGCCTGGGCGTGATGGTGGTGGCGTTCTGCGGCCTGCTGGTGAATCTTGGCGTGGCGTTCCTGATCGGTCGCGGCGAACGCAATCTGAACACGCGGGCTGCGCTTGTCCACGTGGTCGGCGATCTGATCGGTTCGGTCGCCGCGATCACCGCCGGCGCGGTAATTTATTTCACCGCCTGGCAGCCGATCGATGCGCTGCTGTCGGTGGTGATTGCGCTGCTGATCCTGGCGTCCACGGTGCGGCTGTTGCGCGATGCGCTGCACGTGCTGATGGAAGGCGTGCCGGCCGGGGTAAGGCTGGAAGAAGTAGGGCAAGCGCTGAGCCAGATCGACGGCGTGCGTGCAGTGCACGACCTGCACGTCTGGAACATTTCCTCCGGGCAGGTGGCCCTGTCCGCGCACGTCGACCTGGATGACCTTGCGAACTGGCCGGTGCTGCTGGAATCGGCAAGGCGCCTGCTGCAGGTTCGCTTCCGCATCATGCACGTGACCCTGCAACCGGAACTGGCAGGCGGCATTAACCCCGGCTATCGCGCGCGAGTGAAAATCGTTCCATATCGCGAGGAGCAGCGCCACGAAGACGGAGAATAACGGCGGGCCGTCAGACCCGCTCGATGTAATCGCCCGAGTCGGTGTTGACCTTGATTTTTTCGCCCTGGCTGACGAACTGCGGAACCATGACCGTGATTCCGGTCTCGACCTTGGCGGGCTTGAACGAGCCGGTGGCGGTGGCGTTTTTCATGCCCGGCTCCGTCTCGGTCACCAGCAGTACCACGGAACTGGGCAGTTGCACCCCGATCGGACGATCGTTGTACAAATTGATCATCACCTCGGTGTTCGGCAGCAGGTAGCCGGACTGGCCTTCGAGGAAATCAGCCGGCAAGTTCAACTGATCGTAGGACTGCTTGTCCATGAATACGTAGCTGTCGCCGTCCTGATACAGAAACTGCATGTTGCGCGGCTCGACTTCAGCGGCCTCGATTTTTTCGTCAGTGCGGATGCGCTCGTTTTTCTTGGTGCCGGTCTCGACGTCTTTCATTTCCACCTGCATGAACGCGCCGCCGCGGCCGCCGACGTGAACGTGGTAACTCTTGAGTACCCGCCAGACGCGCTTGTCCATTTCGATCAGGTGGCCAGCGCGGATCTCGGTCGCAAGGACTTTTGCCATGACGCTATGCGGGGTCTCGATAAGGTGCCGCATTTTACTCCCTGCGGCAGGCCTTCAGTGACATCAGGGCTACGATGAAGACCAGACATACAGACATTTTCTCGACTGATTGCCGGCGCTGCAGCCGGCTAGCGACCTTCCTCGACGGGGTAAGGCAGGAATTTCCCGATTATTTCGCCAGGCCGGTGCCGCCTTTCGGCGACGCCGGTGCGCAGTTGCTGATCGTCGGCCTGGCACCAGGAATGCACGGCGCCAACCGCTCCGGCCGGCCGTTTACCGGGGATTACGCCGGGTTGCTGCTGTACCGGACGCTGCACAAGTTCGGTTTCGCCAATCGTGCGCAGTCGATGCACGTGGACGACGGACTCCTGCTGACCGGCTGCAGGATCACCAATGCGGTGAAATGCCTCCCGCCGGAAAACAAGCCTGCTGTGGACGAGGTTAAGCGCTGCAACGCCTATCTGGCCTCCGAGTTGGCGGTGCTGCCGAAGGGAGCCGCCGTGCTGGCGCTGGGTGGCATCGCTCACAAGGCAGTGTTCATGGCCGCCGGAGAGAAGGCGACGAACTACAAGTTTGCGCACGGCGCGCAACACCGTATGAAGTGCGGATTGACACTGTTCGATAGCTACCATTGCAGCCGATACAATACCCAGACCAGGCGCCTGACCGAGCCCATGTTCGAGCAAGTCTTCGAGGCCATCGGGCGCTTTTTCCAGGGTCATGCCGCATGCCGATCGTGAATTTCCAAGTTGCCGTCACGCTCGGCAGGCAGGACCGGACGACCGCAGTGAAACATTCCGATGAAGAGTAACCCGGAACAGACCCGGACTGCCAAGCCTGCGTTCGACCAGGATGAAGTTTTAGCCAGCCTTCCGCACCTGCCGGGAGTTTACCGAATGCTCAACGCGACAGGGGAAGTGCTCTACGTCGGCAAGGCGCGCGATCTGAAGAAACGCGTGGCTTCCTATTTCCAGAAAACCGGATCTCTGGCTCCCCGCATCCAGCTCATGATGACCCAGGTAGATGGCCTGGAAACGACCGTGACGCGCTCGGAGGCCGAGGCGCTGTTGCTGGAAAATAACTTAATTAAGAGTTTATATCCACGCTATAACATACTGTATAGAGACGATAAATCTTATCCGTATCTCGTCCTGACCGGCCACCGCTTCCCTCGGCTCGGCTTCCATCGCGGCACCCTGGACAAAGCCCATCGCTACTTCGGTCCGTTTTCCAACGCAGGTGCAGTGCGCGAGAGCATCCAGCTTATGCAGAAGATATTCAGGCTACGCACCTGCGAGGACACGGTATTCGCCAACCGCTCGCGACCCTGCCTGTTGTACCAGATCAAGCGTTGTACCGGACCCTGCGTGGGGCTGATCGGCGAAACCGACTACGCCGAGGACGTCAAGAGCACGGAGCTGTTCCTGCAGGGCAGGGAGGACGAGGCGATCGAACGCCTGGAAGAGCGCATGCACCGAGCCGCGGCGCAGCAGGCTTACGAACAGGCGGCGGCATACCGGGACCAAATCCGTTCGCTTTCCAAGGTGCGCGAAACCCAGTTCGTCACCAGCAGCCGCGGCGTGGATGCCGATATCGTCGCGTTGGCAGCCACCGGGGGGCTGATCTGCGTAAACCTGGTGATGGTCAGGGGAGGGATTCATCGCGGCGACAAGAGCTTTTTCCCGCAGAACGCGCAGGAGCAGGACGAACAAATGGCGCTTGAAGCCTTCCTGACACAGCACTACGTCAACCGCGAGGTGCCGCCGACGATCATCGTCAACCGCCCGGTCGAAGCGGTGGCGCTCGAGGAGCTGCTGTCCCAGCAGGCGGGGAACAGGGTACAGGTCAACGCCAACCCGACTGGCGAGCGCCGCATCTGGTTGCGCATGGCGGAGAAAAACGCCGAGCTGGCGATCGCGCAGCGGCTGGCGGCCCACGCTACCCAGGAAACCCGACTCACCGCGTTACAGCAGGCGCTGGGGCTCGCCGATAACGTGCGTCGCATCGAGTGTTTCGACATCAGCCACACAATGGGCGAAGCTACCGTTGCCTCGTGCGTGGTGTACGACAACTCGGCGATGCAGACGGGTGAATACCGCCGCTACAACATAAACGGCGTAGACCCGGGCGACGACTACGGCGCGATGCGCCAGGTGTTGGACCGGCGCTATCGCAAAATCGTGGAAGGCGAGGGCAAGCTGCCCGATCTGATTCTGATCGACGGAGGCAAAGGGCAGGTAAGCACGGCTTTCGAGGTGCTCGGCGAGCTCGGCCTGAGCGATCTGCCGATGATCGGTGTGGCCAAGGGCGAAGAGCGCAAGGCCGGCCTCGAGCAACTGTTTTTTCCGGACCGCAACAAACCGCTGCGGCTGGCGCCGGACCACCCGGGTTTGCACCTGATACAGCAGGTCCGCGACGAAGCGCATCGCTTTGCAATTTCCGGTCACCGCAGCCGCCGCGCAAGGGCGCGCAATCGCTCGACTCTCGAAGAAATAGACGGGATCGGCGTCAAGCGCAGGCAGCGGCTGTTGTCGCGTTTCGGCGGCCTGAAAGGGGTTGCTTCCGCAAGCGTGGAGGAACTTGCGCAGGTGGAAGGAATCAGCACCGAACTCGCCGAAAAAATCTACCAACAGCTACACTGACACCTTGATGCCGATCAACCTCCCGAATCTCGTCACGTGGCTGCGCATTCTGATGATCCCGCTGCTGGTCGCGGTGTACTACGTACCGCACGACTGGATCGCCGACCACAACAAGAACCTCGCGGCCATGGCGGTTTTTTCTTTTGCCGCGATCACCGACTGGTTGGACGGCTACCTGGCGCGCACGCTGAACCAGGCTTCGACTTTCGGCGCCTTTCTCGATCCGGTGGCCGACAAACTGATGGTTGCCGCCGCGCTGATCATGCTGGTCTGGATTGGCCGTCTCGAGGGTTTCATCGCTGTGATCATCATCGGCCGCGAGATCGCGATCTCCGCGTTGCGAGAATGGATGGCGCGCATCGGCAAGAGCAAGAGCGTGGCGGTGTCTTTTCTGGGAAAGGTAAAGACCGTATCGCAAATGACGGCGATCATCATGCTGTTGTACCACGATGAGTTCCTGACGCTGAGCATGCACGCGATCGGAACGATCCTCATTTACGTCGCCGCGGTGCTGACTTTGTGGTCCATGATTTACTATCTGAAAATAGCACTGCCGCAGGCGATGAAGAGCGGTTAAACACGGCCCTTTCCTTGACAAAAAGGCCATGCTCCCTATAATGCCAACTCTGTTTTTCGCGGGAATAGCTCAGTGGTAGAGCACAACCTTGCCAAGGTTGGGGTCGCGAGTTCGAGCCTCGTTTCCCGCTCCAAGTTTCCCTGTGGAAAGCGGCTGGATTTAATTCACCAGAATTAAATCCAGCCGCTTTCTCTTTGCAGTTTTTCGGCGCACCGCGGGCTGTCCTCTCAACGATTACTGCAAGAGGTTGTCCAGCGCAGCTATCATGCTGCGCGCCCCCGGCGGGGTGGCAGAGTGGTCATGCAGCGGCCTGCAAAGCCGTGTACGCCGGTTCGATTCCGACTCCCGCCTCCACTCTTTTCAAGGAGTTAC
>DASYUW010000231.1:0-16010 GCA_036000845.1 Burkholderiales bacterium
ACAGCCGGTTCATGGTGGCCGCGATCTGCGGGTCCTCGAAGGACTCGTGTGCCATCACATGGCACCAGTGGCAGGCGGAATAGCCGACCGAAAGCAGGATCGGCTTGTCCTGCTCGCGCGCGAGTCTCAGCGCCTCCTCGCCCCAGGGATGCCAGTCCACCGGGTTGTCGGCGTGCTGTTGCAGATAAGGACTGGTTTGCGCGGCAAGTCGATTGGGCATATCTGTATCTAGAGACCGAGTTCCGACCAGATCCGGTCGATGCGTTGCTTCACCTGCCCGTCCATCGCAATCGGCTTGCCCCAGGCGCGCGCAGTTTCACCCGGCCACTTGTTGGTGGCATCCAGCCCGAGCTTGGATCCCAGCCCCGACACCGGACTGGCGAAGTCCAGATAATCGATCGGCGTATTCTCGGCGATCAACAGGTCGCGCGCCGGATCCACGCGGGTGGTGACCGCCCAGATCACTTCCTTCCAGTCGCGCACGTCGATATCGTCGTCCACCACGATGATGAACTTGGTGTACATGAACTGGCGCAGGTAGGACCAGATGCCGAACATCACGCGCTTGGCATGTCCCTGGTACTGCTTGCGCATGCTCACCACCGCAATCCGGTACGAACAGCCCTCCGGCGGCAGATAGAAGTCCACGATCTCCGGAAACTGCTTTGTGAGCAGCGGCACGAATACTTCGTTCAGCGCCACGCCGAGGATTGCCGGCTCGTCCGGTGGTTTGCCGGTGTAGGTGCTGTGATAGATCGGATCGCGGCGCATGGTGACGCGGTCGATCGTCAACACCGGAAACGCCTCCTGCTCGTTGTAATAGCCGGTGTGATCGCCGAACGGGCCTTCGAGCGCCGTGTCTCCCGAATGGATGCAACCTTCCAGCACGATCTCCGCCGAAGCGGGCACCTGCAGATCGGAACCCATGCACTTGCTGAGTTCGGTCTTCGATCCACGCAACAGTCCGGCGAACTGATACTCGGAAAGCGCGTCCGGAACCGGCGTCACCGCGCCGAGGATGGTGGCCGGATCGGCGCCGAGCGCCACCGCCACCGGGAACGGCTGCCCCGGGTGGGCGAGGCCATGGTCGCGAAAATCCAGCGCGCCGCCGCGATGCGCCAGCCATCGCATGATCACCTTGTTGTGGGCAATCACCTGCTGCCGGTAGATGCCGAGGTTCTGTCGCGCCTTGTGCGGCCCGCGCGTGACGGTCAATCCCCAGGTGATCAGCGGGCCCGCGTCCCCCGGCCAACACGTCTGGACCGGCAGCCTGGAGAGATCGACCTCGCCGCCTTCCCAGACGATCTCCTGACAAGGCGCGCCCGACACCACTTTCGGCGCCATGTTCAGGATCTGTTTCAATACCGGCAGCTTGTCCCAGGCGTCTTTGAGTCCCTGTGGCGGGTCCGGCTCCTTGAGGTAGGCCAGCAGTTTGCCGATCTCCTTCAGCGCGGCGACCGTTTCCTCGCCCATTCCCATGGCCACCCGTCTGGGCGTGCCGAACAGATTGCCCAGCACCGGGATACCGAAGCCTTTTGGTTTCTCGAAAAGAATCGCGGGACCCTGCGCCTTGAGAACGCGGTCGCAGATCTCGGTCATTTCCAGATTCGGCGAGACTTCGGCGCTGACGCGCTTAAGCTCACCCTGCTTTTCCAGTTGGGCGATGAAGTCACGAAGATCGTGATAGTGCATACCGAAACGCCGGCTCAGATGATCGGGTTGAGCCCGCCGTCCATCGGAATGATGGCGCCGGTTACATAGGCCGCAAGGCCGGAAGCAAGAAACAGCGCGACCCGCGCGATGTCCTCCGGATCGGCGTAGCGGCCCAGCGGCACCCGTGACTGCCCGTCTTCCAGCACCTTGTCGACCGCGATACCCTTCGCTTTCGCCTCCAGCTCCAGCGCTTCCCTTATCCGGCCGGTCATGGTCGCCCCCGGGTTGATGGCGTTGATGCGCACCCCGAACTTTCCGTAAACGCTGGCGAGCCCGACGGAGGCGAGCATCAGCGCCGAGTTGGCCGCGCCGCCCGGCAGGTGAATCGGCGTCGCCAACTTGCCGCCGGTGCCGATGATGTTGACCACCGCGCCGCGCCGGCGGCCGCGCATCGACGGCAGCACCGCATCCATTGCGTGAATGTAGGTGAAATACTTGGCATCCATCGCCGCATGCCAGGCCTGCGCATTCAACTCGTCCGGCGGGTAGCGCTTTGCCGCGCCGGCCGAATTCACCAGGACGTCGATCGGGCCGAGCGCACGTTCGGCTTCCTTCACCATGCGCGCCGCCTCGTCTGCGTGCGTGAGGTCGGCGATGATGGTCTTCACGTTCGACAATTGCACCGCCGCCGCGTCCAGGTTTGCGCGAACGCGCGAAACAATCGCGACTCTTGCACCTTCGTCGAGAAATGCCCGCGCGCAGGCCAGGCCGATGCCCTTGCTGCCGCCGGTGACGAGCACCGCGCGTCCTTCCAGTTCAAGATTCATGGTGAGTTCGACATGTTTTTGTCACTATAGGCACAGCACCGGCACACAACAACCCTCAGAACAGCTTCGGGAACCGGAAACTCGCCACCAAGCCGGCAAAAACCATCACGCCGATCCAGTTGTTGTGCCGGAACGCGCGGAAACACCACTCCGGATCGCGATCCCTGATCATCTGGAAATGCGTCGCCGCCAATCCTGCCGCCACCAGCAGCCCGCCGAAAAAGTAGATCCCCAGCGCATAGCGCCAGCCGATCCACGCCAGGATCAGCAGAAACATCGCGTGGCAAATCATCACCACGGTCACGTCGTGGCGGCCGAAAGTGATTGCGGATGTCTTGATGCCGATCTTGCGATCATCCTCACGATCCACCATCGCGTACTCGGTATCGTAGGCGACCGCCCAGAACACGTTGGCGAGCAGCAGCAACCAGCCAACCGCCGGCACGCGGCCGGTTTGCGCTGCGAACGCCATCGGGATGCCGAAACCGAAGGCGATGCCCAGATATGCCTGCGGCAGGACGAAGAAGCGCTTGGTGAACGGATAGGTCGATGCGATTACCACCGCGGCCACCGACAACATGATGGTCTGCTTGTTGAGCTGCAGGACCAGCGCGAACGCTGCCAGCGCGAGAACTGCGGCCACCACGAGCGCTTCCCACGGCTTGATCAGTCCGGCGGCCAGCGGGCGCTCCCGCGTGCGGGCGACGTGCCCATCGAAGTTTCGGTCGGCATAGTCGTTGATCGCGCAGCCGGCAGAGCGCATCAACACCGTTCCCAGGACGAAGATCCAGACGATTTCCCAGCGTGGTTGCCCGCGCGAGGACAGCCATAACGCCCAAAGCGTGGGCCATAGCAACAGCAGAATGCCGATCGGCTTGTCGAGCCGGATCAGCTTCTCGTAGGCATTGAGACGTTTGAGGAGAGTCGCCACGCGGTCCGCATTAAGTCGAAGTCTTCGTTTTCGATATCGCAGTCAGAATGCCCTGCATGATCGCAGCCGGTGTAGGCGGACACCCCGGCACGGTAACGTCCACCGGGATAACGTTGGCGACGCGGCCACAACTGGCGTAGCTCTCGCCGAAAATGCCGCCGCTGCAGCCACAGTCACCGATGGCGACAACCAGTTTCGGATCTGGTGTCGCGTCGTAAGTGCGCTTGAGAGCCACCTCCATGTGCCGCGACACCGGTCCGGTCACCAGCAGCATGTCGGCATGGCGCGGACTCGCGACGAACTTGATGCCCAGCCCCTCAAGGTTGTAGTACGGATTGTTGAGCGAGTTGATCTCGAGCTCGCAGCCGTTGCACGAACCGGCATCCACGTGGCGGATGGTGAGCGCGCCGCAGAACGCCGCCAGCACCCGTTCCTCCAGCCGTTGCGCGAGCGCGCGCAGCGCTTGGTCGGGCTGCGGCCGCGCCTCGGTCTTGATGCCGGTGATCGCGATCTGTTTCAGCAGTCGATACATCTGATAACCCTTTGCGCCAGAGAGATCACAGAGAACACAGAGGAGAGCAAAATCAAAATGAGGGGTTAAGAGCAATGGGTAGGAAGTAAGCAGCGGTACCTGCCAACTCTCCCTGACGCGCTACATCCCTATCAAATTGTTACCCTATCGTTTTCCTCTGTGTTCTCTGTGGCTAATCAGGTGTTCCTAAAGATCATGGCCGCTGTAGGTCAAATTGAACGATTTGTTGATCAGCGGGAAATCGGGAACGATGTTGCCGAGAACCGCGCGCTCGAGCACCGGCCAGTTCTGCCACGACGGATCGTGTGGATGCAGGCGGCGGATGCGGTTATTGGCGCCGGTTTCGAGCGCGATCAACACCTCGCCGCGCCAGCCTTCGACCCAGCCGATGCCGAATGCGTCCTCGGGTGCATCCGGAACCCGCGCGGCGATGTCGCCGCCGGGCAGTCCGGCGAGGATCAAGCCAATCAGGCGCAACGACTCGGCAATTTCCTCGAAGCGCACCGTCGCGCGCGCCGCCACGTCGCCATTGCGGTGCGTCGCCATGCGCACCTCGAACCCGTCGTACGGAGCCGGCGGGAACTGCGCGCGCAAATCCCAGGCCATCCCGCTGGCACGCCCCGCCAGCCCGGTAAGCCCCAGCCGGTCGGCGAGCTCGGGCTTGACGCGGCCGCAGCCTATGAAACGGTCCTGCAAGCCCGCGTGCTCGTCGTATATGCCCTTCAACAGTGCCACGGTCTTTCCGAGCGTATCGATTTCGCCGCGGATTCCTGCAATGCCTTCAGCATCGAGGTCACGCGCCACGCCTCCGGGCACGATGATATCCATCAGGTAGCGGTGGCCAAACAGCGCGGCATTGGTGCGCAGCATATCCTCCCTGAGACAGGAAAACTGCGCCAGACCGAACGCAAGCCCAGCGTCGTTACCCATGAAACCCAGGTCCCACAGATGCTGGCCGATACGCTCGCGCTCGAGCAGCAGCGCCCGCAACCACAGTGCGCGCTGCGGCGGCGTCACGCTGCATGCGCTTTCGACCGCCATCGCATAAGCCCAAGCGTAGGCCGCCGTTGAATCGCCGGAAATGTGTCCGGCAAGCCGTGCGCCCTGCTTGAGGTCCATCTGCTCGAAACGCTTCTCGATCCCTTTGTGCTTGTAGCCGAGCCGCTCCTCCAAGCGCAGGACGCCCTCGCCAACGATGGAGAAGCGGAAATGCCCCGGTTCGATCGTGCCGGCATGTACCGGTCCGACCGGGATTTCGTGCACGCCCTCACCGCCGACCTGCACGAATGGATAGCCGTCGTCGCCGTTCGCAAACACCGCGCCGCCATCGAACGACTTGCGCAGCGGAAACATGCCCTCGGGCCAGGCAGCGTGGCGCAGCCACTTGCGCTGATCGGCGGCGTTCGCGGCGATCACGCCGAACAGATCGTGTGCCGCCCGCTGCATCCGGTTCGCCGCCGGGAAGATATCGGAGATGTCGGGAAAACTCTCGCCTGCGAGCGGGAGCGTAATCACCAGCAATCCCGACTGCACCGTCAGCGCTGCGTGCACGGCATATCCCTGTTCACGATCGCTGTTGTCGGCGCTCCACAACGCGGCCAGCCGTCCGCCTTTATCGCGCACCTGCTGGCAGGCCGTGCGCCATTGCTGCGCGTTAACGAGTCCGAGCCACACCGGCATCGCGCCACGCAGTTGCTTCAGCTCAATCTGGAAATCTTCAAGCTTCATCGCCGGCCATTCAGGTGTATCCACCCCTCCATCTCAGCCTATCAATTGCGCGGCCTGGCGGTACCAGTCGGCAAGATACGGCGGAATGTACAAACCGAGCAACAACACGATCGCAAGGTGCACGAACACCGGTATCAGCGCCGGCGGATGTGGCAGGCGCTTCGCGGTGGCGGTGCCGAATACCATTGGCTGGACTTTGCCGAAAATCGCTGCGAAGGCCACTCCGAGCGCAGCGAGCAGGAACGGCGTAGCCCACGGCTGCTGGTACATTGCCACCGTGAGAATCATGAATTCGCTGGCGAACACGCCGAACGGCGGGATGCCGAGAATGGCGAGGCTGCCGAGCATTAATCCCCAGCCGATCGTCGGATTACTGTCGATCAGCCCCCGGATGTCGGCGATGATCTGCGTGCCGGACTTCTGCGCGGCGTGGCCGGCAGCAAAGAAAATCGCCGACTTCGTCAGAGAGTGCACCGTCATGTGCAGCAATCCGGCGAAAGTAGCCAGCGCGCCACCCATGCCGAAGGCAAAGGTCATCAGGCCCATGTGCTCGACCGAGGAATAGGCGAACAGGCGCTTGACGTCCTTCTGGCGCGACAGCAGGAACGCGGCCACCACCACCGACAACAGGCCGAAGCCCATCATCAGGTTGCCGGCGAAATGGGTGCCGAGCGCGCCTTCGACCAGCACCTTGGAACGCACCACCGCATACAGCGCGACGTTGAGCAACAGCCCCGACAGCACTGCCGAGATCGGCGTCGGGCCTTCGGCGTGTGCATCCGGCAACCAGTTGTGCAATGGAACCAGTCCCACCTTGGTGCCGTAGCCGACCAGCAGAAACACGAACGCGAGCCCCAGTACGGTAGGCTCGAGATCGCCTTTCACCGCGTTCAAATGCGTCCATAACAGCGCGGTACCGCCCGGCCCCAGCACTTTCTCCGCGGCGAAATACAGCAGCATGGTGCCGAACAACGCCTGCGCAAGCCCCACGCCGCACAGGATAAAGTACTTCCACGCCGCCTCCAAGCTCGCCGGCGTGCGGTACAGGCTCACCAGCAGCACAGTGGTGAGCGTGGCCGCCTCCATCGCCACCCACAGGATGCCGACATTGTTGGTAAGCAGCGCGAGCAGCATGGTGAAGCTGAACATCTGGTACATGCTGTGATAAAGCCGCAGCCGGTTTGGCGACAGCCTGCCGTGGTTCAACTCGATGCGCATGTACGGGCGGCTGAAAAGCGAAGTCGTGAATGAGACGAACGCCGTCAACGCCACCAGGAACACGTTGAAGGAGTCGACAAAGAAATTCTCATTCCACACCAGTATCGGCCCGTCGGCGATGATGCGTGCGGTGAGCACCGCCGCCGCCACGAAGGTGAACAGGCTCATGCCGGAGTTGAGCTCAGGTGCGAAACTGCGATGCCCCCAGAATCCGAGCACGATGCCGCCGGCAAACGGTACCCCCAATACCAGCAGAAGCTCCATCACCGTTCCTTGAGTTTCTCCAGATGATGGATGTCGAGGCTTTCGAAGGTCTCGCGGATGTGGAAAAAGAACACGCCGAAGATCAGCGTGCCGACCAGCACGTCGAGCGCGATTCCCAGCTCCACCACCATCGGCATGCCATAAGTCGCGGAAGTCGCCGCGAAGAACAGGCCGTTTTCCATCGCCAGGAAGCCGATCACCTGCGAGACCGCCTTGCGTCGAGTGATCATCATCAGGAATGCAAGCAAAATGCAGGCGGTGGCGATACCGAGCGTGCTTTTGGTGATGGTGCCGGCGAACTGCGTGATCGGCGTCGCCAAATTAAACGCGAAGATTACCAGCACAATGCCGATGAGCATCGTTGCCGGCATGTTGATCAGCGTCTCGACGTCCCAGCGCACATTCAACGCGCGGATCAGGCGGTGCATGATCCACGGCAGCAGCAGCACCTTGAGGACCAGCGTCAGCATTGCGGAGTAATACAGATGGCTCTGGTGCGTCGAGTAGGCGACCACCAGCGTGGAGAGCACCAGCACGAAGCCCTGCGCAGCAAACAGGTTGATCAGCGACAGGATGCGCCGCTGCGTGAGCATAGCGAATGCGAGCAGCAACAACAGTGCCGCAAACAGGTTGATAAATTGTGCGTGGAACGCTAGATCCATGTGTATCCAGTGTTGAGTGCCGCGTTTGTCCAAGACTTTCCGCTTCTCATCGTTCCAGCAGGAAATGGATGAGCATGCCGAGCGTGGCAAGCATGAAGGCGGTGCCCAGAAATTCGGGCGCACGGAAGATGCGCATTTTTGCCGACACCGTCTCGAGCAATGCAAGCCCGGCACCGGCGCCGAGCAGCTTCAACACCAGCGCGGCGAGTGCGATGGGCAGCGCAATCCAGTCGCCGGCCCCGGCGATGCCCCAGGGCACGAATATGGCGATGCCGATTGCGACGTAAGCGGTGAGCTTGAGGCTCGCCGCCCACTCGATCAGCGCCAGATGGCGCGCCGAATACTCGAGGATCATCGCCTCATGGATCATGGTGAGTTCGAGGTGCGTGGACGGGTTGTCGATCGGGATGCGCGCGTTTTCCGCCAGCAGCACCATCAGGAACGCGACCGCCGCGAACGCCATGCTCGGATAAATCACGAACTCGCGGTGGGCCAGCGTCTCCACGATGGTCGCCAGTGAAGTCGAGTGGCTGATGAGCGAGGCGGTGAACAGCGTCATCAGCATCGCCGGCTCGGCCAGGAAACCGATCATCATCTCGCGGCGCGCGCCGAGCGTGCCGAACGAGGTGCCAACGTCCATGCCGGCAAGCGAAATGAATACGCGCGCCAGCGCGAACAGCCCGACCAGCGCGATCACGTCCGCGGCCGGCGCAAACGGCAGCGAGGTCGCCAGCACTGGCACGATGCCGACCGCGAGCCACATGCAACTGAACAGGATGTAAGGCGTGGCGCGGAACAATGGCGATGCGTTGTGCGCGAGCACCGCATCCTTGTGGAACAATTTGTGCAGCACCTTGTACGGTTGCCAGATTCCCGCGCCGCTCTTGTTCTGTAGCCAGGCGCGGCACTGGTTGACCCAGCCCAGCATGAGCGGCGCGATCAGCACCACCAGCACCGACTGCAGCACCTGGAAAATGATTCCGCTGGTGACGTTCATTGCGCGAACACCAACAGCGCGATCAGCGTCAGGAAGCTGTACAGCAGGTACACCGAGATGCGCCCCTGCTGCAGCTTGCCGACGCGACCGGAGAGAATTTCGGTTAGGCGTGCGATCGGGAGATACATCCAATGCCAGTGCCGGTCCTCCACCGACTGCTTGAACACCGGCTGCGGATCGTCCGCCCGCGGGATTTCACGGTGGATCAGGTAGATCGGCGCAAAGATCTGGCGAATCGGCTGGCCGAACGCATCTGCGCTGTCCTGCATGCGCGAAGTCTGCTCCGGGAAGCCGCAATCCCATGGATCGGCACGCCGCAGCCGCCCATGATAGACGTGGCGCACCGCGAGGAAGGTCAATCCGAACACCGCCGCGATCACCAGCAGAAAGACGACCGGGCTGTAGCTAGCCTGCGCGCTGGAGGTCGGCACCAGCCACAGCCAGCCCGTGGACATCGTCTCTTCGCTCAGGCCGGTTTTGATCAGGGCTAGGCTCACTTTGTTGAGTTCGCCGATCATGAACACCGGGAACAGGCCGAGCGCGAAGCAGGCGAGGGTGAGCCACAGCATGCCCGCGCGCTCCCAGCCGCTCGCCTCGCGCGGTTGCTCCGCGAACTCGTGACGGTGCTGGCCGAGGAAGGCGATGCCGTAGACCTTGACAAAGCACATGCCGGTCAGCGCCCCGGAGAGCGCGAGCACCGCGGCGACGATCGGCACCAGGCTCCTCACCACGCTGCTTTCAAGCAGCGGCGCCTGCAGCGAAGCCTGGAACGTGAGCCACTCGGATACGAAGCCATTCAACGGCGGCAACGCCGAGATCGCCAGCGCACCGACCAGGAAATAGAGCGCGGTGTGCGGCAGGTAGCGCATCAGCCCGCCCATTTCATTCAGGTTCCTCAAGCCGGTCGACTTGAGGATCGAGCCGGCGCCGAGAAACAGCAGGCCTTTGAACACTGCGTGATTGATCGTGTGATAAAGCCCCGCGATCAACCCGAGCACGCCGGCGACCGGGTGGCCGCTGCCGATAAATACCATCGACAGCCCGATGCCGATCAGGATGATGCCGATGTTCTCGACCGAGTGGTAGGCGAGCAGGCGTTTCAAATCGTGCTGCATCAGCGCGAACAGCACGCCGAACAGCGAGGTGGCGGCGCCGAACAGCAGCACCGTGAGACCCCACTCCCAGCGGATGCCGCCGATGAGATCGTAGATAACGCGCACCATGCCGTAGATCGCGGTCTTCAGCATCACGCCGCTCATCAAGGCGGACACCGGCGATGGCGCCGCCGGATGCGCTTCCGGCAGCCATACGTGCAGCGGCAGCATGCCGGCCTTGGCGCCGAAGCCGAAAAACGCGAGCAGGAATGCCACCGTGGCCCAGAAGCCGCTCAGATTCGCCGCGCGCAGCGTCTCGAACGTGTAGTCTCCGTGGCCGCCATGAAGTACGCCAAAGCACAACAGGATACCAAGCGCGCCGATATGCGCCACCAGCAGATAGATGAAGCCGGCTTTGCGGTTCTGCTCCTCATGGTGTTCGGTGGTGACGAGGAAATACGATGAGAGCGCCATCGACTCCCAGGTGATCATGAACAGATAGGCATCGTCGGCGATCAGCACGAAGGCCATGCTGGCGAGAAAGACGTGGTACTGCAAGCACAGCAGCCCGACCCCCTGGCCGCCGTTTCCGCGGAAATAACCGGAGGAAAACAGCGAAATGCCGAACGAGACTCCGCCTAACAGCAGCAGGAAAAACCCGGACAGCGCATCGATGCGAACGTGGAACGGCAGATCGGGAAGGCCCGCCGGCAGAATCGCCGCGCTGGGTGGCGCGCCGATAGCCCACAGTCCTGTCGCTGCAAGCGCAAGCGACACCAGCGCCCCGAGCGGAAACGCGGCGCCGGTTATGAGCCGGGGCGTGCGCATCAATGCCAGCCCAATCACACCCAGCCCGATCCAGATCACCGCCAGCGTGACCACGGCCTCAATCGGCCGCCAAGAAACGAAGTCCATTATTGATGTTTATGCGGTCGGGGAGCGGGCCTTCAAGATGCCCGGGATGATAGCACCCGCGTCAGCGCGCGCCCAAGCAGGACGAACGTTGTCAGACTTTCAGCAACTCCTGCCTGCCGCCCAGCCAGCGCTCGAGATGGCGCCCGGCGTTCCCGGCGTGATCACGCAGCAATTGCGGCGCGACATTGCGCGCCGCTTCCAGGAGATCGAGGTCCTTTCCCAGGTCGGCGAAGCGCAGCATCGGTGCGCCGCTCTGGCGCGCGCCCAGCAACTCGCCGGGGCCGCGCAGGCGCAGATCGTGGCGCGCGATCTCGAAGCCGTCGGCATTCTCGTAGATGATGCGCAGCCGCTCGCGCGCATTGTCCGAGAGCGGGTTCTGGTACAGCAAGATGCAGACGCTGGACTCGGCACCGCGGCCCACCCGACCGCGCAACTGATGGAGCTGCGACAAGCCCATGCGCTCGGCATGCTCGATCACCATCAGCGACGCATTGGGCACGTCCACGCCGACCTCGATCACAGTGGTGGCGACCAGCAACTGGATCTGGTTGGCCAGGAACGCCGCCATCACCGCTGCTTTCTCCTGGTTCGGCAGCCGCCCGTGCACCAATCCGACTTTCATTTCCGGGAAAGTCTGCCGCATGCCGTCATAGGTCTCGATTGCCGTCTGCAACTGCAGCGCTTCGTGCCGCGCGCGAATCTTCAAAGGCAACTCCATCGCGGCGGGACGCGCGGCCTTGCCACCTCCGGGGTCCCCTCCCGCAAGCGGGTCCCTGCTCCTCGCTCCGGTGTCGGACTCCTCGATCAGCGGACATACCCAGTAGGCCTGCCTGCCCTCCAGGCAGGCGTCGCGCACCCGCCGGAGCACCTCGTCCCGGCGCGTTTCGGACAATAGCTTGGTCATCACCGGCGTTCGGCCCGGCGGCATCTCGTCGATCACCGAAACATCGAGGTCGGCATAGAAACTCATCGCCAGCGTGCGCGGGATCGGCGTGGCACTCATCATCAACTGGTGCGGCTGCAACGCCTGATCGGCGCGGCTTCCCTTCATGCGCAGCGCCAGACGCTGGTGCACGCCGAAGCGGTGCTGCTCGTCGACGATGGCGAGCCCCAGTTTTCCGAATACGACCTCTTCCTGGAACAATGCATGGGTTCCAACCGCGAGCTGAGCCTTTCCCGATTCGATCGCCGCAAGCACCTTGTCGCGTTCCTTCTTTCTATTAAGGCTGCCCGTCAGCCACGCCGTTTCGATACCCAGCGGCTCCAGCCACAAGGAGAATTTCCGATAGTGCTGCTCGGCGAGGATCTCGGTGGGTGCCATAACCACTGCCTGATAACCGCTTTCGATTGCCTGCAACGCCGCAAGCGCCGCCACGATGGTCTTGCCGCTGCCGACATCACCCTGCAGCAAACGCTGCATCGGATGCGGGCGCGCGAGATCGCTGCGGATCTCGTTGAGCGTGCGTGCCTGTGCGCGGGTGAGCCGGAACGGCAACGACGCCAGCAGGCGCTTCGACAAGCCCGAATGCTGCAGCAGGGGATGGGCGCGCACGCGGTTTCGGCGATCGCGATGCAATCGCATCGACAACTGCTGCGCGAGCAATTCGTCGAACTTCACCCTGCGCCAGGCCGGATGGACGTGCTCGACCAGCGCCTGCGCATCGACGTCGGGCGTCGGGTTGTGCAGCACATGGACCGCCTCCGCAAACGGCGGGAGCTTGAGCTTTCTCCGCACCGGTTCCGGCAGCGTGTCCCCGAGGTCGGCACGCTCGAGCGCGCGCCCGGCAAGTTTGCGCAGCATGTCCTGGCCCAGGCCCGCCGTGGTCGGATAGACGGGAGTCAGCGCCTGCGGCAACGGCAGTTCCCCGCGCAGCACGCGGAAACGCGGATGCACCATCTCGGCACCGAAGAATCCCTGGCGGATTTCTCCCATCACGCGCACGCGTGCACCGGGAGCGAGCGCCTTCTGCTGGCTCGGATAGAAATTGAAGAACCGCATCATCAGCCTGCCGCTGCCGTCATCGACCTCGGAAACGAGTTGCCGGCCCGGACGGAATTTGACCTCGGTCTTCACCACCGTGCCCTCGATCTGCGCCGTGTCCCCAGATAAGGCGTCATGGATCGAAACGATGCGGGTCTCGTCCTCGTAGCGCAAAGGCAGGTGCAACACCATATCGGAGAGCTGGAAGATGCCGAGCCGCACCAGCCTGTCGCGCACCGCAGGGGTGGCGAATGAAAGAGAGGGGTGAGGGCCGGCCGGTGAGGCGCGAGGCGTGAGGCGTGAGGCGGAAGAACCGGCTGCCTCAGAAAGCACAGTTCTATCTGGCGGGTGTGAACCCACCGTCCTTTGACGAGCGGACTGCTTGTCTTTCGTCGGCATTACCCGTTTCACGACACGTGCCTCTGTTGAGACGAGCTTCCTTAGAAGGCGTTCTGACGTCGTTTCGCCTCTCGCCTTACGGCTTCACCAGTATCGCCTCGATCTCCACCAGCGCGCCGCGCGGCAACTGGGAAACACCGACCGCGGAGCGTGCCGGAAACGGCTGCCTGAAGTACTGTGCCATGATCTCGTTCAGGCGCGCGAAGTTGGCTAGGTCGGTAAGGAATACGGTAACTTTCACCACGTCGTCGAGGCTCGCGCCGGATGCAGCGGCCACCGCCCGCAGATTCCCGAACACGCGATGGATCTGCGCGTCAATTCCCTCGACCACCAGCATGGTCGCCGGATCGAGGCCGATCTGCCCGGACAGATAAATCGTGCCGCCCGCTTGCACGGCCTGGGAATAGGTTCCGATCGCCTGGGGGGCGTCCTTGGTGCTGATTGCCTGTTTGGTCACGGCCCGCTCCGGGGTATAGAATGTCGCGCCGAAATATCGGGGCCGGCACTCGATCGCAAATGGCCCTGAATGTAGAGTGGCGATCATAACCGATGGGGCCTTTGCATTGCGGCCCGCGGATGAAACGAGTGCATGGGATTCAACGTCCCGCCGTACGGCTACGCCGAACCTATCGCGAGCAGGTTGAAGAAAAATCGTCCAAGTTCGATCGCTGCTCCTGATTCGGGCCGGAGTGCCGGGAATTACGGCGATCCCGCGCTGCGAGTATGCAGGCGCCGCCCGTTGACCGGCAATCCGGAATCCACATGACCTCCCCTTCCGACAGGAATGCAAGACCGGGCGTGGCTGCGCTCGCCGTCGCTGCGATCGGCGTGGTGTTCGGCGACATCGGCACCAGCCCCTTGTACACCATGAAGGAGGTTTTCGGCGGCAAGTACGGGATCCCGCTGAACCACGACACCGTACTCGGCGCGCTGTCGCTGGTGTTCTGGGCGCTGATCATCGTCGTCACCACAAAGTATGTGGTATTCATGATGCGCGCCGACAATCACGGCGAAGGCGGCATCATGGCGCTGCTGGCATTGCTGCTGCGCACGACCGGGACGCATGCGCGCGCCCGCTGGATCCTGATGTCCCTGGGGCTGTTCGGCGCCGCCTTGTTCTACGGCGACGGAATGATCACGCCGGCTATATCGGTGCTGTCCGCGGTGGAAGGGCTGAATGTCGCAACTCCGGCATTCACCCCCTATGTCGTGCCGATCACCATCGTGGTGCTTTTGATCCTGTTCCTGCTGCAGCGTGGCGGCACGGCCAGCGTCGGCGCGTTGTTCGGTCCGGTCATGATCGTGTGGTTCTTGATTCTCGCGCTGCTCGGCATCATCAACATCGCCGACCAGCCGAGCGTGCTCGCGGCGGTTCACCCGGGCTACGCGGTGCAGTTCTTCGTGCAGAACACCTCCCACGGTTTTCTCGCGCTCGGCGGCATCGTGCTGGCAATCACCGGCGTGGAGGCGCTGTACACCGACATGGGCCACTTCGGCAGGAAGCCGATGCAGATCGCGTGGCTCTACTTCGTCCTGCCGGCATTGCTGTTGAATTACTTCGGCCAGGGCGCGCTGTTGCTTCACGATGCCTCGGCTATTCAGCACCCGTTTTACCGCATGGCGCCGTCGTGGGCGCTGTACCCGATGGTCGGCTTTGCCACGCTTGCCACGGTGATCGCTTCGCAGGCGGTGATTTCCGGCACCTACTCGCTGACGCGGCAAGCGATCCAGCTCGGCTATTGCCCTCGCCTGGACATCACCCACACCTCCGAAAGTGAAATCGGACAGGTGTACATGCCCTGGATCAACTGGGTGCTGTGCGCCTGCGTGATCGGGCTGGTGCTGGGTTTCGGTTCCTCCAGCAATCTCGCCGGCGCCTACGGCATCGCGGTCACCGGCACCATGGCGATCGATACCGTGCTCGCATACGTACTGGTGCGCAGGCTGTGGAACTGGCCCCTGTGGACCGCGTTGCCGATGTTGTTGCTGTATCTCGTGATCGACCTGTCATTCCTGAGCGCCAACGCGATCAAGCTGGTGCACGGCGGCTGGTTCCCGGTGGTGGTGGGCATCATCCTGTTCGCACTGCTGTCCACCTGGAAGCGCGGTCGCGAGCTGTTGATGGAGCGGCTGGCCCCGGGGGCGATCCCGATCGAACCCTTCATCCAGAGCGTGACCGCGCATCCGCCGACCCGTGTGCCCGGCACCTCGGTGTTCCTGACTGCCGCGGCCGAAGGCGTGCCGCATGCGCTGCTGCACAACCTCAACCACAACAAGGTGCTGCACGATCGCATCGTGCTGCTTACCGTGCACACACGGGACATCCCTCACGTCCCCGACGAGGAACGCATCGAGGTCGTGCCGCTCGGCGGAGATTTCTACCGGGTTATCGCACACTATGGTTTCAAGGATGAACCCGACGTACCGCGTGCGCTGGAACTGGCTGGCGTCAAGGGGTTGAAGTTCGAGATGATGGAGACTTCGTTCTTCGTGAGCCGGCAGACGCTGATCCCGAAAGTCGGCCCCGGCATGGCGTTGTGGCGCGAGAAGCTTTTTGCCCTCATGTCGCGCAACGCCGCAAGCGCCACGACATTCTTCAGGATTCCCGCCAATCGCGTGGTTGAGCTCGGCACCCGCATCGAGCTTTAGCAACTTCGACAGGTTTCGCATGGATCCCGCGTCGGTCCTCCACAATCTCGAGGCGCTGTTGTCGCAGGGAAAGGACTCGGCACTGCTGCGCTTCAGCCTGGGCAGCGAGTATCTCAAGCTGGGGGAAACCTGGGTCGCGGTGTACCAGTTGCGGCGCGCG
>DASYUW010000232.1:0-30211 GCA_036000845.1 Burkholderiales bacterium
GCAGAGGTTGGCGCAGCGCTCGGGCAGGTTGATGCGGCCGATCAGTTTGCCATCCGGGTTGTAGATGTTCACGCCGTCCAGCGCCGCGTCTCCCATCCCCCAGCCCATCCAGAGATTGCCGTCCACGTCGCAGCGCATCCCATCGGGCGTGCCGGGTCCCACGTCGATGAACTTGCGCTTGTTGGACAGCTTCCGGCCGCCCACCACCTCATAGGCGTAAACATTGCGCGGCGTAGTGCCCGCCTCGACCAGATACAGCGTCGATTCGTCCGGAGAAAAGCACAGTCCGTTGGGGCGGGCAACTTCGCCTTCGACAACGGTCATTTCGCCGCTCTGGCCGTCGACCCGGTACACGTTCATCGGCAATTCCTGTTTGGCGAGGTAGCCCTCGTAGTAGCCGAGCAGCCCGAAAGGCGGATCGGTGAACCAGATCGAGCCGTCGGACTTGACGACCACGTCGTTGGGCGAGTTGAGCGGCTTGCCCTCGAATGCGCCAGCAATCACCGAGATCGTGCCGTCGTACTCAGTGCGCGTGACGCGCCGCCCGCCATGCTCGCAGGTGACTAGCCGCCCCTGCCGGTCGCGCGTGTTGCCGTTGGCGAAGTTGGATGGCCGGCGAAAAATGCTCACGGCGCCGGTTTCTTCCTCCCATTTCATGATCCTGTTGTTCGGGATGTCGCTCCACAGCAGATAACGCCCGTCGCCGAACCACACCGGTCCCTCGCTCCAGCGGAAGCCGTGAGCGATCCGCTCGACCGCCGCGAGATTGAGGCGGTACCTGGCGAAGCTCTGGTCGATGATCTGGATCGCGGAGTCCGGATAACGCTGACTCGGCTGCCAGTTCGTCTCGGAGGCATCGCCGGGTTCGGTGTTCTCGGGCGGCATGGATGTTCCGGTTCTCTAAAGGTTGATCGTGCAGTTTACAGCGGCACAGCCCGCAGCCACCACCCGCGCGTCGAAAAGGAACAGGCACCGATCGGCGCCCGTTCTGCTTCAGTGATCCGGTAATATCCCCAAACATTCTCGCATCGGGGCGATGCTTCCGCGGGCCACGCCTGTTCGACGAGGTCCTTTCTTCCTGACGACCCGAGAACGTCTACGCTCCTGACTTTAAGAGTCACCGCAAATGAAAGACAAGATGGCTCCACTTGAACAGATCATGCTCCCTGTGGGCATACGCTCCCGCTTCGTAAACAACATCAATGGCCTCACGATGCACGTGCTGGAGTCGGGCTTCGAAGTCAGGAACCGGCCCTGCGCGCTGCTGCTGCACGGCTTTCCGGAGCTTGCGTATAGCTGGCGGAAGGTGATGCTGCCGCTGGCTCAAGCGGGCTTTCATGTGGTCGCCCCGGACCAGCGCGGTTATGGGCGCACTTCCGGCTGGGACGGCGATTACGACGGCGACGTCGGTTCCTTCCGCATGCTCAACCTCGTCAAAGATGCGCTGGGCCTGGTCTCCGCACTCGGCTACCGCAGCGTGAAAGCGGTGATCGGGCACGACTTCGGCTCCCCGGTCGCGGCCTTGTGTTCACTGATACGGCCGGACGTGTTCCGCTCGGTGGTGCTGATGAGCGCGCCGTTCGCGGGCCCACCGGCTTTGCCGTTCAACACGGATAACGATGGCAATGCTGCGAAGCCGTCCGCCGCCAGTATTCACGAGGAATTGACGGCGCTGCCCCGCCCGCGCAAGCATTACCAGTGGTACTACTCCACCCGCGAAGCCAACAACAACATGTGGAAATGTCCGCAGGGCGTCCATGACTTCCTCCGCGCCTACTACCACCACAAGAGTGCGGACTGGAAGAACAACAAGCCCTTTCCGCTCGAGTCATGGAGTGCCGGCGAACTGGAGAAAATGCCGACCTACTACATCATGGATCTGGAAAAGGGGATGGCCGAGACCGTGGCGCTGGAGATGCCGTCTGCGTCCGAGATCGCGGCGAACAAATGGCTCCCAGACGACGAGCTGGCCGTGTATGCCGCCGAATATGACAGGAACGGATTCCAGGGCGGCCTGCAATGGTATCGGTGCACGACCGACAGCAGATACCTGGCCGAACTCCAGGTCTTCTCCGGCCGCACGATCGACGTGCCGTCGATGTTCATTGCCGGCAAGAGTGACTGGGGCAGCTACCAGGTGCCCGGCGCGCTGGAGAAAATGCAGACCAGTGCGTGCACGCAAATGCGCGGCTGCCATCTGCTCGACGGTGCCGGCCACTGGGTGCAGCAGGAACAGCCGGAGCAAGTGAGCAGCCTGCTCACCCGGTTTCTGCAAATCGCACACTGAACCGCGGATAGCTCTGAACGGCCCTCATTCGCATGCTATCGCTAACTGGAATTGCCGCGTCACGGAAAGAGATACGGAGCCGCGATCGGTCCGGACTTTCGCCGCTCTGTCTTCAGTCCCGCCACGGGGATGCGGCGAATTGATGCTTTCGCCTTCTGCTACGCTGTTGCACTTCTTGGGCTTTTGACTTTTCTCCCTCTCCCCTTGCGGGAGAGGGCATCGCTGACTGGGCGAATGGGGTTTGGGTTTGGGGTTGGGGCGGGAAGCGATGCTTAGGTGCGCGCCCCGGACTCGTTAGGCGTAGCCCAGTTTGCGGGTAGGGGCGCACAAGGCTGTGTTGCACAGTATTGATCGGGGCGTTATGCGGCCGCTCCCGCAAGCGGGCCTACGGCTAACGTGTCACAGCCGCCCCGCCAGCGGCTGATTTCATCAGTAACGTGTCCGCGCACCGGGGAGAGGGGATGAGTGCGTTTGCAGAATACGAACAATACGACGCCCTGGGACTGGCCGACCTGGTGCGGCGCAAGGAAGTCACGCCGGTCGAACTGCTCGAAGCGGCGATCGAACGCGTAGAAGTGCGCAATCCGGCGGTCAACGCCGTGGTCATGAAGCTTTACGACTACGGCAGAAAGGTGATCGCCGAGGGACTTCCCGACGGGCCGTTCCGCGGCGTGCCTTTTTTGATGAAGGACCTCACCTCACCGGTTGCGGGTGTCCGCATGACGCGCGGCTCGAAGTTCTTCGCCGACACGCCGCCCGCCTCCGCCGACAGCGAGCACGTGAAGCGCCTGAGGCGCGCGGGGCTCGTCATCTTCGGACGGACCAACACCTGCGAACTCGGCCTCTCGCTGACTTGCGAGCCGCAACTTCACGGTCCGACGCGCAATCCCTGGAACATCGCGCATATCTCGGGAGGTTCGAGCGGCGGCGCCGCTGCGGCCGTCGCGGCGCGCATGCTGCCGCTCGCCCACGCCTCCGACGGGTTCGGCTCGATCCGAGCGCCTGCGGCATGCTGCGGACTGGTCGGCCTCAAACCGACGCGCAGCCGCAACACCTTCGCTCCATTCGCCGGCGAAGGACTGGGCGGTGTTTCGACCGAACATGCGGTCAGCCTTACCGTGCGGGATTCCGCTGCGCTGCTGGACGCGACGCGCGGCCCCGGTCCCGGTGATCCCTATGTGGCGCCCGCGCCCGTGGGACCCTATCTCAAGGAAGTCGGTGCGAACCCCGGCGAGCTGCGCGTCGCATGGACAACAAGGGCGCCCAACGGTGCCAGGATCGAACCGGAGTGCCTGCGCCTGCTCGCCGAGACTGTGGAGCTGTGCGCTGATCTCGGCCACCACGTCGAGGAACGCGATCCGGAGATCGATGGTGCGGCGGTCGTACCGACCTTTCTCACGCTGGCTTCGGCGAACACCGTGGTGAATCTCGCCAGCCATCCGACCGCCGGACGACCGGCACGCGAAGTTGAAGTGGAGCGCATCACCTGGCTGACCGCGAAGATGGGTGAAAGGATCAGCGCCCCCGACTACGTGCGCGCCACGCAAACGGCGCATCGTCTCGGACGGCAGATGGCGGCCTTTCACTCGGAATGGGACGTGCTGCTGACGCCGGGGCTTGCTTCGCCCGCGGTGAAGCTCGGCTGGCTCGACATGATGATGGAGGATGTGGACGAATACTGGCGGCGGGTGTTCGCGTTCTCTCCGTTCACCGTCTGGTTCAACCTCACCGGTCAGCCCGGATTGATGCTGCCGCTTGGCCAGAGCTCGGGCGGGCTGCCGCTCGCGGTCCAGCTCGTCGCACCTTACGGCGACGAGACAACGTTGTTTCGCCTCGGTGCACAACTCGAAGCGGCGCGCCCCTGGTTCGGACGCAAGCCCGCGCTGAGGTCCTGAGCAGAGCGCAGGTTCGAAGGCTAAAGACCTGCGGCCAGCTCCCGCGTGAGTTGCGCGGCCGGTACCTCCTTGCAGCTGCCGGCATTCTGGCCGGACCAGAGCGGCGAGAAATCACCGGAGCCTTCGGCTTCGGCTTTGGCGCGCAGGGGCGCAATCGCCGAGGTCGCCAGGGGAAACGGCGGTGCCGCGCTGTTCATCGGGCCGAGCTCTTTCATGATGTGGTTCATGATTCCGCGCGCAGGCCGGCCCGTGAACAGGTTCGTCAGTGCCGTGTGGCGCGCGGCTTTGCTCTTCAGCGCCGCGCGATGCAGTGCGCTGATGGTGGCTTCCGGACAAAACAGATAGGCCGTTCCGACCTGCACGCCGGCTGCGCCCAGCGCCATGGCAGCCGCGATGCCTTGCGCATCGGCGATGCCGCCGGCGGCGATCACCGGAATCTTCACCGCGTGCACAACCTGCGGCAACAGCGCAAACGTGCCGACCTGCGTGGTCAGATCATCCGACAGGAACATGCCACGATGTCCGCCCGCCTCCACGCCTTGTGCAACGATGGCGTCCACCCCGTGCGCTTCGAGCCAGAGCGCCTCTTCGACTGTGGTCGCCGAGGACAGTATTTTCGCGCCTAGGCGTTTGGCCCGCGCCAGCAGTTCTTTTGGCGGCAATCCGAAGTGAAAGCTGACCACCGCGGGCCTGATTTCATCGAGCACGTCGGCGGCCTCGGCGCTGAAGGGTGCGCGCCCCGGTCCGGCGGGAATTTTTTTCGGATCGATTCCGTATCTCCTGTAGTAGGGCAACAGCGCCGCGCGCCAGGCCGATTCGCGCTCCGCGCTGGGCACGGGCGGCACATGGCAGAAGAAGTTCACGTTGAAAGGTTTGCCGGTCCCGGCCTTGATCGCCGCGAGTTCGCTGCGCATCGCGTCGATGCTGAGCGTGGCGCAGCCGATCGAGCCGAGAGCGCCGGCATTGGAGACAGCCACCGCCAGCGCGTGGCCCTGCGCGCCTGCCATCGGCGCCTGGATGATCGGCAGCTCCGTGCCGAGGAGTTCGGACAGTTTCATCGTTTGGTATTCGCCGTCACTTCGCGCGGTGCATTTTCATGTCCGCGCCCCGCTGAAGCCAGATTTTCGCGCACCTTGGAAACGAGCTCAATCGAACGCAGGCGCGCCGACTGATCGTGGATGTGCGCGGTGATCATCAGTTCGTCCGGCTGTGTGGATTCGATGAAGGCAGCGAGACCGCGCTGGACCGTCTCCGGCGAGCCCACGAACGACACGGCGAGCGAACGTTCGACCATCACCTTTTCCGCGGGAGACCAGTAAGAATGGATGTCGTCGATCGGCGGCGGCACCTGCCCCGGTGACCCGCGCCTGAGGTTGATGAAGGATTGCTGTTGCGAGGTAAACTGTCGGCGCGCTTCCGCGTCGGTAGCGGCTGCGAGCACGTTCGCGCCGAGCATGGCGTAAGGACGGTCCAACTGTTTGGACGGCTCGAAGTGGCTGCGGTAGATTTCGAGCGCCTGTCTCATCAGGTCGGGCGCGAAATGCGAGGCGAAAGCGAACGGCAAGCCGAGCATGGCCGCAAGTTGCGCGCTGAACAGGCTCGAACCCAGCAACCAGATCGGCACCTCCAGGCCGGCGCCGGGCACTGCGCGAATGTGCTGTCCCGGTTGCGGAGCGGCGAAATAATTCTGCAGTTCCTGCACGTCCTGCGGAAACTGCTCGGCGCTGTCTTCAATCGTGCGGCGCAGGGCGCGCATCGTCATCATGTCGGTGCCGGGCGCACGGCCGAGGCCCAGATCGATACGGCCGGGATACAACGAGGCAAGCGTGCCAAACTGCTCGGCGACCACCAGCGGCGAGTGATTCGGCAGCATGATGCCGCCGGAACCCACGCGGATGGTCCTGGTGCCGCCGGCCACGTAGCCTATGACGATCGCGGTTGCGGCGCTGGCAATTCCTGGCATGTTGTGATGCTCGGCCAGCCAGTAGCGCTTGTACCCCAGCTTTTCGGCATGCTGCGCGAGCGCCAGCGTGTTGCGCAGGGCGACCGCTGCGGTGGCCCCCTTGGGGACCGGGGAAAGGTCGAGGATCGAAAAGGGGATCATGCCTGGTGTCCTGGTCTGCCGGGCGTTGATCAGAAGCTGCCGAGGAAGTCCTGCTTGCCGATCTCCACGCCGTTGTGGCGGAGGATGTCGTAGGCCGTGACTGCATGAAAGAAGAAATTGGGCAGAGCGAAGTTCAGAAGATAGTTCTGGCCGGTAAATCTCGTTTCCTTGCCGCGCAGCTTGAGGACGATGGCGCGCTCCTCGCTGCCGTCGATCAGTTCCGGGCCCAGGCTCTGCAGGAAGGCCACGGTCTTGGCGATGCGCGCCTGCAACTCGAGGAAAGTGGATTCCGTATCCTCGTAGCGCGGCACCTCGGCGCCCGCGAGCCTTGCGCCACAGCCTTTGGCGGAGTCGGTCGCAGACTGCACCTGTCTCGAAAGCGAGAACATGTCGGGCGCCAGCCGGGCATTGATGAAGACCGAGGGATCGATCTTCCGCGCCTCGGCGTGCGCTTCCGCCTTTTTGAGGATTGCGGACAGGCTGGCCAACTGACGGGTGAAGACAGGGATGGACGCGTGGAACATGGAGAGGGACATGTCGGTGCTCCGGATGGAAAAACAGCATTGTGCGCGACTTCACCGCTGCGCGCAGCCGACCCCCGTCCCCCTCTCCCCGGCCCTCTCCCGCCAGGGGAGAGGGAGTTCTCGAATCAGCGTTGATCGCTGAAACTTTGAATTCAGCCGGATGGAGCGAGTTCTTGTTTCGTTCAGGATCGGAAGATTATCGCAAAGCGCTTCCTCTTTCCTTTGTTCAATTCCTGACATCTAATGGGAAACGAAACTGCAAGCGATTCGAAACAACTATTTGGGGCTGCGCTCAGTGGAGATTCAAAGCCCCCTCTCCCCTGGCGGGAGAGGGCCGGGGAGAGGGGGAGGGAATCCATGAAAGTAAAAAGCATCGAAACGCTGTCTTGCGACGCAGGCTGGCGCAATTACCATTTCGTCAAACTGACCACCGATACCGGCATCACCGGCTGGAGCGAGTTCGACGAAGGCTTCGGCGCACCGGGCGTGGGCACCGTCATCGAGCGGCTATCCGCCCGCGTCATCGGCCAGGAAGTCGGCGCGCACGAGCGCATCTACGCCGACCTCTATAGCGCCACCCGCCCTGCTTCCGGCGGCATCGTCGCGCTTGCCATGGGTGCGATAGAGAACGCGCTGCTCGAAGCCAAGGCGAAGGGGCTCGGCGTGCCGGTCTGCGAACTCCTCGGTGGCAGGATACGCGACCGCATCCGCGTGTACTGGTCGCATTGCGCGACGTGGCGGATCAATCACCCGACCTACTACAAGCCGCCGATCACCGACCTCGACGGCGTGAAAGCGATCGGCCGCGAAGTGCGCGAGAAAGGTTTTACCGCGCTGAAGACCAACATATTCACGTATGACAAGGACGGGAGGAACGCGCAGGGATGGCGGCCGGGTTTCGGCGTGCCATTCGAGCCCGGCCTCAATGTCGAACGCGACGTGCTGCGCAACCTGGTCATGCATCTCGAAGCGTTGCGCGACGGCGCCGGCCGGGATGTGGATATCCTGGTCGACCTCAACTTCAACGCCAAGACCGAGGGCTATCTCAGGATCCTGCGCGCCATCGCCCACCTCGACATTTTCTGGGTGGAGATCGACAGCTTCGTCCCGGAAGCCCTGGGTTACATCCGCCGGCACAGCCCACATCCCATCAGCTCGTGTGAGACGCTGCTGGGCCTGCGCGAGTTCATGCCTTACTTCCGCGAGCAGGCGATGGACGTCGCCATCGTGGACACGCCGTGGAACGGGGTGTGGCAGTCGATGAAAATCGCGGCCGCCGCCGAAGCGCACGAGGTCAACGTCGCCCCGCATAACTTCTACGGACATCTGTGCACGATGATGAACGCGCACTTTGCTGCGGCAGTGCCGAGCCTGCGCATCATGGAGGTCGACGTCGACCGGATCGCCTGGGACCACGAGCTGTTCAGCCACGTGCCCGAGTTCGTGGATGGCTGTCTGGTCATGCCCGCGCGGCCCGGCTGGGGAGTCGAGCCGAACGAAGCGGCGATCCGCGCCCGTCCGCCGAAGGGTCCGCAGGGATTGCTCAACTACGGCCGCAAAAAATAGTACGGAATCGGAAACCGCATTCAACGGAGGGGCACGAAATGGCGAAGGGCTATTGGATAGCGCATGTCGACGTGAACGATCCTGAGGGCTACAAGGGTTATGTGTCGGCGAACGGGAAGGCTTTCGCCAAGTACGGCGCACGCTTTCTGGTGCGCGGCGGCCGGTTCGAATGCAGGGAGGGAAAGTCGCGATCGCGCAACGTGGTCATCGAGTTCGACGACTACGCAACCGCGCTGGCCTGCTACAACTCAGCGGAGTATGCCAAGGCAATGAAACACCGGATCAATGCCTCGGTCGCCGACTTGATTATCATCGAGGGCTACGACGGACCTCAGCCTGGTTAGCCTCACCCATTCTCATGGGACGTTACAGCTCTACTACCTACACCCAACGCATAGGCGCAGAGGAAAAGCGATACGGGGCATGTCTGCATGCATAGTGCAGACATCCGCGGTGTCAATGCCTGAAATCGGCACCCTTTCGAGACCCTGCGCTTTTCCGGCAACCAGGGGAATTACATCGGCATTGGCTGCAAGCCAGCGCGGATGGCCGCGGTTGGTGCCCGTGCCCTTTCAATGATCCGGTAATATCCACCTGATCTGTCGCGCGCCCAGCCCCGGCGCCGCACCACAAGTTTATTCTCCGCGCCGGCAGCGGTCACGCGGTACACAAACGATCGAGACCGGCGCAAGTCGCCGGGAAAAACAGCTCGAGCAGGGAGGCCAATGGATCCGCGATTCACGCCCGAATTCCAGCGCAGCACGATCCTCAAGATTTCGTGGCGGCTGCTTCCCTTGATCGTGGTGAGCTATCTGGTCGCGTACATCGATCGCACCAATGTCTCCTTTGCCGCGCTGACCATGAACAAGGACTTGGGGATCAGCGCCTACATGTACGGCTGGGGCGCCGGCATATTCTTTATCGGCTATGCGCTGTTCGAAGTGCCGAGCAACATGGTTCTGGAGCGGGTCGGCGCCCGTCGCTGGATCGCCCGCATCATGATCACCTGGGGCATCATTTCCGGGCTGATGGCCGCCGTCACCGGGCCGACCAGCTTCCTCACATTGCGCTTTCTGCTCGGCGTGGCCGAGGCCGGGTTCTTCCCCGGCATCATCTTCTATCTCAGCACCTGGTATCCGGCCGCGTATCGTGCGCGCGTAATCTCGACGCTGTTTATCGCAGTCCCCGTCGCCAATGCGGCTGCGTCGGTCATTTCGGGCGCGATCCTGGAGATGGATGGCGTCTGGAGCCTGCATGGCTGGCAGTGGGTTTTCATCCTCGAAGCCATTCCCGCCGTCCTGCTCGCCTTCGTCGTGCTGAAACTGCTCACTGACCGGCCGGCCGTCGCCGCGTGGCTCAGCGCGGACCAGCGCGAGTGGCTCGAATCCGAGTTGCAGGCCGAACGAGCCCGGGTCGAAAGCACCGGGCGTATGACGCTCCTGCGGGCGCTCACCGACAAGCGCGTACTGATGCTTTCGATGATCTATTTCACGAGTGTCATCGCCAGCTACGGCATCACCTTTTTCCTGCCGCAGATCGTCAAGGGCTTGGGACATTCGAACTTCGTGACCGGCCTGTTGACCGCGATCCCGTATGTGATCGGCGTGATTGGCCTCGTGCTCTGGGGCCACTCTTCGGATCACCGCAACGAGCGGCGCTGGCACCTCATCGTCGCGTCCACGGTCGCGGCGACAGGGCTCGCCGGTGTGGGCTGGTTTACCGGTTCCTACTGGGCACTGGTGGCCATGTCGATTGCCACCATCGGCATCTACGGGTCGCGGCCGTCCTTCTGGCCAATGCCCTCGATGTTCCTCACCGGAGCAGCTGCCGCCGCCGGCATTGCACTGATCAACTCTATCGGCAACCTCGGCGGTTATGTCGGACCCTTCATTGTCGGCTGGATCAAGGACAGCACCAAGAGCTTCGAGATGGGTCTGTACTTCCTGGCGGCGTGTGCGTTCGCTTCAGCAGTGATCACGTATTTCGCGACCAGGGCAACACTCGGGACGAAGAAGCGGGATTGAGTGAAAGCCGGCCGGCCGATCGCCGGCCACAGGAGCGTTGCTGTCCACCGGCCTGGCTGTACGGCGTTATCGATTGGGTCTATTGCGCCGATCCCAACGATTCTGTCGACCCTTGAGAGTAACCAGACACGACTTCACCATGTTGGCCCTTTTTTTCTGCCTCGTCCTGACCGCCGTCTGCGTCCTGTTGCACTACGAAACGCTGCGGCTTCTGAACGACAGGTTAGCCCGCACCAACATCATTTCGACGCGCACCAAGGTGCTGGTCGCGCTGGTCGGGGCAATGGCGAGCCATGTTCTGCAGATCGGTGCGTTCGCGCTCGCGTACTACGTGCTGCGAGACAAGTTCGGGATGGGCGGATTCGGCGGAACTTTCCAGGACACGCTGATGAGTTTCCTTTACTTCTCCAGCGAAACCTATACGACGCTGGGTTTCGGCGACATCTACCCGACCGGGCAACTGCGCCTGATCTGCGGCATCGAGTCGCTGATCGGATTGCTCATGGTGAGTTGGACGGCGTCTTTTACGTATTTGGAGATGAGAAGGTATTGGTAGCGGAAAGGTGCGGGGTCCGCTGGTTGAGGGCGGGGTACTACCCTGGCGCAAGGGCGTGAGCCGCTCTTACCTTTCCTCTATACTACAGTCCCGCGCCGCAGTACCTTCCGTCTTCCCTCCTGTGATTTGCCACACGGAAAAAGCGTTCGGGATCGTTCTCCAGAATGAGCTTCTGGGCCAGCATCAGGTCCGCCAACGGGACCGGCATATCGGGACCGGCGCAGAAGGCCATTCCGGTCCCCGTATTCAGGACATTGAACGTCGTGCGCGACAGGACGCGGAAACGTCCCCAACCGATGGCGTCCACAGTGAAGTAACCGTAACGCGAGAATTCGTCACGCTGTACAGGGTTCAGCACGCGAAGCAGCAATTGCCTCGCGCGAGCGTCGGGGGTCGGGCCTTTCCCGGGTGCTTCCATAAACAATTCATCGGTCGATATCACGGCATAGTCCTCATACAACAACCATCGGATGCACCGGCGGATTCTTTGCGGCAACGCCGGACTTCCCTGGCGCAAGTTGCCAAGCACCTCATCCGGGGTTTGATCGCCCATAGGACTCCAGTCACCCAAAAGCTGGAGGACACGGGCCAGGCAATCCGGCATTGCCGCCTAACGACAAGCGGGCGCTTACCCCCCGACAATGCGTGGGACCACGACGGTTTCGTCTTCCAGCGCGGAAAACTCGCCTACCTTCTGGTCCGCGCCGCCGCCTTTACGGTTCACGCTGAAAGCAACCGCTCCGGCCGCCATGCTGCGCTCGAACTGGCGCTGGGCCTCGGTCTTGGCCTCCGCCATCGCTTCGCTGTCATCGAACCTGATCTCCCGGTCGCCGGAAGAATCCAGAAATCGAAGTATCTTCATTGTGATGCCTCCTTGTCTTCGTAAGTGTCAAAGGCTCTTGGGTCAGCTCAACCGCCCGAGCGGCATCCATCTGAACCGCGACATGCCCGGCCCGTGCTTTTCCTGAATGTGTCTTTTTTTGTCCTGCCGAGATACAGCAAAGATGCGTGGGCAGGCGGGTTCCGACGGGAACTTGCTGCCTGATGCCTGAATCGAGAATGCGGGTGCCAAAACCATTGAGCCACCCCTTTCGACCGCACGGCCCGGATCGGCCGCATAGCCAACTGCTTGTTTAACCGATAAACAGGTGGCGGCAATTCGCATATGCACCTTCGGGACGAATTGATGGCGCACCCGTTGGGTTGGACCTTCCTCCCCTGAAATAGGTTGCAGAGGGGGGCCAAAGGTTCGAGGTCCGAGGGCCGAGTAAGAGCAACTCCTCAACGCAAAGGCGCACTTACACGTCTTTACTTCGTCACGAATATGCGGAGCAAGTCCGCAGTCGATTGAATTGCAGTTCCGGCATAACTGGATGATCGGGTATCGCGGTCAATTTTGCGGACGCTGCTGACAAGAACGTACTAAAAATCCGCAACAGCATTCAATAAACAACGTGCGCCAATCCCTATCTTGTACGCCAAGGACGGAAGGGTACAGATTCCCCTCCTGCCCAAGGTGCTGTCGGAATCTGCTCAAAGGAGCAGCGTCGGTGGCTATTCGAATGAGACACATTGGAAATAAGAAGGAGATTACTATGAAATTCCCCAAACTAGTTCTTGCAGCAGGTTTTGTTGCGGCGGCGAGCGGTGCCTTCGCAGAGACCGGCGTGAAGTTCACGGCGATCGATAACGTCACCAACGTTTACGGTCGTGCAAGTGTTCCGGCCGTGAAGATTTCCGGTCCGGTAATCACCCGCCCCGCTGACGCGGTCTACTCGGGTGCCACCACCGTGCAGGGAAAGACCGCGGTCGTGGTCAACACGAGAGACGCCGGCGTCAACAACGTGCAAGGCCGCACGTAATTATCGACTGCCTGGATTCGGATACCCGCCGCGCCGACGCGGAGCCGCGTCGGTATTTGCAGCCATAAGCGATCGAGGTCTGCAGAAGGCGGGTAGCGTTGCGTAACGGCCATGCTGACCCTGAGAGTGGGTCTGTTTGCGATGGGACTGTGCCTCGCCGCTTCGGCGCAGAGCGTCTGGGCCCAGCGCGCCGGCGTCATCGTCGGAAACGGTGACGACATCGACCTTGTGCGCTTTGCGGTGCGGTTCGAATCCGCACAGGCGAAACAGACTTGGTATCGGCCGGACTACTGGCAGGTTGCGGTCGGCTCCTGGCGCGTGCCCAATGATAGTGGCAGCCGCGGTAACGTGACTGAGGTCAGCGCCACGCCCGTCTTTCGCGGCACGCGCGCGCTCGGCGCCTCGCTGGACGCCTATGCCGAGGCCGGAATCGGCATCTATCTTTTGTCCGACACGGTGAGCAACTCCCGCACCTCGTTGCCGACTTCCTTTCAGTTCGGCAGCCACGTCGGCGCAGGTCTCGCCTTCGGCGAGCATCGCCAGTTCGAACTCGGGCTCGGGCTGCAGCACCTGTCCAACGCCGGCATCAAACAGCCTAATGGCGGAATCAATTTCGTGCAGGTCTTTATAAACTGGAGGCTGGGCAACGGTTGACACGTGATCGGTAAGCGGGCGAGTCTCGGCGTTCGTCCAACACTTTTTTGACATCGACATGACCGAGTCTCAGCGTTGGTCGATCGGCTTTCACGATAGCGTTCAAAACCTGAAAGCCAGTTTTGTAGAGGAGAATCATGGTATTTTTGGTCCGAATCGGTTGTTCAATGCTGCCTTTTTCTTTGTCAGAGTGTTGGACAAACGCTGAGACTCGGGTGTTGGACGAACGCTGAGACCTACCCGGTAAGCGGTTACCGAAGACCGAAGTGCAATTGGCTGCTGTCGAGACATCTCACTGATATCCGAACAGCACGCCGAGGTCGATCGAGTCGGCCATTGCCTTGTTGCCAGCATCCCCCGGATGGAGATGGTCGCCTCAATCGAAAGCCGGCTCGCTGCTTTCCACGTGGGGCCAGATATCAAGGCGGGGCGACTCGTTCCCGTTCTGGAGACCTACAACCCCGGCGACGCCGAGCCGGTGCATGCGGTATTCGTCGGCAAAGGCGGGCACTTGCCCACTCGGGTGCGCGCTTTTCTGGATTACTTGGTTGCGAATATTAGGCTCGCCTGACGCACGCCACCAACCGTGAGTCAGCCGCCCGCGCCGCACTCCGGACAATAGCAATGGTCGAAATGGCGACCGCCAACCTTTCCGCAGACGGGACAGCGACAGCTCGCTTGATGGCTACCACCCACCTTCGCACAGTGCGGACAATGGCAGTGCGGGTAGTGCTTGCCGCCCCTCTGTCCGCAAACAGGACAGGTGCATTGCGCGGAGTGGCCGCCACCCATTTTCATCTTCTCCGGAACGGTATTCATGGAGAATAAGTCGGCGTCAAGCGTCTGAGGCTTGGGGACCGTGCGTTGCGCCCTGCTCTGTCATGGCAGCATCTGTGATGGCGTGAGGAGTCTCAACAACTGATTTTCTTGTAGCCCGTCTCAGGCGAAAAAGCAAGTGCGCGGCTCACGCATCCGGTGAGCGCCGCGGTCAACAGGTAGTCACCAAATTGTCCCGCCGTTACCTGCCGGCAGCGGGGGACAGCGATCGGATGAAGTTGATCACATCCCAGGTATCGTTCTCGCTCAGCGTCGTCTTGAAGGCAGGCATCGTCTTCACGCCGTTCCTGATCCGGTAGGCGACGATGCCATCGGGAAAAATCGGCGGACCCGCAATCGTGCTCAGGTCGTCGGGACGTTCCGGAAGCGAGGTCGCTGCTATGCCGTCGCCGCGACCCTCGGCACCATGACATACGGCGCAGTTCTGCTGGAACAGCTGCCTTCCCCTGGCAATCGATCTCGCCGTTCGCGCAACCGGGTTGAAGAGGAAGGCGGCTTCGAGCAGGTCGGCGTAATAGACACCCACCCCGGCGCAAACGAGGAGTGCCGCGGCCAACAACGATTTGATCCTCGCGCGGTTGGACATTTGTTAGGCGCTCTGGAATTTGGTGGCCTTCACGCCAGATACTTTGCCACGCTTATGACTGCCGGCCAAACATCTGCCGGATAAATTCAGCTCGCAGATGCGCTGCCGTCGGCCTACCGGCCGGCGCGCGGCGTGGGCCGGGAATCGGCCGCCCATCAACCGCAGGTCTCGGACCGGCGTTGACGCTACCAAGGAGCAGGAATACGCTGACCTTGGTTTCTCCTGCTGAAATAATAACCAGGCCCAGCTCGCGGGTCGCTCCAGAAGGGAGCAGCGGTGGACTCTGCCAGACACGCCGGCATTCGCCGGCGCTTATCGGCGGGCGCTCTTCTCCTCTCGAATGCGGCTCCCGCCATGGGTCAGTAGGTCTGCGAATCGGTGCAACCTTTGGGGAGGCGTGTCTTGATGATCGCTGAAGAGCCGGAGTTCCCGCAGATGATGTCCGATGCGGAAATCGACGCAAATGTTCCGGTCAGCGAGGTCGCCGATCAGAAGGTGCAGCGGCAACCGACTGACAAGGAACTGGCCGAGGAGGCGGTCGCATTGCTCAAATCGCTGTTTCCGCGCATCCATCAGAATCTTGTCACGTTATGGGGAACGGGGCCGGGCGAGACTTACCTGGACGGATTGATCGTGGACGACCGCGGCAATCGCCAGGGTTTCCCTCTGGACGTCCTGCGCGCACTTCTGGTCCTGCAGCGCGCTCACTTCCAGACGTTCGGCACTTTCAAGAAAATCGATCCCTGGGATGTCGGCTTTAGAGGCTGAGCGGCTTTGCGGCCGCGCACCCCTCTCCAGCCTGTGCGTTGCAGTGCAGTACGGCCTGTCATTGACCTCCTTCCATCCGCTGGCTATACCGGAAAAGCCGCATGGCATATCTCAAACGAACCGGAGGAGAAAAAATGCACGTAATCAGACATTGGTTCTGTCCGCTGTTTCTTGCTTCGGCCTTGCTGCTCGCCCAGGCGGCGGTCGCGGCCGACAACTTCAGCCGGCAGGACGTGACCTTCACCAGTGTGGGAAAGAAGCTCGTCGGCTGGCTGTACGTGCCCAAGGGAATGAAACAGGAAGAGAAGCGTCCGACCATCGTGATGGCGCATGGCTGGAGCGCGGTCAAGGAAATGTACCTCGACGACTTCGCCGCCAAGTTTTCCAACGGCGGCTTCGTGGTGCTGGTCTTCGACTATCGAAACTTCGGCGACAGCGAAGGCGAGCCGCGCGGGCACATCGATCCGCACATGCAGCATGAGGATTACAGGAACGCGATCACCTGGGCTTCGCTTCAGCCGATGGTGGACGCGAGCCGCATCGGCGTCTGGGGCTCGTCTTACAGCGGGGCGCACGTGATGCATCTTGCGGCGTTCGACCGCCGCGTGAAGTGCGCGGTAGCACAGGTACCGCTGGTCAATGCGACTGATAACTTCCGCCGCCTGGTGCGCGCGGATAACTGGGGAGGGCTGCAGGCATGGCTGGCTGCCGACCGGGCGGAGGAATACACCACCGGCAAGATCAACTACCTGCCGGTGGTCGCCGAACAGGGCAAGCCCTCGGCGCTGCCGACGCAGGACTCCTACGACTGGTTCATCAAGGTTGGCCAGACACGCGCGCCGAAATGGGAGAACCGTCAGACCGTGCGTTCGCTGGAACTCGCGCTCGAATACAGCCCGGCAGCCAACATCCATCTGATCTCGCCAACGCCGTTCATGATGATCGTCGCCGAGAATGACGTGCTCACGCCCACCGACCTTGCGATCGAGGCGTTTGGCCGCGCCCGCGAACCCAAGCAACTGGTGATCCTTGCGGGCGGCCACTTCGACGCTTATGTGAGCGGCTTCCAGGGCGCCTCGACACCGGCGCTGAACTGGTTCAAGCAGCATCTGATGAAGTAATCGCGGCTGGTCAGATTGGGAAACAGGGTGGGCACCGATCGATGCCCGCCTTCGTCATCCGGTAGCGGGCGGCGAAACCGGCTATTTTACCGCCGCTCGCCGGCGAGCCGCTCATTTTCCAATTCCGGTGCCGCATGGCCCGCAGAACTTCGCGCCGCTTTCCGTGCCGGCGCCGAAACGGCTGCAGGCCTGGTGCAATTCGATCCCGCTTCAGCTTGCCCCGAGAATCCTGGCCGCCTTCGCGACGTCCCTGGGCTTGACCCAGAAAATTGCGCCGTAACGTCCGGCACCGGCCGTCACCGCGTCCAGCGCCGTTATGCTGATCTTTGCGGTGGCGAGCTTGCCGATTACCTCGTGGATCGCACCCAGCCGGTCGTCGCCCTGCAGCAGAAACACCGTCTTTCGCGCCGAAAGCTTCCACTTGTTCTTTTTCGCCGCCGCGCGGAAGGCAGCGGTGTCTTCGGGGACGAAGTCTATCTGCGCCTTGCGCCCCGCCGGGAATCCGGTGAATGCGAGCAGGTTCACGCCTGCGTCCCTGAGCGCCTCCAGGTACGTGGCGCCCGCCCCTGCCTGATTAGCCGCTTCCACATAGAAATAGTCCGCCTTGCGCACCGAGTCTGTCATGGCTTCCTCCTTTCTTGCACGCCTGATTTATCTATAGCACTTGCTGGCGCACACGCAAGCCGGACTTTTAGTTATCCGGGTCTGCCCGAGCCGGAGAATGCCGTCTAACCGGCCGGGCGCCCGCGCCTTGCCCCGAACCACCGGCTGTGGCCAAATCGCGTTTGTCCCGCGCGGTCGCGCGAAGCGTTCCATAACGATCTAAAAATCAGAACACCATGAAAACGCACTGGAGCCAGGGGCTGCATCGGTTGTTCAAGCAACACGGCATTCGCCAGGTGAGTTTCGTGCCGGACGCCGGCCATGCCGCGCTGATCGGGCTGTGTGAAACGGATCGCGAGCTGTGCGCGGTGCGGCTCACCACCGAGGAAGAAGGCATCGCGCTCGCGGTCGGCGCGTGGCTCGGCGGCGACAAGAGTGTGCTGTTGATGCAATCGAGCGGTGTGGGCAACTGCATCAACATGGCTTCGATGCTGTCCGCCTGCCGGGTGCCGCTGGCGATGATCGTGACCATGCGCGGCGACTGGGCGGAGTTCAATCCGTGGCAAGTGCCGATGGGGCATGCGGCAAAAAACGTGCTCGAGGAAATGGGCGTGCTCGTGACCCGTGCCGATCGTGAAGAGGACATCCTGCCGCTCGCCGAGGGCGCACTGCGCATCGCCTACAACACGCTGCGCCCCGCGGCGTTGCTGATCGGGCAGCGCCTGCTCGGCGCCAAGACCTTCGATAACTGAGTACTTGCGAGGACCGAACATGGCGGCAATGGCATCGAAGGGCAAATCGAAAGCGTTAGACCGGCGCGAGGTCGTCAGGACGCTGCTCGCCGGCCGCGGCAAGCTGCTGGTGATTGCCGGACTGGGAGCGCCCGCGTGGGACGCAACCGACGCCGGCGACCATCCGCTCACATTCCCGCTCTGGGGCGGGATGGGCGGTGCCGCGGCGATCGGCCTGGGGCTTGCGCTGACGCAGGCTGATCGCCGGGTGCTGGTGCTCACCGGCGACGGCGAACTGCTGATGGGAATGGGTTCGCTCGCCACCATCGGTGCACAGCGCCCGCGCAATCTTTCCGTAGTGGTGCTGGACAACGAACGCTACGGTGAGACCGGCATGCAGGTCTCGCACACGGCGTTTGGGGTCGATCTCGCCGCGGCGGCGAAGGCCTGCGGCTTCGTCTCGGCAACGATGGTCACCACGATCGATCAGGTGAGTCGGCTGCGCGCCGACCTCCACCGTGCCGTTGGTCCGTTGTTCGCGCAGGTCAAGGTCGCACCGCACAAGCTTCCGCTGGTGCTGCCGCCGCGCGATGGGGCGCATCTCAAGGACCGCTTCCGCGAAGCGTTGCTCGGAAAGGGCGCTTACTTCCAGCGTTGAAGGAAGCGAAGCCGCCGCACCCGGCGACGCGCCTGCGTCTGCCGGCGAATCACAGCGCCACTGCCCGGACCTGGGCGAGGTCGGTCTTGCCCTGCAGCACCTTTTCGATGCCGTCCTCCTTGAGAGTGAGCATGCCTTCGGCCAGCGCGGTCTTCTGGATGTCTTCGACCCGGGCGTGAGTCTGGATGAGCGCCTTGATGGCGCGCGAATTCACCAGCAGCTCATGAAGGCCGAGGCGGCCGCGGTATCCGCGCTTTCCGCATTTGTCGCAACCCGCGGCCACGTACAGCGTCAACTGTCCCTGCTTGTCGCCGTAGGCCGACTCCCAGCGCTTGCGCACTTCGGCCAGCACGAGCGGCGTGCCGTCGCAATACTCCTTGAGCAGCACCCTGACTTCCTCCTCGGAGAGCTTGTGCGGCCTCCTGCAGTCGGGGCACAACGCCCGCGCCAGCCGCTGCGCCAGCACGCCGAGCAGCGCGTCAGCGAAGTTGAACGGGTCCATGCCGAGGTCGAGCAGCCGGGTCACCGACTCGGGCGCGCTGTTGGTATGCAGGGTCGAGAACACCAGGTGACCCGTAAGCGAAGCTTCCACGCCGGTTCTCGCCGTCTCGGTATCGCGCATTTCTCCAACCATGATCACGTCGGGATCGAGGCGCAGGAACGAGCGCAGCGCGGCGGCGAAGGTCAGGCCGATCTTTGCGTTCACCTGCACCTGGCGCAATCCCTTCTGCGTAATCTCGATCGGATCCTCCGCGGTCCAGATCTTTTTCCTGCCGTTGTTGATGTGACCGAGCACCGAATGCAGCGTGGTGGTCTTGCCCGATCCGGTCGGGCCGCAGATCAGCAACAGGCCGTAAGGCATGCGGGCCATTCGCTTGATTTCGGCGAGCACCGGCTCGCGCAGACCCATCTTGTCGAGTGCGATCGGCTTGGCCGCGGCAAGCACCCGCATCACCACGTCCTCCAGGCCGTCGGTCGTTGGCATGATCGCCACGCGCAGTTCCACGTTCGCCGTCCCGAAGCGGTTGAAGACGATCTTGCCGTCCTGGGGCTTGCGCCGCTCCGAGATGTCGAGGTTCGACATGATCTTGATGCGCGAGATCATCGCGTTGCGGAAGTGCGATGGCACGTCGAGGTAGTCCTCGAGTTCGCCGTCGATGCGCAACTTCACCTTCGTATCCTCTTTGCCCTGATAGGTCTCGATGTGAATATCGGAGGCCCTGCGCTCAGTTGCGTCCTGGATGATCTGGTTGACGATGCGCACCAGCGCGTTATCGGATACGCCCACGGCCGGTTCGTCGTGCTCTTCGGCCTTGGCCTCCGCCGGGGCGGCCGCCACCAGCTCCTTGACGTTGCGCGTGGCTTCGTACTGGCCATAGTGCGTTTTGATGGCGGCGAGGATGCTCTCCTGGTTCGCCATTACTGGAACCACACGCAGCCGGGTGTAGAAGCGCAGCTCCTGCACCGGCGCCGGATCGGTGGGATTCTCCATCGCCACCACGATCTCGTCCTTGGTGCGGAACAGCGGCATGACGCGATGCTTTTCGGCGAGGCGCCGCTCGACCAGTGCCAGGGCCCGCTGGTCGATATCGAAGCGGGCGGGATCGACGAACGGAATGCCGAGCTTGCGGACCAGCAGCCGGTTCACCGTGGCGCGGTCGATCACACCCATCTCCACCAGGATCTCGCCGAGCGGAAGCTTGCGATCGCGCTGCTGCAGGCTGACCGCCTTGTCGAGCTCCTCCTTGCTGATGACCTCTTCGCGCAGCAGGACCTGGCCGAGGTGGCTTTCCGGGTGGGTCTGGTCGCGGTCCTTGAGCACCTGCTCGAGGAATTCGCGGGAGATGATCTGGCTGGCGGTCAGATAGTCGCCGATGCGCTGGCTGCGCAGGTGCCGTTGCAGATGCAGGCCCACCTGTACGAAGTCCACTGTATCCTTCTGCTGCGCGGAAAGCATCTCGCCGAGGGACGGGCCGATGGAATAGTCGGCAAAGGCATGCGTGGGAATGAAGGTGCGCTGCACCTTGTCGTCCTCCACCGAAAGATAAAGGTAGAGGCCGGTCATCTCGACCAGGAACCCGCGCGTTTCGCCGGCAAGTTTCTCGCCGTCCTTGAACGACACCTTCACGATCTGGTTGCCGGTTGGCGGCGCCACGCCGGCTTCCTGCATTTTCTCGAGTTCCCTCGGGACCATTTGCACCGGAGGCAGCAACTGCAGCTTCTTGATCCTGGCGAATTCCAGCGTCTCGATTGAAGTCGATCCGGTCGCCACGAAATCGAGTGTCCCCTGCTCGGGCAGAAAGCGCATGAGCTCGCCCTGCAGCTGCCGGCCGTCGCTGCCTACAAGCACACAGCCGCGCGGGAGATTCGCGTACTCTGCGGACGCGTACTGGTAGTAGGGAGGTGTAGGCCAGACGAAGCTTTGTTCCTGGGACATGAATCTTTCCTGTGGCGTCCTACCGGCACAAGCGGCATTCCCTTGAACCGCTGCGCTGGTTCCATAGGATAGACCAGATCGGCAGCAAACACCCAGATACCGGCGCCCAAGGACAAACCAATCCGCGATGATCTCCGGGCCTATACTTGCGCATACGCCCAATCTTGAGGGACATGCCGTGAAGACTGTCGCACTTCCCTCGGGTGAACGCGTTCCCGCGCTCGGCCAGGGCACCTGGTATATGGGCGAGAACAAGGCGGCCCGCGCCGAGGAGCTCGCCACCCTCAGGCTCGGCCTGGATCTTGGCATCACCCTCATCGATACGGCGGAGATGTATGGCGAAGGCAAGGCCGAGGAACTGATCGGCGAAACGATCGCCGGCCGGCGCGACGAGGCCTTCCTGGTAAGCAAAGTCTATCCGCACAACGCCACGCGCAAAGGCGCGGTGGCCTCGTGCGAGCGCAGCCTCAAGCGGCTGCGCACCGACCGCATCGATCTTTATCTGCTGCATTGGCGCGGGAGCGTGCCGTTCGCCGAAACCATGGAGGCATTCATGGCGCTGCAGAAAGCGGGCAAGATCCGCCACTACGGCGTGAGCAACCTGGATCTCGATGACATCCAGGAACTGTGGCCCGTGCCCGGCGCCAAGGGCATGGCAACCGACCAGTTGCTCTACAACCTCACCCGCCGCGGTATCGAATGGGATCTGTTGCCCTGGCTACGCGAACGGCGCATCCCGGTGATGGCGTATTCGCCGATCGAGCAGGCGAGGCTGGTGCGTAACCCGAAGCTCGCCGATTTCGCGCGCCGCAACGGCATGACCCCGGCGCAAGCCGCGCTCGCCTGGCTGCTCGCCAACGACGACATTATCGCCATCCCGAAGACCGGCAAGCGTGAGAGGCTGAAAGAAAATTTCGGCGCGCTCGACCATCCACTGACGAAAGAACAGCTCGCGGAACTCGACCGCCTGTTTGCGCCGCCGCAAGGACCAACGCCGTTGCAGATGCTCTAACGGCAAGCGCGAGAGAAAAGGTTAAAGGTAAAAGAGGAAAGTGAAAGCGCCAAAGCGAAGATTCGTCGACCGGGATCTACCTTTTCTCTTTCCTCTTTCCTCTTTAATCTCTCCTCCATTGTGACCGCGGCCAGCCGCCAGCCGGTCTCTCGTCATGGCTCAAACGCGAAGAGGACCATGCGCAATCTTCTGACTTTCTTGTACGTCCTCGCCTCGCCCCTTTCCTCGGTCGCGTTCGCGCAGGATGCCGACAAGGGCGACGCATATGTGGGGCTCGGTGCGCGGGTGCGGCCCGCATACGAAGGCGCGGACAGCCGGCGCGTGGAAGCGATTCCGTATCTGAGGCTGTACGGAGAGCATTTGTTTGCGCGTACCACGCAGGGAATATTCGAAGGCGGCGTCCGATCGAATCCGACTGGCGGCGTGGTGTTCGGTGCGCAGCTTGCCTACGAAGAGGGCCGCGTCACCGACGAGTCTGCGTTCCTGAAGGCACACAACTTCGAGGACATCGACGCAGCCGCATCGGTCGGCGTTCACGCGGAGGCCGACTGGAAGATCGGCCCGATGCCGCTCAACGCGCTGGCCCGCTATCGCCGCAATGCCGATTCCGATCTTGGTGTCCAGGCCGACCTGCGCCTGACCGCGGGGATTTTCTCCCGCTGGGGCGTGAACGCCGGCGTCTTCGGACAGATCACCTGGTCCGATGACAAGGCCACGCAAAACTACTTCGGCCTGACACCCCAGCAGTCGTCCCGGACAGGCCTGCCTGTCTACAGTGCCGGCGCCGGCCTGCGCAGTGTCGCGTTCGGGATCGTGGGTTCAGCGGACCTCTCGAAGCATTGGCTGGTCTTGTGGGGACTCAACGCCTACCGACTTGAAGGCGATGCGCGCAACTCACCGATCGTGCAGGAAGGCACAAACTGGTTCGTGAACGGCGGTCTTGCCTACCGCTTCTGAGCAATGGAATCGGACTCCGATTCCCGCGCACGAGCAAGCCGCCACGAGCCATGACCCAGGCAAGCAGGAAACATCTGTAACGGTTACACGCTATGCTACAGCGCCGCCGGACCGATATGCGCGCTGCATCAGCATCCCCCGATGAGCCATAATGGCGCGGCATGGCCCCGAGCCCATGCGGCCTTTTTCGGCGCGCAGCAGGACCTTTACGAATCCGGGAGCAGCAGCCATGAAACGCAGAACCAGGCTCAATACCTTTGCAGGCGCCGAGGGCGGCGCATCTTTACTATCGCCCACGATTCGTAACGCGCTGGCCAGGCTCGACGACGCGCTGTTCGCGACCTGGGACCTGGGCGACAACGTGCTGCTGGCATGGACGCAGGATGACGGCGAGCTGCGCTTTCTTGCGGTGCGCCATTACGCCATCGCCGAGGCAGTCCACAGTGGCCCGGCGCATCCGGGTCAGAAAAACGATGCCATCGGATTTGTAAACGAAATACTCGCCGGATCAAAGTACCTGGCACCGGACAGGTTCCGGGAGGTGTGCCGGGAGTTCGGTACCGATCCCCAGGTCCTGCGCGTGGATTTCCGGGTCGGCACCGATATTGACATCGAGCTGATCAACGAGCTGATGCGCCGCTACAGCGTGTCGCTGGTGCGCGGCAGGGCGGTGGTGCTGCTGGACGCGGTGGAGTTCTCTCTGCAGCCACCGCTCGATCAGATGGCGATGCTTAACAGCCTGTCCTTTTCGGTGAACTCGGCGTATCGGCAACTGCTGTCGAAGGAGATCGACGTCAATTTCGCCCGCACCACTACCGGCGACGGATTCTATATCTGGAACCGGGCAACGAACCCGGGCGCCAATGTCGAACTGTACAAGCTGATGATGCTGATCCTCGCCGACAATGCGGTGGCGCAGAGTAAAGCGCGCAGCGAATGGGTGCCAAAGCTGCGGGCTGCGTTTCACGTCGGCGAGCACTACGAATTCCACCAGGTGGAGGGCCTGAACCCGACCACTTTCAGCTATATCGTCGGCCAGGTCACCGTAGACCTGGCGCGCATGATCGAGAAGTCGCTGCCCGGCCAGATCCTGCTGGGCGACTTCGAACTCGGGGAAGGAATCGGACCCGGAAAGTTCATTCGTCACGACACGGTGGACTTCGTCGAGAGAACCGCGGCGACGCTCGACCACCTCAATGGACTCGCCATCTCCGGCGGCAGCATCGAGAACATCCGCTGCTACCTCACCGGCCAGAGCCTCGGGGGCGGCCGCTACATGGTCAATCGCTATCACATCTGCGACAAGCACGGCACCACCCGGGTCGTTTACAACGCCAAGATCAACATTCATCGCGAGAACACCGAACCGATTTTCCTAGGCATCCAGCGCGACGACCTGTGGGCATTCGCCACCACCAAGGTGGAAGCGTTGAACCGCGATGCGGAGCAGACCGGGTCTTATTTCATCAGGCCCTGAATCACGGCGAACGATCCAACGAAAACGGGCACCGGAAGGTGCCCGTCGTTCTTGCAGCGATGCTGCGAGGCCTGGCGGCGTTCTCAGTCGAAACTGAAGCCCGGCGTGCGGGTGTAGTGATGCAACCCCTCATCCTGTATGACCAGCGAGCGCATGCGTTTCACGCCACGGTTGTGGTGCGAGTGCAGCAGCGTGGGCGGCGTGATCTGTGCGGCGCCGGTGGACCAGTTCACACGTTGCCCGCCGATCATCGAGTAGATGCCCTCGCCCTGGATTGCCAGTGTCACCGCCACGCCGTTGTGGCGATGCGGGCGCTGATCGGCGCCGGCGGCGAGCGTGTTGATCGCGACGTTGATCGACGGGATGGTCGTGTAGCCGGGCGCCAGCGCCGCGGTCGAGAACATCACCGAATGCCCGGTGGTGTTCTCGGTTACCGGGCGCTGCCAGACCGCCTCGAAGCGCTGCTCGATCTCGTGCGCGGGCCAGTGCACCGTATAGACCACCGACTCTCGCGCTGCGGGCGGGTCCAGCCGCTCGAAGGCCAGCATCGGCTCATTGGTCGCCACGAACAGCAGGCAGTCGGCACCGCCCGCGCGGTGCGTGGTCTCGCTACCCCCGGGAAAGCAGAACACATCTCCCGCGCCCCACGCGATCAAGTCGGCTGAGTTGCGACTCTCGCCGCCGCCCGCCATGACGTAATAGATCGCGCCGGAGGCCGCAAAGACGGCGCGCAGTTGTTCGCCGGCGCGGATCTTCAGGTAACGGCACAGCAGCGTGGGCGTGGTGGCCGGATACGGCGTACCGAGATCCCCGGCAGCGTCCAGCGCAATCGCACCGGTCGCTGTTTCCGGATCGAAGGCCCGGTCGCGCTCTGCCAGGAACTGCCGCGCAGGTACCGGCGGATAGCCGAAGGTGAATGGATTTTCCGAAGTGTGGTAGCGGGCGCGGCTCGCATAGGGCGTTTGCGGCTCGGCTCGGGTGCGGACGACGTCCTTGACGGTCATGGCGGTCCTCTTTGTGTATTGCTCACCCCCGATAATATACCGCCGGGAGAGAAGTTTCCAAAATCAAACCACTCACCGCGGCGGAGGACGCCGAGGAAAAACAGAAACGGGAGAAAAGAAAACTGGCGTCACAAGAGCAGAATGGCGATTTACCGGACTGCGTGCCCAAATTCGCCGCAACTGATGCTGAGCAAAGCTTCCCGCGCTTCAACATTTACTATGCCCTGGCCTTTCCGCCGCGTCCTCCGCGGTGAGAGATATCAGTTGTTCGCGGGAGCGCGACCGGGTCGGGCTTCGGCATGACGAATGGTTGTGCGGCTTCATAGGCTCGCGCGGCCTGCAGCACCCGCGCATCGGCAAATTTGTCTCCCACCAATTGCATCGCCACCGGCAGACCCTCGCGCGTGAATCCACACGGCACGGTGGCTGCCGGCTGCTGCGAGAGATTAAAGGGATAGGTGAAAGGAGACCATTCCCACCAGCGGGTCCGATCGGATCCCGGCGGCACTTCGTGCCCGGCTTCAAAGGCCGGCACCGCGAGCTGCGGCGTGATCAGCAGATCATAGTCCCGGTGCAACAGGCACATTCGGCGCGCGAAAGCCTCGCGCGCGCGCTCGAGCCGCCGATACTCGAGCGCGTTCAGGCCAAAACCGGGCTCCGCGAGTTCGAGCAACGGCGGATCGACGAGCGCGCGTTGCGTTGCGGTCATGGGCGCAATAGCCAGCGCCAGCGCGACCGCCCACAACGGCTGCATGATGGCAATCGGGTCCTCGAGTTCGAGATCGAGGTCCTCGACCCGCGCACCGAGCGATTCGAAGGCACGAACCCCTTTTTCAACCAGCATGGCGACCTCCGGGTCCACGCGGGCATAACCCAGCGTGCGGCTGTAGCCGATGCGCAAACCCTTCACCCCGGAATCGAGTCCCTGCCGGTAGTCGATGTTTCGTGCCGGCGCCTGATACCAGTCGCGCGGATCAGGGCGGGCGATCACGGTAAGCATCAGCGCAGCATCGGCCACGTTGCGAGAGATCGGTCCTTGGTGCCAAAGTGTCGCCGCCGGCGAATGCGGATGAATCGGCACGATGCCAAACGTCGGCTTGAAGCCGAACAGGCCGCAGAACCCGGCAGGGATGCGGATCGAACCGCCGCCGTCCGTGGCGATGTGCAGCGCACCCATGCCGAACGCTGCAGCGACCGCGGCACCGCCGCTGCTGCCGCCGGGCGTAAGCCGAGTATTCCAGGGATTGACGGTGATGCCCGTTAATGGACTGTCGGTCACGCCCTTCCAGCCAAATTCGGGTGTAGTGGTCTTGCCGAGAAATACCGCGCCCTGTTCCTTCATGCGCGCCACCGGCGGACCATCTTCCGTCCACGGCTGTTTCGGATCGATGGTGCGCGACCCACGCAGTGTTGGCCAGCCTTCGGTCACGATAAGGTCCTTCACCGTGCTCGGGATGCCGTCCACCAGCCCGGCCGGTTCTCCGCGCTGCCAGCGCGCTTCCGCGGCGCGCGCGTCGGTCAGCGCGCGCGCTTCGTCGACCAGGACGAAAGCGTTGTAGATCGGATCCAATTTGGCGATGCGGTCGAGCGCCGCTCGCGTTGCTTCCACCGGCGACAGGTGCTTGCTGCGGTAATGCTCCACCAGTTCGCCGGCTGTCAAGGAAAGAATGTCATCGGACATCTCGCGCTCCCGCTGCATGCTGAGATGAAAGGCGCTCGGAAGGGCGCGCATTCGCGCCGTTCCGTAAATGTAAGGAGCGCCCGGCCCCGCAGCACTTGCCACTGCGGGGCCGGGCCGGCTTTTTGCGGCCGCTCGTTACGCCTTCTGCTTCATCGCCTTCAGCACTGCCTCGGGCGAGATCGGCATGTGTCGCACCCGCGCACCCACGGCGCTGAAAATGGCGTTGGCCACCGCCGGCGCCACGACCGTGGAAGCCGGTTCGCCTACGCCGCTGGGATGGTTGCCGGAGTCGATGATCGTCACATCGATCTCCGGAACCTGCGCCAGCCGGATCGGCACGTACTCGTGGTAGTTGCTCTGCTCGAACGCGCCGTTTTTCAGCGTCAGGCGCTCGGACAGGATCTGGCTTGCGCCCCACAGCGCCGAACCGCGAATCTGCGACTCGACAGCGTTGGGGTTGACGACCGTGCCCGGATCCATCGCAATCGTCAGCCGGTTGATGCCGAACTTGCCGGTCCTGGGATCGACGGTGACTTCTGCGATGCCTGCCACCCAGGTCGGGCTTTGCCGTTCTTCCGCCGCGGTCACCGCGATGCCAAGTCCGGTGTTCGGCGGCAGGCGCTTGGTCCCGTAACCCGCCTTGCCCGCGGCCACCCTTAGGCAATTCGCCAGACGCAGCGCGCCGCCCACGGTGGCAGACTCGTAGGGAACCCATGATCCCTCCTTGGCCCACGGCAGCGAGATCCACAGCTGATCCATGTAGTAGTCGGAACGTGTTCCCGGCGCATAACCCGAGTTGGGTATGCCGCGATTACCCCCCTTGCCGTTCAACATCGACAACCGGAATTCAAGCGGGTCGCGTCCAGCCGCGGCTGCCACCTCGTCCATGAAGGACTCGACGACGAAGATGTTGTACGAGTTGGACACGGTGCGCAACGCGCTCGCCTGCACCGCCCAGGTCGTCGGTTCGTGGTTCCACGCACGCACGCGATGGTTCCTGACGTGGTACCAGTGATCGCTGCCGCCGATCGACCACTGGTCGATGTCCCGCTTGTTCTCTTCCCAGGAATCGAGCTGCAGCCAGTCGGAACCATACTTCTTGCCGACCCCGAAACGCGCACCCATCCAGCCGCAGACAATGTCCTGATTCATGGCCACCAGTTCACCGTTTTTGATTCCGGCCTTGACTTTGTGATACGTGGGCGTGCGCGCAAAGCTGGTCGCGAAATTGGTTTCGCGCGTATGGATGAGCTTGACCGGCCGGCCGGTTTCCTTGACGCAATAGGCCGCCGCCAGAATATCGTCGTAGTCCTGCTTGCCGCCGAAGCCGCCGCCCACCAGGTACTGGTGCACGAAAATCTTCAGCTCTTCCGGCTTCTTCTTCAGCACCTGCGAGAGGTAGCCCGTCAGCGTCATGCGCGCAAAGGACGTGCTCTGCGTGCCGACGTGGACGTGCCACTCGCCGTTGGTGTATTGCACCGTTGCGTTGAGCGGTTCCATCGTGGCATGGCAGACCATGTCGGTGGTGTACTCCTGCTCGAGCACCTTGTCGGACTCGCCGAAGCCCCGGTCGACGTCGCCCTCGAGGACCCAGGGCGCGCCGGCCTTCTCGTCCTTCGACAACTGCTTGTACTGCTCGAGAAGCGCGGCCGAGCTCAGGTTCGCGTACGGGCCCGCGTCCCATTTCACCTTCAGCGCCTTGGCCGCCTTCATGGCAGCGGGAAACTTTTCCGCCACCGCGACCACCCAGCCGGTGCATTTGCCCATCGCCTCCTCGATCCTTACCGCCTTGATGAAGCCCGGGATCTTTCTTGCTTCGGAATCGTCGATGCTCAGTACCTTGGAGGCATAGCGCGAACGCGGCGCCACCAGCGCGCCATAGGCCATGTTCGGCAGGAACACATCGATGCCGTATTTGGCCTGGCCGTTGGTCTTGGCCGGAATGTCGAGCGCGGGAAGCGACTTGCCGATGATCTTGTACTGGCTGCGGTCCTTGAGCTGAATGCTCTTGAGGTCGTCCGGGTAGGAGAACTTGCGGTCGATCTTCACTTTCTGCAGGATTTCGCCGTAGCCCACCGACCTGCCGGAAACCTTGTCGATGACACGGCTCGATTCCGCACGGCAATCCGCCACCTTGGCGCCAAGCACTTTCGCGCCCGCCTCCACCAACACGATGCGTCCGGCAGCGCCGGCGCGCGCGATGCGGTCGAACTCTGTAGTCACGCTGCCGCTGTTGACGGTGTAAGCCAGGCCGTACACGGCGAAGTTCTCCACGCTCTCGAGCGGCGTGTCGAGCCGCACGTCTTCCCATTTCACTTCCAGCTCGTCGGCTATCACCTGCGCCAGGCCGGTGCCGATGTGCTGGCCCATCTCGGTCTTGACGATGTGCATGGTGGTTATGCCGTCCGGCGTGATGGTGAACCAGATCGCCGGGGTAAAGGCTGGGGTAGAGACGGCCGCTTCGGCGTCCCCGCTAGCGATCAATCCGGGCAGGCCGATGCTCAGGAAGCCGCTGCCGGCGATTACCGTCGAGCGCACCAGGAACTCGCGTCGCGTGATGCCCTGTGTATTTGTCTTAGCCATGATTCGCGCCCTCCTTCATCAGTTGCGCGGCGCGCTGGACGGCGCCGACGATACGCGAGTAGGTAGCACAGCGGCACAGGTTGCCGTTCATGTGCGCCACGATTTCCTCGTTGGTGGGACTGGGATTGACTGCGAGCAGCGCCGCCGCCTGCATGATCTGCCCGGACTGGCAGTAGCCGCACTGCGGAACCTGCGCTTCGATCCAGGCCTGCTGCACCGGATGCGAATCCGACGGATGCAATCCCTCGATGGTGGTGATGATCGCGCCTTCGGCGTCGGCCAGC
>DASYUW010000233.1:0-2768 GCA_036000845.1 Burkholderiales bacterium
GGCGACGCCGAGGCACTGGTGCTGGCACGCCAGGTCGTCATCGCAACCGAAGCCGCCGCGGAACTTGCGCAGCGCCAGTACGCCGCCGGCAACGTGAGCAAGCGCGAGCAAAGCCTGCAGCAGGCGTTCTATGCGCAGACGTTGCTGGAAGTCGCGCAAGCAGAAGCACAACTCGACGCCGATCGCGAGAAGCTCAATCGACTCATGGGGCTGTGGGGTGCGAATACGCGCTGGACCGTTCCCGATCGGTTACCGCAAATTCCGGCAGCACTGCCGGCGCTGGACGACATCGAGCGGCAAGCCATCGAGCGCCGTCTCGATCTTGCCGCCGCGAAGAAGGAAGCAGAGGGCGTCACCCAGGCGCTCAACCTCGCCCGACAGTACCGATGGCTCAGCCCGCTCGGTATCGGTGTGCAATTCAAACGCGAACCGGACGGAGAGAAATCCTACGGTCCCAGGCTCGAACTCGGGCTGCCGATCTTCAACCAGGGGCAGGCCCGGATCGCGCGACTGGAATCCGAACGCAAACGCGCCGAAGAACGTGTTGCCGCACTGGCAGTGGACATTCGCTCGGAGGCCCGTGAAACCCGCGGCCGCCTCAGCGCACTTCATCAGTCGGTGAGGCATTACGAAACGGCGCTGTTGCCTTTACAGCAAACCATCGTGACCGAGACGCTCAAGTTCTACAACGGCATGTTGCTCGGCGTCTACGACCTGCTGCTCGCCTCGCAAAGCCAGATCCAGACCGGGCGCCAGTACATCGCTGCCAACCGCGACTTCTGGCTGGCCTGGACCGAACTGGAGCGCGCGGTCGGCGCGCGGGTCAGGCCTCCGGCAGCCGCAGGCACGGCCGAACCGCCATCCGCGCCACCGACCGAAAACGACACGGACGCCCCAGCGGACAACGCTCACCAACACGGAGAGAAGCAATCATGATGACTCGTCGCGACATTCTCAGAGGCGGAGCGGCGCTTTTAGCCGGCGGAGCGGTGTCCGCAACCTTCCGCAACGCCGATGCGGCCGAGAAATCGGCCGCAGCCACCAAACCGCCGATGCCCAGGCCACCGGGCAGCCATTACACGCCGGTGGTCACGCTCAACGGCAGCACGCTGCCATGGAAGATCGAAGGCGGCGTCAAGGTGTTTCACCTCAGCGCCGAGCCGGTGAAGCGCGAGTTCGCGCCGGGAATGGTGGTGAATTGCTGGGGTTACAACGGTCAGACGCCCGGACCGACCATCGAGTGCGTAGAAGGCGACCGGGTGCGCATCCTGGTCACCAACAAACTGCGCGAGCACACCACCATCCACTGGCACGGCATCTTCCTGCCCAACGGCATGGACGGCGTCGGCGGGCTCAACCAGCCGCACATCAAGTCCGGCGAAACCTACGTCTACGAATTCACGCTGCGTCAGAACGGCACGTTCATGTACCACCCGCACGCCGATGAGGTGGTGCAGATGGCGCTGGGCATGATGGGGTTGTTCATCGTGCATCCGAAGACGCCGGAGAACCCGCGGATCGACCGCGACTACGGAATCATCCTGCACAACTTCGACGTCAAGCCCGGCACCGCGCGGCCGGACGCCTCGGTCATGACGGACTTCAATATGTGGACTTTCAACAGCCGCGTGTTCCCTGGTATCGATCCGCTGGTGGCGCGGCTGGGTGAACGGGTCCGTATTCGCATAGCCAATCTGTCCATGCATGAGCATCCGATCCACATCCACGGCACGGCTTTCGAGGTCACCGGCACGGATTCAGGATGGATACCGCAGTCGGCACGCTACAAGGAAACGACGATGCTTGTCCCGGTTGGAAACATCCGCGTCGGCGAGTTCATCGCGGATGCTCCCGGCGATTGGGCACTGCACTGCCACAAATCGCACCACACCATGAATGCGATGGGGCATGACGTGCCCAACATGGTGGGCGTCAGGCACGACGACATCGCCGAGAAGATCGGCGATCTGGTACCGGGCTACATGGCGATGGGCGAGCGCGGCATGGCGGAAATGACCGACATGGTGGAAATGGGCATGCCGCTACCGGAGAACACCCTGCCGATGATGATGGGCGAGGGTCCGTTCGGCGCGCTGGAAATGGGCGGCATGTTCGCCGTGGTCAAGATCCGCGAAGACCTGGCAGCCGGCGACTACAGCGACCCGGGCTGGTATCGGCACCCGCCGGGAACCGTGGCCTGGAAGCTGGACGGCGCCACATCCGAGATGCCGGACGAACCGGCCGGACACAGTAGCCACTCAAGATAAATTTCGAGGTACGCCATCGCCTGACGCATCCAGGCAGACGGCATTTTTCGTTTGACGTTGACAACCCAATGGAGAACGACATGAGAACAGTTTTTATTGCCGCTTCACTTGCACTGAGCATGACCGTCCTGCAGCCGGCGATCGCCGCGGAAGACCACGAGACGGAGGCGACCGTGGCGGCAACCCATGCCGGCCACGGCAAGGTCGTTTCCGTCGACAATCAAGCGGGAACGGTCAAGCTGACGCATGACCCGATCAAGAGCCTCAAATGGCCGAAGATGACCATGGACTTCAAGGCTTACGATCCTGCGATGCTGAAGGATCTCAAACCCGGAACCCAGGTGGACTTCGAACTCATGAAGATGGGCGGCGGCTACCACATCATGAAGATCGTGCCCTCCGCTAATTAGGCGATCCCACACCATGAACCAGACTGCTGGCCGCGCATCCGGCCGGCAGTCTGTGATCGCAATTTGAAACGCCGACGACCAATTCAGAAAG
>DASYUW010000234.1:0-6206 GCA_036000845.1 Burkholderiales bacterium
CAGGCGGCTCTTGAAGGCGTTGCGCCCGGAGTGCTTGCCCAGCACCAGCTTGTTGGTGCTCCAGCCCACGTCCTCGGCGCGCATGATTTCGTAGGTCTCGCGGCTCTTGAGGACGCCGTCCTGGTGAATTCCGGATTCGTGGGCAAAGGCATTCGCGCCGACGATGGCCTTGTTCGGCTGCACCGCGAAGCCGGTGATCGCCGCGACCATCTTGCTCGCCGGTACGATCTGGGTGGCATCGATGCGGGTATCGCAGTCGAAGAAATCCTGGCGCGTACGCACCGCCATCACCACTTCTTCCAGCGAGGCGTTGCCGGCACGCTCGCCCAGGCCGTTGATGGTGCACTCGACCTGGCGCGCGCCCGCCATCACCGCCGACAGCGAGTTCGCCACCGCCAGTCCGAGGTCGTTGTGGCAGTGCACCGACCACACCACTTTGTCGGCATTGGGAATGCGCTCGCGGAGCTGCCGGATCATGGAGGAGAACTGCTCCGGCATGGTGTAGCCCACCGTGTCCGGAATGTTGATGGTTCGGGCACCGGCATCGATCACCTTCTCCAGGATGCGGCACAGGAAATCGATCTCGGAACGCCCGGCGTCCTCAGGTGAGAACTCCACATCCTCGCATAACGATCGCGCGAGCTTGACCGACTTCACCGCCTGTTCGATCACCTGTTCGGGCTGCATGCGCAGCTTCTTCTGCATGTGAATCGGCGAGGTGGCGATGAAGGTGTGAATGCGCGAGGCATTGGCGGGCTTGACCGCCTCGCCGGCGCGACGGATGTCGTTGTCGGTGGCGCGCGCCAGCCCGCAGACCATGCTGTCTTTCACAACCTGCGCTACCGCCTTCACCGACTCGAAGTCGCCATTGCTCGCGGCGGGGAAGCCGGCCTCGATGACGTTCACGCGCATGCGTTCCAGTTGCCGGCCGATGCGCAGCTTCTCCTCGCGGGTCATCGAGGCTCCCGGGCTCTGCTCGCCGTCGCGCATGGTGGTATCAAAAATAATCAATTGTTCTTTCATGGTCGTTCTCCGCTGCGAATTCGTTTCGGACTGGCGCCTCGCCGTAGGATCGCCGGACGCGGGCGTATTGGTGCCCGTTTTTCCTGCTTCGGGCTTTTTGCAGAAACCCGACAAACTGTTGGGGGAAGTAAGTTTTTAGCGCCCGGGGCGCAGCAGCAGGCCGCCCAGCAGAATGCCGGGAAGAAGGGAAGCGAGTTGGCCGAGCTGTTGAGAAAGCATGTGGCGGACTATAAGGAGTTTTTTGCGAGCCCGCAAGCCCTGTGGCTAGAGCTCCGAACCTGAGGATGGCGGCGGCGGGGCGGCCGGCTTCTTGCGCAAGCGCTCCCACGCCCACATGACATACCCGGATGCGGCGTAGATCGCAAACAGGCTGAACAGCAGCTCCGGCAGATTGTTGGCGACCTGCATCAACGCCACCACGGCGAGCGCGATCATCACCACCACCCCGAAGGAAACGCTTTTGCGCAGGTTGATGTCCTTGCCACTGTAGAAGCGGACGCTGCTCACCATGGTGAAACCGGCGAACAGCGTGAGTGCCCATGCCAGCCAGGGCACGTCGGCGCGCGCCACGTCGTAGGCCTCCATCGCCCACACCAGTCCCGCGACCAAGCCCGCGGCGGCCGGACTCGGCAGCCCTTGGAAGTAGCGCTTGTCCACCACGTCGATGTTGGTGTTGAAACGCGCGAGCCGCAAAGCAGCGCATGCGCAATAGACGAAGGCCGCGACCCAGCCGAGCCTGCCCATGCCCTTGAGCGACCACTCGTAGATTACCAGCGCGGGCGCTGCACCGAAGGAAACCATGTCGGAAAGACTGTCGTACTCGGCGCCGAATTCGCTTTGCGTGCGGGTGAGCCGCGCGATGCGGCCATCGAGCGCATCGAACACCATGGCGACGAACACGCCTGCCGCGGCCAACTCGAAGCGCAGGTTCATCGCCTGCACGATGGCGTAAAAGCCGGCGAACAGCGCGCAGGTGGTGATGGCGTTGGGTAGCCAGTAGATGCCGCTGCGGCGAATGCCGGTGCGACTGAGCCACTGCGGTTTGGGTGCCGGGTGATTCATATCCGATTAGTGGGCCGGAAACCACGCCAGAATGGTTGCCCCAGCATACACCTTGTCACCGACCGCGGCACGCGGGGTCGCGCCGGGCGGCAGATAGACATCCACCCGCGAACCGAAGCGGATGAAGCCGAAGCGCTGCCCGCGCATGAGCCGGTCATGCGGCTTGACGTAGCACAGGATGCGGCGGGCGATCAGCCCGGCCACCTGCACGCAGGTGACGTCCGCGCCCCGGTCGGCACGAATCCACAGAGCGTTGCGTTCATTTTCGAGTGAAGCCTTGTCGAGCGCGGCATTGAGGAACTTGCCGCCGTAGTACCAGCCCTTCTTCACCTCGCCATCCACCGGGCTGCGGTTGGAATGCACGTTGAACACGTTCATGAACACGCTGATCTTCAGCGCATCGCGGTCGAGGTAGGGGTCGCGGGATTTTTCCACCGCAACGATGCGGCCGTCGGCGGGCGAGACCACCGCGTCGGTATCGTTCGGAACGTTGCGCGGCGGGTCGCGGAAGAACTGCAAGATGAAAAGCGCCGCCAGCCAGACCGGAACCGACCACCACCCCCACAAGTACCCGACGACCAGCGCAACCAACACTGCCGCTGCGAGGATTAGCCAGCCTTCCCTGGCGATGATGGGGTGGGGATACGAGGTCACGGGCACGAGGCTCGAGGCACGAGGAACCGTGTAACAAACATCTGAAATTCGTCTGTGATTATTCCTCGACAGGAAGCCGAAAAAGGCGCGAAACGCGACTGGGTATCCCCTCTCGCCTCGCGCCTCACGCCTCGCGCCTCGTCGCGCAACATCAGTTGCGCGACTTGTCCACCAGCCGGTTGGCCTTGATCCACGGCATCATGTCGCGCAGCTTCTCGCCCACGATCTCGATCTGGTGCTCGCGGCCGATGCGGCGCATCGCGCCGAGCTTGGTTGCGCCGCTCTTGTTCTCCAGCAGGAATTCCTGGGCGTAGGCTCCGGTCTGGATTTCCTTGAGGATCCTGCGCATCTCGCTGCGGGTTTCCTCGGTGATGATGCGCGGGCCGCGGGTGAAATCGCCGTACTCGGCGTTGTTCGAGATGGAGTAGCGCATGTTGGCGATGCCGCCTTCGTAGATCAGGTCCACGATCAGTTTCAGTTCGTGCAGGCACTCGAAGTAGGCCATTTCCGGCGCGTAGCCGGCCTCCACCAGCGTTTCGAAACCGGCCTGGATCAGCGCGGTGGTGCCGCCGCACAGCACGACCTGCTCGCCGAACAGGTCGGTCTCGGTTTCCTCGCGGAAGTTGGTCTCGATCACGCCGGCCTTGCCGCCGCCGATCGCCGCCGCGTAGGAGAGCGCCAGGTCGCGCGCCTTCTTCGACGGATTCTGGTGGATGGCGATCAGCATCGGCACGCCACCGCCCTGCACGTAAGTCGAGCGCACAGTGTGTCCGGGCGCCTTGGGCGCGATCATCACCACATCCAGATCGGACCGGGGCACGACCTGGCCGAAGTGGATGTTGAAACCGTGGGCAAACGCCAGTGCCGCGCCTTTCTTGATGTGGGGTTCGACTTCGCCGCGATAGACGTCGGCGATGTGCTCGTCGGGCAACAGGATCATGACGAAATCCGCGGCCTTGACCGCGTCGACGATGTCCTTCACTTCCAGACCGGCTTTCCTGGCCTTGTCCCACGACGCGCCGCCCTTGCGCAGGCCTACGGTTACCTTCACGCCGGAGTCCTTGAGGTTCAACGCGTGCGCGTGACCTTGTGAGCCGTAACCCAGAATGGTGACCTTTTTTCCCTTGATCAGACGCAGGTCCGCGTCCTTGTCGTAAAAGACTTTCATGTTCGCCTCTTGTTGTATATGCGGGATGGGTGAAGGGTGAAGGACCAAGAATCGGTGATTAGGTGATTCAGTAATTAGGTGATTGAAACCAGTCACTCAGTCACTTAATCACTCAATTGCTCCAGTCCCCTCACGCCTCACGAGACTTTGAGAATGCGTTCGCCGCGGCCGATACCCGAGGCGCCGGTGCGCACCGTTTCCAGAATCACGCCCTGTTCGAGCGCTTCGAGGAACGCATCGAGCTTGCTCCCTGTGCCGGTGAGCTCGATGGTGTAAGCCTTGTCGGTCACGTCGACGATGCGGCCGCGGAAGATTTCTGCCATGCGCTTCATCTCCTCGCGATCCTTGCCGGAGGCGCGCACCTTGACCAGCATCAGCTCGCGCTCGATGTGGTCGCCATCGGACAGGTCTACTACTTTGACCACATCGACCAGCTTGTTGAGCTGCTTGGTGATCTGCTCGACGACGTCGTCGGAACCGCTGGTGACCACGGTCATGCGCGACAGCGACGGATCTTCTGTAGGCGCGACAGTCAGCGACTCGATGTTGTAGCCGCGCGCCGAGAACAGGCCGGCCACGCGAGACAGCGCGCCCGGCTCGTTTTCCATGAGTAGGGAGATGATATGGCGCATTTGAACTAAACCAGGATCATCTCCGACAGGCCCTTGCCGCCGGGCACCATCGGAAACACGTTCTCGGTCTGGTCGGTGATGAAGTCCATGAAAACGAGGTCGTTCTTGCGGCCGAACGCCTCTTTGAGCGCCGGCTCGACGTCCTCCGGCTTGTCTATGCGCATGCCCATGTGGCCGTAGGATTCGGCCAGCTTGACGAAGTCCGGCAGCGCGTCCACGTAGGACTCGGCGTAGCGGTTGCCGTGGAAGAACTCCTGCCACTGGCGCACCATGCCCATGTAACGGTTGTTGAGGTTGACGATCTTCACCGGCAGGCGGTACTGCTTGGCGGTGGACAGTTCCTGTATGCACATCTGGATGCTGGCCTCGCCGGTCACGCAGGCCACGGTCGCGTCCGGATACGCGAGTTGCACACCGAGCGCGTACGGCAGCCCCACACCCATCGTGCCCAGGCCTCCGGAATTGATCCAGCGGCGCGGCTTCTCGAACTTGTAGAACTGCGCAGCCCACATCTGATGCTGGCCCACGTCCGACGTCAGGAACAGATCCATGTCCTTGGTCAGTTCGTAGAGCTTTTCCATCACGAACTGCGGCTTGATTATTTTTGAGGTGCGGTCGTACTTCAGGCAATCGCGGCTCTTCCACTGGTCGATCTGCGTCCACCAGGCCTTGACCGCCGCCGGGTCCGGACGCTGCTTGGCGGCCGCTAGCTGGCGATTCATCTCCTGCAGCACTTCCCTGACGTCGCCGACGATCGGCACGTCCACCCGCACGCGCTTGGAGATCGACGAGGGATCGATGTCGACGTGGATGATCTTGCGGTCTTCCTGGAAGAAATGCTTCGGGTTGCCGATCACGCGGTCGTCGAAGCGCGCGCCGATCGCGAGCAGCACGTCGCAGTTCTGCATCGCCATGTTGGCTTCATAGGTGCCGTGCATGCCGAGCATGCCGACGAACTGCGAATCGCTGGCGGGGTAACCGCCCAGGCCCATGAGGGTGTTGGTACAGGGAAAACCGAGCGTGCGCACCAATTGCGTCAATTCGGCGGACGCGTTGCCAAGCACGATGCCGCCGCCGGTGTAGATCATCGGCCGCTTGGCGTCGGTGAGCAGCTGGATCGCCTTCTTGATCTGCCCGCTGTGTCCCTTGATCACCGGGTTGTAGGAGCGCATCGTCACCGACTGCGGATAGAAGTACGCGGTCTTGGTAGTCTGCACGTCCTTGGGAATGTCGACCAACACCGGGCCCGGACGGCCGGTCGCGGCTAGATAAAAGGCCTTCTTCATGATGACCGCGAGGTCCTTGATGTCCTTCACCAGGAAGTTGTGCTTCACGCACGGCCGGGTGATCCCGACGGTGTCCACTTCCTGGAAGGCGTCCTGGCCGATGGCGTGAGTCGGCACCTGACCGGTGACGATCACCATCGGGATGGAATCCATGTGAGCGGTGGCAATGCCAGTCACCGCGTTGGTGACGCCGGGGCCGGAAGTCACCAGCACCACGCCCACTTTTCCGGTGGACCGGGAATAGGCATCGGCGCCGTGCACCGCCGCCTGCTCGTGGCGTACCAGAATGTGCTTGACCTTGTCCTGCTTGAACAGCTCGTCGTACAGGGGAAGGACGGCACCGCCCGGATAGCCGAAAATGAACTCGACGCCCTCTTCCTG
>DASYUW010000235.1:0-4778 GCA_036000845.1 Burkholderiales bacterium
CAAGATGGCGAAGATAAATCGTGTATGCGTGGGCGAGTCGCTGGTCGGCGAGGGCAACGAAGTCGCCCACATCGATCTGCTGATCGGGCCGCGCGGCAGCCCCGTGGAAGCGGCGTTCTGCAACGCGTTGACCAACAACAAGGACGGTTTCACCTCGCTGCTCGCGGTGGTGGCGCCGAACCTGATAACCAAGCCGAATACTGTGCTGTTCAACAAGGTGACGATCAAAGGCGCCAAGCAGGCGGTGCAGATGTTCGGTCCCGCCCAGCGCGCAGTGGCAATGGCGGTGGCGGACAGCGTCGCCGAAGGCGTGATTCCCATGGCCGAGGCCGACGACCTGTTCATTTGCGTCGGCGTGTTCATCCACTGGCAGGCGGCCGACGACAAGAAGATCCAGGACTACAACTACAAGGCCACCAAGGAATCCATCGCGCGCGCGGTCAACGGCGAGCCGAAAGCCAAGGATGTGGTCGCTAAGAAAGGAACGGTGGACCACCCCTTCCAGGCCCACAAGTAATCCTGCAGGAAATCAAGCCAGGCCCGCTCCCTTTCCACGGAGCGGGCTTTTTCTTTGCCGCTTCGCTGCGAGAATCAGAATCTCACCACGAAGACACGAAGGCCACGAAGGCCACGAAGTGACACAAAGAGAACCAGACCTTGTAATTCTTCGTGCTCCTTCGTGTTCTTTGTGTCTTCGTGGTGAGATTTTCAGCTTGGGGTATTCCTGGAGAACTGCGCTAGCTGAAAGCGACCAAGGCGGCCGTCGTGAAGAGCAGTCGCGATCAACGCACCCGCGGCGCCAGCCGCGGCAACGCGTTCGAGATCTTCGACGGAGCGGATGCCACCCGCCGCGTACACCTCGCAGGCCGGCGCCTTTGCGGCCAGGGTCGCGATCAGCGCGAGGTCCGGCCCGGCATCACTCCCGACCCGCCGCAGGTTCATCGCCAGCAAACGTTCCGGCCAGTAGCGTGCCGGGTCCGCGAGCAGCGCTGGCGGGCCTTTGAATTCCTCGGCGATGAAGTCCAGTGAAAGCACCGGCGACAAATCGCCACAGCGTAACTGGGCGAGCGACATGAATTCCGCATCGAGAAGAGATTCGCTACCGATCACCGCTCGGCCGATGTCGGCGCGAAGCCATGCATCGAGTCCGTGCTCTTCGGCGATCCCCGAGTCCACCCAAAGATCGAGATTCGGGAAGCGGAGGCGGATTCGCTTGAGGCTATCGAGATTGCTGCCCTGACGCTGAATGGCATCCAGGTCGGCGACATAAAGCGAGCGAAAGGGGTGCAGGCGCAGCAGCGCATCCACGACCATCTCGGCATCCACGCCTTCGCAAAGGCGCGACTGCACCGGCCGGTACTCCGCACGACGACCTTCGCGCGCGTGCACCACCTGCCCTTTCAGCAGGTCAACAACCGGAATCAAATTCAACTTGGCCACAGAGGAAGGGCGAAACGCGGTTAACACGAAGGGTCACGAAGGCAAAAAAAGGTGCACAAAGGATGAACCGGGAAAAGAAAACCACCAAGACACCAAGGCACCAAGTGAAAACTCAAGGATAATCTAACAAAAACCTCACTATGAGCAAGAAGAGTGGGTGAGCTTCCCGTGTACTTTTTCTTGGTGTCTTGGTGTCTTGGTGTCTTGGTGCCTTGGTGGTAGGCATTCCGATTTGAATCATGCGGATTTTCGTTTATGAACACATAACCGGCGGAGGGATGCTGGACGATCCGCAGATCGCCGCGCTCGCGCCGGAAGGCGAGATGATGCTCCGCGCACTGGTGGATGATCTCACGGCGATTCCCGGCGTGGAAGCAACGGCCCTTCGCGACGCTAGGCTGTCAGCCGATCTGCCGGCAGCCATCCATACGGTGCGCACGGCGGGGGAGTTCTGGCCGGCGTTCCGCCATGCCGCAGGCGAAGCCGACGCCGTGTGGCCGATCGCGCCGGAGCAGGATGGCATCCTCGCCCGCATCACACGGGAAGTGATCCGTTGCGACCGTATGCTGCTCGGCTGCCGCCCCGACGTTGTGGATATCGCGACCAGCAAGCGTGCGACGGCGGAGGTGTTCGGCCATGCGGGAATCCCCGTGATTCCGGTCTATGCTGACGAGAACGGCGTTCCGCCGGAAGTGAACGAGATCGTGGTGAAGGCCGACGACGGCGCGGGTTGCCAGGAAACTCGGCTTTTCCACGATCGCGCCGAACTGCGCGACTGGCTGCAAGCCCATCCGGATCGGAAGTGGATACTCCAGCCCTTTGTGCGCGGAGAGGCGAGAAGTCTGTCCATGCTCTGTTGTGACGGACGCGCGCGTCTCCTCGCCTGCAATCGGCAGAAAGTCGCGATCGCCTGCGGCATATTCCGTTTCGACGGTGTAAGTGTCAACGCGATTCCGGATCGCGACGGTCGCTACGCCGAACTCGCGGCGCGTGTCGCACGCGCGTTGCCCGGCCTGTGGGGATACTGCGGGGTGGATTTCATCGAGACTATTGACGGTCGGGTGGTGGTCGAAGTCAATCCGCGGCTCACCACTTCCTATGCTGGCCTGCGTCGCGCGATCGGGCTGAATCCCGCCACACTCGTGCTCGGCCTGCCCGGTTCGCTTGAATCCTGGAACTATCCAATGCGGGAATCTCGCGCCATCGAAGTCGCGCTTGCGCATGCCGTCTGACATCGTTCTCGGCTGGGACCTGGGCGGCGCGCATCTGAAGGCCGCAGCGGTTGCTCGCAGTGGAAAAGTTGTGTGGGTGCGCCAGTTACCGTGCCCGTTGTGGCTGGGTCTGGAACATCTTGATCGCGCGGTGACAAGCGTGCTCGAGGAACAGTCCGGTGCCCGATGGCATGCGGTCACCATGACCGGCGAACTGACGGATTTCTTTAGGAGCCGTGCGCAAGGGGTAAAGGGCATCCTGTCTTGCTTCGGCAGACACGTACCGGCAAGCCGCACCTTGGTCTATGCGGGAATGTCCGGATTCTTCACACCGCAGCGTGCTGCGAAAAACCCTGAAGCCGTCGCCTCCGCCAACTGGGCGGCGGGCGCGCAACTGGTCGCGAGCCGCGTGCCGGACGCGCTGCTCGTGGACATCGGCAGCACGACCACCGATATCGTACCGATCCGCGACGGCAAGCTTGCGGTTCGCGGCCATAGCGACTACGAACGTCTCGCTTGCGAGGAACTGGTCTACACCGGTATCGTCCGCACGCCGGTCATGGCGCTCGCCGAGCGCATTCCGTTCGAGGGAAACTGGATCGCGTCGATAGCGGAGTACTTCGCCACCACCGCGGACATCTATCGTCTGACCGGTGAGCTGCCGGAAGGCGTCGACCAGCTTCCCGCCGCCGACAACGGCGGCAAGACGGGGCGCGACAGCGCGCGGAGGCTGGCGCGAATGATAGGGCGCGATCTCGAATCCGCGCCCCTTTCCGCGTGGCGGCAATGCGCACGCCATTTAGCCGAGTTGCAGCTCTCGAATATCCGCAAGGCGTGCGACCGCGTTCTTTCGCGTGCCGAAGTAGCTGAGCGTGCGCCGCTGGTGGGGGCGGGTGTCGGCCGGTTCCTAGTGAAGAAACTTGCCGCGCAGCTCGGCCGACGCTATGGGGATTTCGACGGGCTCGTGGAGGCCGCACCGGATATGGCGTCCTGGGCATCGAGTTGCGCGCCGGCAGTGGCAGTGGCTGTTCTCGCGCAGTGTCGCTCGCGCAAGCGGAGATAGGCATGTGGGTCGTCAAGCTCGGCGGCAGCCTCGCCAATTCCGAAGAATTGCCGCGCTGGTTGGAAGTGATCGCGACCGCCGGTGCGGGCAAGGTCGTACTGGTTCCCGGAGGCGGGCCGTGGGCCGATGAAGTGCGCGAAGCGCAGAGGCGCGAGGGCTTCGACGATCGTGTTGCGCACCGAAGGGCATTGCGGGCCATGGAGCAGTATGGACGGGTTCTTGCCGCTATGCGCCCGGAATTCGTCGCTGTGGACAGCATCGCGGCAATTTGCGAAGTTCTGAAGAAGAACCAGGTCCCGATCTGGATGCCTTACGAGATAGTCGTCGCCGATTCGTCGATTCCCGAAAGCTGGGACGTGACCTCCGACAGCCTCGCCGCGCGGCTCGCTAGGAAACTGAATGCCTCAGTACTGTTGTTGGTGAAGTCCTTCGCGATTACCGAACCTCAACCGTGTATCGAGGAGTTGGTGCGCCGAGGCTGGGTAGATTCTTGCTTTCTGCAATTCACTTGCGGTGCGCGTTTTCGAATTCGCGCGCTGGGTCGGGGCGACCAGGAGACAGCAAGGCAGATGCTGGTAGCCGGCGCATTCGCGGCTGTGGTTACATCTGCTTGAGCAAACGCTCCCAAAGCATCCGACCAAGGGCTAGGTTATCCGCATCTCAATGGGCAGGATTCGCCCTGTAGTCCGCGGCTCGAGTTTGTCCGATTTCAAGGTGAAGTTAGTAGGAGTATTGTCTTCCTTCAAAAGTGTCCGGAAAACCCGGGTTAGAGCACCCTAACCCCTTTGATGTTCGTGTCGCCACACTTTCATCGGGATAAAAAAATGGGTAAGTATCCGATCAAGAAAATCCGCACCCTGGCGCTGGTCGGCCAGGCGGGCAGCGGCAAGACCGCGCTCGCCGACGCGCTGCTCGGGCGCGCTGCTTCAGTCTCGCCGGATGGCGGCAACGAGCACGGCAACAGCACCTGCGACTACCTGCCGATCGAGAAGCGGCTCCACCACTCGCTCAAGCTCGCAGTGGCGAGCTTCGAGACGCAGGACACTCGCATCCATCTGCTCGAT
>DASYUW010000236.1:0-1692 GCA_036000845.1 Burkholderiales bacterium
GAGACCTACGAAATCATGCGCGCCGAGGACGTGGGCTGGAGCACCAACAAGCTGGTGCTGGGCAAGCACTCCGGGCGCAACGCCTTCAAGAGCCGCCTGCAGCAACTGGGAATCGAACTCGAGTCCGAAGAGGCGCTCAATGCCGCGTTCATGCGCTTCAAGGAACTCGCCGACAAGAAGCACGAGATCTTCGATGACGACCTGCTGATGCTCGCTTCCGACGATGCCGTGACCCAGGAGCATTTCAAGCTGGTGTCGCTGCTGGCGCATTCCGAGACCGGCGAAACACCGGTTGCCCGCATCGTGGTTTCCGAGGATGGCAGGGAAAAGCAGGCCGAATCCCGCGGCAGCGGTCCGGTGGACGCGACGTTCAAGGCGATCGAAAGCATCGTCTCCAGCGGCGCGGACCTGCAATTGTTCTCGGTGAACAACATCACCAGCGGCACCGACTCGCAGGGCGAGGTCAGCGTGCGCCTGTCCAAGTCGGGCCGTATCGTCAACGGCCAGGGCGCGGACACCGACATCGTCGTGGCCTCGGCGAAGGCCTATCTGAATGCGCTCAACAAGCTGCATTCCAAGCTGGAGCGCCTGAACCCGCAGGTGTAAGGTCCGGCACTGCAACCAAGCCCGCTCGATGAGCGGGCTTGTTTTTTGGGTTCTTTTAAGGCAGTCCGCGGAACATCCCGCTAAACTTCCGTCTGTCGAAGAACGGGCTCACATCAACCCGCGGATAATTTCCCGATGGTCGCAACGACAACCGAACAAAAACGAAGCGAAGGCGGATTGCACAACATCGTCATCGTCGGCGGCGGCGCCGGCGGGCTCGAGTTGGCCACGCGCCTGGGCCGGACGCTGCGCAAGCGCAAGCAGGCGCTAATTACACTCGTGGACCGCTCCCGCACGCACCTGTGGAAGCCGCTCCTGCACCAGGTCGCCGCGGGCAGCATGGATATGAACGATCACGAGCTGGACTATCTCTACCAGGCGCGCTGGCACCATTTCCAGTTCCGGCTCGGATGCATGGACGGGCTGAACCGCGCGAAAAAGCAAATCCATCTGGCGCCGACCGTGGACGAGGACGGGCGCGAAGTCATTCCCGCCCGTACCATTGCCTACGATACGCTGGTGATGGCGATAGGCAGCACGACCAACGACTTCGGCACCCCCGGTGCCCGCGAGCACGCGATCTCACTTGACAACCCACGGCAGGCCGCGCTGTTTCACTCGCGGCTGCTCAACGCCTGCCTGCGCGCCAATGCGCAGCAGGAACCGCTGCAACCGGGCCAACTGCACATCGCCATCATCGGCGCCGGCGCCACCGGCGTGGAACTGGCTGCAGAACTGCACATTACCATCCGCGAGTTCGTTTCCTTCGGCCTCGATCGCATCAATCCCGAACGCGACATCAAGATCACCATCATCGAAGCCGCACCGAAGATCCTGCCGGCGCTACCCGAACGTCTGTCGATCGCGGTGCTCGGCCTGCTGAAAAAACTCAAGGTCGAGGTGCTGACCGGCGAAAAAGTCACTGAAGTTTCGGCGCAGGGAGTGAAGACCGCGAACGGCAGGGAAATACCGGCCGAGTTGGTGGTATGGGCTGCCGGCATCAAGGCGCCGGATTTTCTCAGGGACCTCGATGGGCTGGAGACAAACCGCATCAACCAGCTGATGGTGACGCAGGTGCTCCAGGCC
>DASYUW010000237.1:0-26513 GCA_036000845.1 Burkholderiales bacterium
GTCTGGGGAATTCCCATCCCCGAAACAAAGACCGAAGATAGTCATGCATCCGTATCCGCTTGCCATGGTGACCAAGGGCTTGCCAAACAGGGGGAGCCCAGATAGTAGGGTGAGGGAGGCGTCGCCCGGGAGAGGGATCGAAGGGTGAGGGAGAACGGTGCAGCCCGACAGGCTCGGCGTCCCTTAAAGCGAATCACTCCTCCGACTGACAGTGTCTGTCAGATCGAATTCCGATTTCTACAATTAATTCGCCGTTACTTTCCCCTTTTCCTTTAACCTTTCCCCTGCCATTTTGTTTTCCTTTGCGTCCTTTGCATCAACGCTCCTCATGCCTGCCATGGGCCGGCTTCCGCTAGCCTCTTACCTTTAGCCGCTCATTCGCTAGAATGATGGTTCTGCGGCATGGCCGCGTGGCTTTGTCGGACCTGGAAGATCTTTCAGCGGAACATGGGAACCGATTCCTTTCTCGCCGGCCTTGGGTCCGAGATCGTCGGCACGATCGTCATTGTCGCGGCGGTGATTCTCGCCAACATCGTCATCACGGCCGCGTTGCGGGGCAGGGGGTGGCTGTCACGCGAGACCAAGCTCCGTGCCACGGTGTTCTGGCGCAATTTCTCATTTCTCGTCGCTTTCGTTGCGCTGTTGTTCATCTGGCGCGCGGAGCTGCGCGCCGCTGCGCTTTCCCTCGCTGCGTTAAGCGTGGCTCTGGTGCTGGGCGGAAAAGAGCTGCTGACCTCGATACTCGGTTATATCCATCGCACCACCTCGGGCAGTTTCGAATTCGGAGACATCATCGAGATCAACGGCATCAAGGGCGAAGTCATCGACCAGACGCTGTTATCCACCACCGTGCTCGAGATGAGCGAGGAGCATCTTTTCACCGGGCGGGTGGTGCAGTTCCCCAACAGTTTTTACGTGGGCCACGCGCTGAAAAACCATTCGCGCCTGGGCAACTACCAGCTCGCGCTGGTTGCCGTGCCGCTCGCGCCGGGCAGTAACCTTGAAACCGCGAAGGACGGACTCGTTGAAGCGGCCAAGGCGGTGTGCTCCGAATTCGTTGCTCCCGCGCAGAAGGCACTGCGGGATCTGGAGGGCGAGCAGTTCATCGTGATGCCGTCGGCGGATCCTCGCGTAACCGTGCGGCTCGGCGACGCCGGCAAATTGACGCTGTTGTTGCGCTTCCCCTGCCTTACCAACCAGCGTACCCGGACTGAACAGGACATTTTGGCCCGATATTTAAGGGCCGTGACGGACGTAACGCGTGACGGCGTGACGGGAAAACCAAGGATGAAGGATGAAGGATGAAGGAAAAGTAACAAGACGGTGCTGCGTGCTGGGTGCTGCGGAAGGGGAGGACCCGGGACTCAGGAAAAGCGGTGACAAGTGACGGGCGAACGGTGACGAGAAAGGCAAGGATGAAGGCGGAAGTAAAAGCGCTGCTCCGATCGAGCGGGGACGTCGAAACCGGTTGCGAGCACGTTACGGCTTGCGGGCGGGCGCGCCGGATTCGGTGACCTGCACCTTGACCCATTCCGCGACTCGCTTCTGATCCGCGTCGCGAAGCTTCACTTCGACGTGCAACCCCTTTTGCAGATTTGCCAGGGTTCCGATCTGGTTGGGCAGTCGCGCCAGAGTCCGGTCCAGCCAGATGCGGGTGCGGTCGGTCAGTACAATCGCTTGGATTCCAGAAGGTCCGGAAACCGCCAGCGTCTGATTCTGCACGTTGACCGATTCGATCGCGCCCACCAGGCTGGACCTTCCGGATACTCCGGGAGATTGCCCGATCGGGATATACATCTCGGTCATTTCCTGTCCCTGAATCTGCGCCAGACAACCGAGCCAGAGTCCCAGAACGGCAACCCCCGCCAAAAGCTTGTGCATTAGTGCCATCCTCCTTCGGTTCGTGATCATTGGCATCAGCATGGGTCTCGTCAGGTCGATTCGACGAGTTGAGCCCGTGCCTTGTTCTGTTCTTCGATTGCCTGTTTGGTCAGGCGATCCCGGAACAAAAGATTGCGGGCCGCTTTTTTCGCCAACGCCTGTGCTTCGCGGAGGCGCGCAACGGCCTCCGGATGCAAACCGCCGGCCTCGAGCACCCGGATGCTGTCCTGCGTCTCGTTGAGCGAGCGTTTGATGAGTTCCTTCGCCTCCGCGCGACGCGCAATGCCTTTGTTCCGGCTCGACTCCAGAAGCTCGACGCTCTGCCTGATGTTCTCGATCGCGTTGATCACCCGCAGGAACGCGGCGATCGCCACGATCTGGGTGCCGTCGAGTTCTATACCGACCCCGTTGGGATCTGCAGCAGCCAGCAGTTTGCCCGCCGGCGAGTTGTTGAACGCCTCGCCGTCATAGAAAGCGACTGCCCCCTCGATGGTCTCGATGGCGTTGTTGTGAAAGAACGGTCCGCTTTCGGCGGCCTCGACCAGCGGGGGCGTATTGAAAGTGCCGTCGCCCGGGGTCCGGAATCCGTCATCGGGCGGATTCAATTCCCCGCTGAGATCGGCGGGCCGATCCGGAAGATTTTCCACCCCCGTGTTGAAATTCGCGTTTCCAATGCTTCCGCCGCCGAAGTTTGCGGTCGCTCCGGCGTTGACATGGCAGCGGTTGCACTTTCCGAGTGAGTTGTCGAGGAAGATCTCCTGCCCGCGCTTCGGCGTGATGCCCTTCAGGGGCAAGGGCAAGGTCAGATCCTGCTGCCGGCCAAGTGAAAGCGAGAACGCCTCGATTGCGTCGAGTTCCTGCTCCGTCGGCAGACGAAAATCCTGCCCTGCGATCCGGTTCAGAGTCCTGGTGAAATGCTGGATCACTGCGCCGGTGGCGAATGACCGTAGCGAACCGTCCCCCGGCGCGCCATCGCCGGACCAGCCGGTGCGCAACCCCTGCAGACTATCTACCGAGGTCCGAAGCCCGAGTATGTGCGGCACGCCACGCATGACAAACTTCTTGTCCAGGTCGGCGAAGCCGTCCAGGTTTTCCAGGATCAGCCCGAACTGACGCATCAGCCTGGGATTTTCGAAATTCTTCCTGAGGTCCGGGTTGAATTCGGCCACGAACAGCGGGTCGTCGGGAGGACGCGTGGCAATGAACGCGGGATCGATCGTCAGGTTATTCTCGGCCGGATGACAAGTCCCGCAGGTTCTCCCATTGCCCTGGAAGGTTTCGTTGAAGAAGATCTGTCGTCCCTTGGCGACAAGGTCCTGCTCAGGTGACGCATTGCAGGCGGCAAGGACCAGCAGCGACGCTGCAGCAACCAGGGGGCGCGGAATACAGATGGGCTCCAATGCACGGCGACGGCAGGCCCTCCTTTCCATATGTTCCTCCTGATCATTTTGCACCGTTGCGCGCTCGCGCAATCCGGCCGGGCACCAGGTCGCAGCATCGTCCGACGCTGAATCGCTTATGGGGATGCGTGATTTATCCCATTTTCACCTGCGACACCATTGCTCACGCAAAATTCATGCGCGGGATGATTCAAGAGCAACGATGAAGGACGAGTAAGCCCGCAACGAGAAACCGGGCTGCGCCCACATTTTTGTAGCGCCGATAATTGCGGGCTAGGGCGAACCTTCCAGGCTGCCACGCCGCATCCTGTGACGCCGTTCCGGTTGCAGCCGTCGGTCCTGTTGCCGGCGCCGGTCCGATACCTGACGCTGGTCTCGGAGCCACTCGAGCGCTGCCGCCTCATCGCGAAAATTTCGCACATTCAACCCGTACTGTCGCGCGCGCAACTCGATGTATTCGTTCGAAATCTGAAGATCTTTGGTGTCTGCGAGTAAAGCGATCCGGTGTGCGGGTGTCTTTGCAATCTCCTTGAAGCAATCGATGAACCCGTGATGCTCGACGTGAAAGATCGGCGTTGACGAATGAACGTAAATGAGGATACTTGAGCGCCCATGAATCCTGCTCTCGCGAGTCACGACGTCGAGAAACGCCGTTGTGTCTTCCATCGTTTCCCGGTCGAACAATTCCGCTCTTAGAAAATTCTTTTCGACGGTTATCTTGTACACCATACGTTTGTAAAGCACGGGGAAAGCGTCCGTATTCGCTCTTCGCACTCCTGGAAGGGCGAAGATCATTTTCGCGCTGACCGGGCGCAGGATATTTGCGGTCGCCGTGGCGAGTGTAGCGATTACACTGTATGTACTTGCCGCACTGAGATATAGGTAAATGGGACTACGAATTCCGATCCCCTTGGTCGCGGTCGGTCCCGTGCCGGATCATTTGACCGGTTCCTGGTAGACAGGGCGCCGGACTTCATAGAATTCGATCTATTTCAGTTATTGATCCGCGCTCCTCCGCCCTCGCCCCGTCGGAAGAGGAGCCGATTTACTCACATCGCACGCAGGGCATTTCGGGCTTGCCGGGCTGCTGCGCCGGATTTGCGACTTGCGCAACGCCCGTCGCCGGTAATTGTGCAGATCTTCCTTGGAGAACTTCGTTATGCGCTATGAACTGTATTACTGGCCGTCCGTTCAGGGACGCGGGGAATTCGTCCGGCTCGCGCTCGAGGAGGCCGGCGCGGATTACGTGGATGTGGCCCGATTATCGGGACGCGGCAAAGGCGTCCCGGCCCTGATGCGCTTTCTCGAGAGTCACACCGTAGAGCGCCCGCCGTTCGCGCCGCCATTCCTCAAAGCCGGCGAACTGGTGATCGGCCAGACCGCCAACATCCTGGCGTACCTCGGGCCGCGGCTGGGCCTGGTACCGCAGGCTGAAGCGGGCCGGTTGTGGGCGAATCAATTGCAGCTCACGGTCACGGACTTCCTGGTGGAGATCCACGACACGCATCACCCGATCGCGAGCAGCCTGTACTACCGCCAGCAGAAAACCGAGGCCCGCCGCAGGGCGAAGCATCTCACCCGAGACCGGCTGCCAAATTTCCTCGACTACTTCGAGACCGTGCTCGACCGCAACTCTTCCGGCCGAGGTTGCATGGTCGGCCGCAGCCTGAGCTACGTCGATCTGTCGATGTTCCAGTTGATTGCCGGTTTGCACTACGCGTTCCCGAGAACGTTGGCGAAGGTGGAGCGCGACATTCCCGGGCTGGTTGCGCTGCACAACAAGGTCGCCGCGCGTCCGAACATCGCCGCGTATCTGGCATCCGGCCGCCGCATCCCGTTCAACCAGAACGGCATCTTTCGCCACTACCCGGAGCTCGATATTTAAAGGCCGTGACGAACGTGACGACGTGACGGTCGTGACGTGGTGAACCCGTGAGAAACCTAAGTCGTAAAAATACGACCAAGTAGCGATCTCGGTTCAAGCCTCTCGGTTATCAGCGTTTCTAGGAGGTTTTCGTCACGTCGTAACGACCGTCACGTTCGTCACGGTACTTCTCACGCAGACGCGAGAGCGTAGTTCGGCACCGGTTCGCGAAACCCTTTCAGACTGAGCGGCGCGCAGGGGCGCAGTGCTGTACGAATGTCCGCGGAACCGAGTAGTTCGATAGTGCGCTCGTCGACAAGCACGTCGCCATGAGCCGCCTCCGAGCATAGCCGAGAGGCAAGATTCACCGCCGGACCGACCGCGGTGTACTCCAGGCGCGAGGCCGCGCCTATGACGCCGACGGTCACGAAGCCGCTGGCGGTGCCGACGCCGACGCCGAGTTGCAGGTCTCCATCCGACCAGCGCGTAGTAAGTGCCACGCCGCTTTCGCGTATCCGTTTGGCAAGCTCGAGCGCACGTTGCGCGTGATTCTCGAAGCGGATCGGCGCCCCCACCAGGATCAACACGCCGTCGCCCGCCTGGTCCTTGATGGTGCCGCCGACATCCAGGGCGGCCGCACCGACGGCGTCGTAATACTCGCGCAAGATTCCGATCACCTTCTTCGATTCTGTGGCCGCGGAGAAGGCTGTAAATCCGCGTAGGTCGCAGCAGACCACCGAAAGCTCCAGGGTCTGCTCGCGAGTGGCGCTCTTCAGGCCTTGCTCGCGTACCAGTTCCGCCACCTGGGGCGCGAGGAAACGGGACAGGAACTGCGCGCGCTGGCCCTGGATGACGTGGAACTGAATCGCGCCAACCAGGAAGATCAGCAGCCCGACCGCCGTCAGCACCGGCGCAAGTTCTACCGGTGCCACCATGCCGGAAGCCATGAAAGGCGAGGCAATGGCGAACGCGACCAGGCGCAAGCGCTCGGCAACGTCGGGACGCCGCCTGAGAGTGATCAGTCCCGCGGCAATTCCAAGCAACAGCGAAACGACGAGCGGCGCCGCGAACAGGAAGAAACCGGGCCCAAGGCCACTGCCGGAAAAGGCCGCACTGACGAATTGCTCGGCGCGAAGGCGTGGAAAGCACAGCGCGAGCACGCCGTAAAGGACGGCGAGCGCCTGCGCGACGCGCAACTGGTTGTCGGAAAAGCGTGTGATGAGATTGCGGGCGGGGATAGTGCGCCGCACGCGCAGCACCCATTCGTAGGCGAATACGAAGGCTAGGACCTCGGGCCACGCAAAAATGCCGCCCCACCACGGGTAGGCCTGGCCGCGTATCAACGGCAGCTCGATAAGCGCGCTCACCACGATCGCAACGCCAACCGCGGTAAGGAAAAACGCGAGCATGCGGCTGGTGGGGGACTGGCGGTCCGCGACGATGAACGCGAGCGCCATTCCGAGTGCAAGCAGCGCGGTGATGATTTGTGGAGTGGTATCCATGTCAGATCCGGTTAGCCTACTGGCGAATGGTACCTCGGCACCGGGGTTTACAGGGTGTCCGGCCTGATCCGATTCGTCCTGCTATAGTTCCGCCAACAGTTCGCCTGCCCTCGGACATGGCCAAGCAACCCGATCCCGATCAGTCGCGACTCGACCGCGTGGTTGCCGAGGCGCGCCGGCACAGCAACGAGCGCGAGGCGACATATCGCGAGCGGGCGCTCAAGCTGTTTCCCTGGATCTGCGGGCGATGTGGTCGCGAGTTCTCGGGTGTGCGCCTGCGCGAGCTGACGGTGCACCACAAGGACCACAACCACGATAACAATCCGCTGGATGGCAGCAACTGGGAGTTGCTCTGCATCTATTGCCATGAGAACGAGCATGCACGCATCCTGGATGAGGCGGCAAGGACGAGGGATTCCGGGGCACAGCGATCGATAGCCACCCACAATCCGTTCGCCGATCTGCAGGCGAGGCTGGACGCTAAGAAAAAGAAGTGAGTGACGAGTGGTTGAGAAAGAGAAAAATCAGAACCCGGGAGGAGCAAGTCTTGAAATTTCGGTTGAATCGGCAAGATCTGACTTCATTGTGCGTCGCGCCGCGGCCCAACGTGCGCGCCGTAGCGCTTGCCGTTGGCATCGCGCTGACATGTCAGGCGCATGCGCAGCAGGTCGAAGTCCCCGCAGCCGGAGTCGAGGAGGCGCAAACCCTGCGGACCGATGTCCCGCAGTGGGTGCTCGATGGCGCCGCTTTACTGACCGCGGGCAAGGCGGAAGAGGCGGCTGCGTTGTTCGAGCAACTGCTCTCAGCCGAACCCAGCAATGCACCCGCACGCTATTGGCTGGGCGAGGCCTATATGGCGCTGGGGCAGAAGAACAAGGCTAGAGAGGCATTTGCGGCGTCGCTGAAGTCTGATCCCAACCACCAGTTCGCAGTGGATGCGCGCATCCGTCTGGCCGATCCTTCCAGAGACGCGGTCGCGGAACCGCCGCAGGTCTTTCCCAAGGTTGGGACCGAATTCAAGGACTGTCCCAAGTGTCCGGCGATGGTCGTGGTGCCAGCGGGCTCGTTCGTCATGGGCTATCCGCCCGGCGACTCGGGGCGTCTCCACCAGGAAGGCCCGGTGCGTACCGTGAACTTCGGCAAGCCATTTGCGATCGGCAAGTTCGAGGTGACCTTCGATGAATGGGATGCTTGCGCGGCGGAAAAACAATGTCCGAAAGTTGACGACAAGGGCCGGGGCAGGGGGCGCCGGCCGGCCATCTATATTTCGTGGGATCAGGCAGTGGGCTACGCCAAGTGGCTCTCGAAGAAGACCGGCAGGAAGTACCGGCTGCTCACAGAGGCCGAATGGGAGTACGCCGCGCGGGCTGGCGAGGAAAGCAGGTATCGTTTCTGGGGCATTGCGACCGACAGGGTCTGCGCATTCGCAAATGTCTACGACAAGACCGCGAGGAAGCAGGACGATACCGGCTACGAGAACCTGCCGTGTGATGATCGCTATGCGGAGGCTGCGCCGGTCGGCTCGTTCAAGCCCAATGCTTTCGGGCTTTACGACATGCTGGGTAACGTCAGTGAGTGGACCGAGGACTGCCTGCCCACAGGCTTGCAATGGCGCGGCGCACCGCTCGATGGCTCCGCCAATCTGAAAGGCGACTGCTCGCAGCGTGCATACCGCGGCGGATCGTGGTTCGAAAACGAGAAGTACTACATGCGTACCCCGGACCGTTATAAGTACGTCGGCGCGCGTGACAGCGACCTGGGATTTCGCGTTGCCAGAATGTTGCCGTAGAAAGCAAGGACGAAGGATGGTAAAGGCAAGGATGAAGGCGACAACACGCCCGTAGGGCTTGTTGCGGCGTAGGCTAACCTTTAGCCGTGCGAAGCCCCGGATCAAGGTTACGCCGGAGGCAAAGGATGAAGGATGAAGGACGACGGCAGGAGCTCGGCGCTCGGTGCGCAGTGCCGCGTGCTGCGCAATTCGGGACTCAGGGAATGAATGAAATGGCTGGCAGGCCAGGGTGGCGGGCCGGGAAACGCGCCCGGGTTGCCGATCTGCCGTGGCCGCGCCTATACTGGTCCGGACACGGCGGGACAGTCCACAAACAGCCGTGACGACAACCAAATCACTAGAAGAGGAGATCAGGACCATGAGGAAATTCGTACTGGGGGCGTTGTACGCCCTGTGCATCGTGAGCTTCCCGGCTGGCGCGCAAGGCACGCTGAACTCGTATCAAACCGTCGATATCAAGGCGCCGATCTGGACGGTATGGGACGCGGTCAAGGATTTCGACGGGTTGCACACGTGGCACCCGATGTTCTCGGACGACGAACTCAAGTCCGGCGCCAATGAAGAGATCGGTGCGGTCCGTACCATGACGGTAAAGGATGGCCCGAGCTTCGACGAAGAACTGCTGTCCTTCGATCCGGTCGACAGGAAATTCAGCTACCGGGTCATCGATCCGGCACCCCTGCCGATAGCCGATTACGTCTCCACATTCCAAGTCGTGGAAGGCAGGCGCGGTTACACGACGATCCTGTGGCGCAGTTCGTATCGGAACAATTCCGATGGCAAGATGAAGGACGAAGAAGTCATCACCTTCATAGACGGCGCGTACCGCGCCGGCCTGGACAACCTGAAAGCTACGCTCGAAGCGCAGTAGACGTCCCGACTAGTGTCCCGTTCCGCCCTCCGACGCGCACGGCGAGGACTCGTAACACCGCATGGCGCCGATTCTCGTCGGGTTTTCAGCCGCGAATCAGCGGAACAGGACACTAACTTCGCTACGAAATGAAAAGCTCCGGATCGACCGCCGAGGCGTTGAGGTAAACGCTGAAGTGCAGGTGCGGCCCGGTAACGCGTCCGCTGGCGCCGATGCTCGCGATGCGTTTGCCTGCGCGCACCCGGTCGCCAGTGTTCGCGTCGATCGCGCTCAGGTGGGCGTAGAGCGTGAGGAAGCCGCGGCCGTGATCGAGAATCAGCGTTCGTCCGGAAAAAAAGTAGTCGCCGATATCGAGCACATTGCCCGCGCCCGCGGCGACCACCGGCGTGCCGTCTGGCGCAGCGATGTCCAACCCATTGTGCGGACTGCGCGGCTGGCGGTTGAAGAAACGCCGCTTGCCAAACGAATCAGAGCGCCGTCCCTCACAAGGTTGCAGCAGCAGCAACGAGTCAGGCGCCGATTCGCTGAAGGTCCTCAACACGTTGCGCAGATGCGCGCGCTCCTGTTCGTGCCGGGCCAGGTCCGCCGGCGAGAGTTCTACCTGTTCGGGCCTGACGCTCAGGTGCTGGGTCGCGTAGCGCTTTCGACCGATCTCCAGTGCGATCGTTTCGGGCTCGCGCTCGGCCCGCTCGACGGTCAGGGGCAGCGCCGCGCCAACCTTCGCATCGAGCGGAATGCCTACCACCGCATACCATCCGGAAGCATCGCCCGCGACCAAAACCCGCTCGCCGTTGAAGCGTGCCAGAGGTGGCGAGGGCTCGGGGCCTAGGTTCACCACCGCAACACCCCCCGGAACCGATGCATGACGCGGGAGTTCGTCCGAGAACGCGCGGTCTGATAACGCAGGTGAGGCAGCGGCGGCGGTCAGAAAGTGCAGGAAAGTGCGGCGGTCCATGAATCGCAAAAGGATGTGGGCCGCGTCATTGTAACTTCACGTGCATGCGAATATCCGGGGCTTACGTCTCCCGGGTACTGCTGCAGATGTTCTCCGTCACAACGCAGGAAGAAAAATGCCCTGCCCCAAACGGCCGACTCGGTAAGGGAGGTAACCGGGCGGCGGGGGCAGGGCGGGATGAAGCGTTAAATTCTGAATTCTGCCGCGCGTCAGAGTCTGCGGCCGGTGTTCCTTAACTTCCTGATCAGTTCGGTCATGCGATTGGCCACGATGCTTGCAAATGCATCCGAACCGAACGGATCGATTTCCTCGAGGCAACGGAATGGAAAGCTCGTCTCCGTCACCCATATCGAACCATCCGCCGTCGAGATCGTGAGTGCGTGGGGCTCGGTCGGACTCGATAGCCCCTTTGCACGAATGTGTATCCGATACTTTTGCGGACGAAGGTTGTGTCTGATGAGAACGTCGTAGGCACGCTGAACCGCTGCGTCTACCTTCCTGTAGTACTCCTCCTGCGTGCATGCCGTCATGGTCTTAATCCCCTGCGTGTGTCGCTCTCCCTCGATCTCTTTTTAGTACGGATCGCATTTGCATGCAAGAGAAAAAATGATTTTTTGGTGTCGCGTTCTGGAGACGTCGTCGCTCATTGGCGACAGGTGTTGGAAGGCAAGGATGAAGGACCAAGGATGAAGGAGGAAGGATGAAGGATGAAAGTAAAGCGAAACTCTAGTGACCGTGCCCAGAAAACGCGTGTTGAATGTGCGGTGCTCAGTGCTCACTGCTAGGTGCGCGGTGCGATGTAAACTGCAGGTGAAAGGTCAAAGGGCAAAGGTGAATTTCAAGAGCAAAAACCAACTCTGGCAATTCGCAGTCACTTTTCCCTTTAGGCTATTTGCTTTCACCTGCCTTTTTCCAGTCACTGCTTTTTTTTGACCGGAGACAGAGCGCGCGGCGCCGCGGTGGCGACGCGCGCGAAAGAGGAGAAGCGCCGGCCGCAGCCGGCGCCCGTGCGCTACTGAACTGTGAGTGTCACTTCGTTGAGAGTGTTACCGGCGGCGTCGGTGACCGTGACAGTCCAGTCGCCGGGGAGGTGTAGCGTCTTGGTGGACCAGGTTCGCCACGGGCTGCCGCCAATGCTCAGATTCACCGGGAACTCCAGGTCGTTTATCTTCCAGACTACAGCCAGCGTTTCGCCCGTACCGCCTTCGACGCGGAGCCAGAGATACGCTTTTTCACCTACCGCGAACGTGGTGGTCTCGTCGGTGACCTCACGATCGACGACATTTTTGCCGAGCTTGGCGTCAGTCACCAGGTTTTGAGCAAGTGCCAGTGCAGGAACGAGCATTGCGAGCATTGCAAAGGCAGCGAGAAGCTTCTTCATTGCAGTTCTCCTGTTTCCAGTTGTGTGTCGCCGCCGGGCGACACCCGGCGGGCCGAGGGACGGTCGTGCCGTTCCCGTCATGACGACGGCAAATGATACTTCGATATCTGCATTTCCGCGCGGGCGGATGAGCTCGGCTCAGTTCTTTCCGGCGTGCCATTTCACCCGGCCGGCAAACCACTGGCCGAGCGCCAGCAAGCCGACACCGGCCAGCATGAATGACCACTGGTAGCCGACAGCGCTGATAAGCAGGCCGCATGCCGCGACGCCGCTTGCCTGGCCCATGAACAGGCTGAACGCGAAAACCGCGATCGCGGTGCCGCGCGCCTGCGGCGCCATCTCCGTGGCTTTGGTCTGCAACGTGTTGTGAAACATGTAGAAGCCGAATCCGAAAGCGATGAAGATCGGCGCCGTCGCCTGCCATGCGGGAAGCAGCGGCAGCGCGAGGAAGCAAACGAACAGGATCAGGCCGCCAGCCAGGACGAAACCTTTTTCTCCCAGACGTGCCAGCAGCCGGTGCACCAGCAGGCTGTAGATCACGCCGCCGAGACCGAAGCCCGCCAGCATCGCGCCGATGATCAGATAGGACAGATCGAAACGTTCCTTGAGATACGCGCCCCCATAGGCGAACGCGCCGTAGAACAGGCCGCCTTCGAGGAACACCGTCAGCATCACGGTGCGCACCCAGCGATCGCGAAGCACGTCGGCGTAGGCGCGCAGCACGCCGGTCTGCGTGCGCACCGGCCCCAGCAGACGACGCGCCTTGCGGTCCTCCGCGAAAAGTACCAGGCCGACGCCGAGAAAAACCGCGGCGAGCACATAGAACACTTCGCGCCAGCTCACGAGCTCCGCCAGTGTGCCGCCGAATGCGGGGCCGAGGATCTGCCCGAGAAGGACGAATCCGAGAAAACGGCCGAGCGTGGCCTGGCGCTTTTCGTAAGGCGTGTTGTCGCCGATCCAGGCGAGCGAAAGCGGCACAATGGCGGCGGCGCCGATTCCGGTGGCGAAACGCAGCCACGTGAGCGCGTGCAGGGAAGGCGCGAAGGCGCAACCGAGCGAAGCCACCGCGGCGATCAGCACTGCGCTGCCGACCGTCCTGAGCTTGCCGACGCGGTCGCCGAGCGGGCCGTGGACGATCTGAAACAATCCGTAGGCGAGCGTGAACGCGCTCACCACGACCGAAGCGGTCGTCACCGGAACCGCGAAGTCCTCGGCGACGGTCGGCAGGAGCGCGTCGAACAGCCGCAGGTTGGCGCCGGAAACGAACGCGGCTGCGGCGAGTGCGAAAAAGGCGGAATTCATGGTGGACGAAAGATTGCGATTCTGCCCGGGAATGGCGACGGAATCGAGGTGTTTCGGCCGCGACTGCCCGCGCAAATGGTCAGGCAAGTCGCGTTCCGGAGATGTGCTTCGCACTACTCGCTCCATGGCTGCAGATCATTGCAGGGCCTGCAAAAAAATGAGGGCCGCGAAGGCCCTCGAATATCTGCAAGGAGACGCCGGAGATGAAGAGCGGCCAGCCTGCGATTACAGATGACCCCGGTCGCTCCAGCTGCGCGCGTAAATGCTGCGAAGATCGCCGGCCGCGCCGTGCAGTTCGCGCCGCGCTGCTGCCAGCGCCGCCTCGCCTTTCGGGCGCACCGTTTCGAATGCCTTGCCAAGAATGCCGAGTATGTCTTTCATGATCGACCTCCAGATCGTTTGATGCCGGCGCACAACCGCCGGATACATGCTTAATTTAGAGGTCGAGCCTCCGCGAGAGAACACCGCTGGTGGGCATAGCATCTATGCCCTCTGCGCATCATTGCTTGCGGGGTTAGAATGCTCCCCGAAATCAAGGCCGGACGCCGGCAATTGCCGGCGTTCTAAAATTAGAGCAAGGAGGAGGGATATGAACACGCAACAAACCTCGGGTGCTTCCGCCAAACCGATTGGCAAGTGGCTGGCGGTCATCGGACTGGTTCTGGCTGTGGCATGCGCGGCGGGAGCGGTGCTGTCCGGAGTCGGCTACCGGTTGGATCTGTGGCATTTCCGCACCGGCTTCATGATCATTCGCTGGGCGTTCTTCGGCGCGCTCGCGGCGGTGTTGCTGTCGATCGTCGGCCTGGTCTTCTCCATGGGCAAACCGCGGCAAGTTTTGCTGACCGGCCTGCTTGGAATCTTGGTCGGCGCAGTGACGGCATACATCCCGTGGAACTGGAAGCAGACGCTGGACGCGCATCCCTATATCCACGACATCACCACCGACGTCCAGAATCCGCCGAAGTTCGTCGCGGTGATCGCGTTGCGCAAGGAAGGCGATCACACGGCGGAATACGACGGACCGGAAGTGGCCGAGCAGCAGCGTCAGGCCTATCCCGACATCATGACGCTGATCATTCCCTCGGAGAAGGACAAGGTGCTCGCGGCGGCCGAGGCGGCGCTGCGAGCCATGAAGCTGAAGGTGGTCGACGTGAACGCCGCCGAAGGGCGGATCGAGGCCACCCAGACCAGCCTGCTCTACGGCTTCACGGACGATGTCGTGGTGCGGATTGTCGCGGACGGCGCCGGCAGCAAGGTGGACGTGCGCTCCAAGTCGCGGGTCGGGCGCAGCGATCTGGGCCAGAACGCCAAGCGCATCCGCGCGTTCCTGCGCGAGTTGCATTCGCACCTGCCATGAATTGAGGGAAAGCGCCCCGGCGAGCGCTTAACAGGTGGTTGAAATTGCCAGAGAACGCCGAGAGTACAGAGAGAAAAACCGAAAAATTAACCACCAAGGCACCAAGACACCAAGGAATGCAAATGGCAGCTTGGAAACTTTGTCAGTTTTTCTTGGTGCCTTTGTGTCTTGGTGGTGAGGTTTGGGTCGGCCATCGAGTTCTTCAACAGCCTGCTAACGCGATCCGTTCGGCGCGGGCCGCGCAGCGCAGGCCATCTCCAGCAGCATCGCTTCCAGCGGTGTCTCCGGCGCGACCATGCGCAACGCGTCCGGCTTTACCTGATCATTCGTCACCACGATTCCCCTGCCATGCGCGCCGCCGTGGAATACGCGCCGATCCGTACCTAGCAGGCGCTCGCCGCAGTCGAAGAGCATGTGGATGCGCTGCGATCGATAAGGACGATCGAGCCCGGGTGCGTTGACCGGCCGGTCGTGGTTCAGCATCACCCACGCCTCCGAGCGGTCGCCGTTGCGCCTGAAACTCTGCCGATCCACCATCGTCACGTGGTCGTATCGGGACTCGATTACGAACCAATCGGCCGCCGCGGCGCAGGGCGGCGAGCATAGTGCCGTGGCAAGGAGGATCGAGGCCGGTCGCATGGTTTGTCGTTGTGGGATTCCTGCAGGGGCGCCCGGATACCCTCGCAGGTGCGTTAGGGAGAAGAAATTGGGCCGACCCGGCAACGGACGGGCGCGGTTTCAGAAAATCATCGGCTTGCGGTCCTGCAGCGTCAGCCAGCCGCGCGCGGTGCGGTAGATCACCCAGATTCCCGCACCGGCCAGGGCAACCCACGCGAGAGGGATGCCGATGATCGTGAGGAAAAGCGCGACTCCGATCAGTATCCACATCAGTGCGAACCAGAAAGTGCGGATCTGCCAGCGGAAGTGGGATTCCAGGAAGGTGCCGCGGGAATTCGCCTGATTCACGTAGTTGATGATCACTGCGATGATCGAGGGGATGCCGAATACAAAAGCGCCCACCACGGTCAGTGCACTGGTCAGTCCGATCAGGATGCTCAGCGCGTGCAGCCCGTAGATGACGTGAGTGGTGGTGATGAGCGACGGCTCCGGGGTCTTTGCGAACGCTCCGGTGTCGCTGGCAATCACTTCGGTTTCTGCCATGGCGTCAGGTTCCTCTGTGCGTAGTCCGGACTGGTCGTGGACGGGCCATCATGTCGTACCGGTCGCGCGTGCGGTCGCCAGCCTGCGGGTGCGCCGGATTGCGTACCGGGCGCGGGCATTCTCAAGATAGAGATAAATTACCGGCGTGATATAGAGCGTCAGAATCTGGGAGACCATCAAGCCCCCGACCACCGCCAGCCCCAGCGGCTGGCGCGCGTCCGCGCCCGCTCCGATTGCCAGCGCAATCGGCAGCGTTCCCATCAGCGCCGCCATGGTGGTCATCATGATCGGCCGGAAGCGGATCACGCAGGCGTCGAAGATGGCCTGCGCCGGCGGCTTGCCCTCGCTGCGCTGCGCTTCGATGGCGAAGTCGATCATCATGATCGCGTTCTTCTTAACAATGCCGATCAGCATGATGAGCCCGACGAATCCGTACATGTTGAGATCCATCTTGAACAGCAGCAGCGTCAGCAGCGCGCCGAAGCCTGCAGTGGGCAAGCCCGAAAGGATCGTGACCGGGTGGATGTAGCTCTCGTAAAGGATGCCGAGGATCAGGTAGATCACGAACACCGACATCAGAAGCAGCAGTCCCATTCCGGTGAGCGAAGACTGGAACGCCTGCGCTGCACCCTGGAAACTGCCGACCACCGTCGGTGGGATGCGCAGTTCCGTAACCACTTCATTGACCTGCGAGATCGCCTGGGACAGCGAGACGCCCGGCTTGAGGTTAAAGGAGAGGGTGACGGCCGGGAGTTGGCCCTGATGGCTGATGGTGAGCGGGCTGACCCCGCCGACAATCTTCGCCACTGCGGCGAGCGGCACCAGTGCGCCTGAACCGGAGCGCACGTACAGCAGCGACAGCGCTTCGGGACTGGCCTGGTATTGCGGCGCCAGTTCCAGGATCACCCAGTAGTCGTTGCTCGGCGTGAAGATGGTGGAAACCTGGCGCGCCCCATAGGCGCTGTAGAGCGCGTCCTCGATCTGCTCGGCGGTGACGCCGAGCGTGGACGCCTTGTCACGGTCGATCTCCACTTTGACGGTCGGATTGGTGATCTGCAGGTCGCTGTTGACGTCCTGGAAATCCGGCATCGTGCGCAGCTTGTCTTCAAGCACGGGCGCCCAGCGGTACAGTTCCGCAGTGTCGGCGTCCTGCAACGTGTACTGGAATTCGCTCTTGGTGAGCCTGCCGCCGATGCGGATCAGCGGCAGGTTCTGCAGATACACCTTCATGCCTGGAATGCCGTTGAGCTTGGGCCGCAGTTCCTGGATGATCGCGTCGGCGGAGAGTCGCTCCTTGTACGGCTTCAGGCGCACGAAAACACGGCCCAGGTTGAGCGTCTGACTGGAGCCGGAGGACGACGGTCCCATGAACGCCATGACCGCGTCGACATTCGGGTCGGCGCGAATGATGTTTGCGGCCAGGCGATGCTTCTCCGCCATCGAGTCGAAGGAAATGTCCTGCGCGCCCTCGGTGAACGCCAGCAACTGTCCGGTATCCGCACTCGGCAGGAACCCTTTGGGAATACTGACGAACAGATACGCGGTGACCGTGAACACCGCTACAAACATCGCCATCACCAGGCGATGCCGGGCCATCGCCCAGCGCAGCGTGACTTCGTAGAAATCGCGCATGGCGTCGAACGCGCGTTCGCTCCAGCGGAACATGTGGCCGTGGTTTTCCTGCTTTACGGGACGCAGCCAGCGGCTGCACAGCATCGGCGTGAGCGAAAGCGACACGAAACCGGACACCAGCACCGCCGCCATGATGGTCACGGCGAACTCGTGCAGCAGCCTGCCGAGCACGCCGCCCATGAACAGCACGGGAATGAATACCGCGGCCAGCGACAGCGTCATGGATACGATGGTGAAGCCGACCTCGCGCGCGCCGTCGAGCGTGGCCTGCATCGGCGATTTGCCCATTTCCAGGTGGCGGTTGATGTTTTCCAGCATGACGATGGCGTCGTCCACCACGAAGCCCACGCACAGCGTCAGCGCCATAAGGGAAAGGTTGTCCAGGCTGAACCCCATCAGGTGCATCACGGAGAACGTGCCGACGATCGACATCGGCAGCGACAGGCTGGGGATCAGCGTGGCGGAGAGGTTGCGCAGGAACAGGAAGATCACCAGCACCACCAGGGCGAGCGCCAGCACCAGCGTGAACTGCACGTCGTCCACCGACTGACGGATCGATTGGGAGCGGTCGTAGAGGATCTCGATGTTGATGCCGGGCGGCACCTGCGCCCGGAAGGTGGGCAGCAGCTTCTTGATCGAGTCCACCACCTCGATGGTATTGGTGCCGGGCTGGCGCTGGATCGCCAGCAGGATGCTGCGCTGATCGTTGTACCAGGCGGCGAGCTTGTCGTTTTCCACCCCGTCCACCACCCGCCCGAGTTCACCCAGACGCACCGGTGCGCCGTTGCGGTAGGCCACCACGATCGGGCGGAACGATGCGGCGTTGGCAAGCTGGCCGTTGGTTTCCACGGTGTAGGCACGGTGCTGCCCGAACAATGTGCCGGTGGGAAGGTTGGAGTTCTGGCGTCCGATCGCTTCCGCGACCTCGTCGATGCCGATGCCGCGCGAGGCCAGTGCCTTGGGGTCGAGTTGTACCCGCACCGCGTACTTCTGCGATCCGAGCACCTGCACCTGCGCCACGCCGCTGGTGGTGGAAATGCGCTGCGCCAATAACGTCTGTGCGTACTCGTCCACCGTGGAAAGCGGCAGCGTCGACGAAGTGAGCGCCAGATAGAAGATCGGCGAGTCGGCGGGATTGACCTTGCGGAACGAAGGCGGCGCGCTCATTTCTTTCGGCAACTGGTTCAGCCCGCGCGAGATCGCTGCTTGTACATCCTGCGCGGCGGCGTCGATGTCGCGGTCCAGGGCAAACTGAAGCGTAATGCGGGTGTTGCCCTGGGCGCTCAGCGAATCCATCGAGTCAAGCCCGGCGATGGTGGAGAACTGCTTCTCCAGCGGTGTGGCCACCGCGGAAGCCATGGTCTCTGGACTGGCGCCGGGCAGCGCGGCGGTCACCGCGATGGTGGGAAAGTCGACGTTCGGCAGGTCGGCCACCGGCAGCAGGCGGTAGCTGAAAACGCCGAAAATCAGAATGCCGATCATGATCAGACCAGTCATGACCGGACGGCGCACGAACACTTCGGCGACGTTCACGACGCTTTTTCCGCGCTCTTGACGCTGACCCTGGAACCGGGCAGCAGCCGCGATGCGCCGTCCGTCACCACCGTCTCGCCGGCCTTGAGCCCGGATTCGATCACCGCCTCTTCGCCGTCGGTTCGGCTGACAGCGATGGCGCGCATCTCGGTGCTGGAATCTTCCTTGACGACGTACGCGTACGAGCCGTTGGGCCCGGTCTGAACTGCCTGCGCGGGTACCACCAGCGCGTGCTCCTCGTCGCGCAGCGTGATCCACGTGTCGACGTACTGGCCTGGCCAGAGCTGTTTGTCCTCATTGGTAAACAGCCCGCGCAGGCGGATGGTGCCGGTGGTGGCGTCCACGGTGTTGTCGGCAAAGGCGAGCTTGCCGGGGACCATTTTTCCCTTTTCTACTTCCGCTTCGACGCGCATCGGCGCCTTGACCTTGTTGGCGCGGACTTCGGCGAGATGCTGCTCGGGCACCGCGAAGCTGACATAGATCGGCGAGATCTGGTTGATGACGACCAGGGCATTGGTATCGTTGGCCTTGACCAGGTTGCCCTCACTGAGCAGGACCTTGCCGGCGCGCCCGCCGATCGGCGCGCGGATGGTGGTGTAAGCGAGGTTGACGCGTGCGGACTCGACCGCGGCGGCGGTGGCATTGACGGTGGCCTCCGCGCCATGAAAATTCGACGCCACCTGCGCATAGCCTTCCCGGGAGACGAAGTTCTGCGCCAGCAGCTCCTGGTAGCGCTTCTCCTGTCCGCGCAGGTACTCGAGTTGCGCCTGGTTTTGCGCGAGGTTGGCCTGGGCCTGCGCCAGTTGCGATTCGTAGGGTTTGGGATCGATCTGGAACAGCAGGTCGCCCTTGGCCACGTCCTGGCCGTCGCGCACGTAGGCCTTGAAGATCTGGCCGTCCACGCGCGCCTTCACCGCCACCGAGGCGACGGTTTCGACATTGCCGATGGCGTGCAGCCGCAGCGGCATGCGCTTCTCGACGGCCCGCGCGATCAGCACCGGAATTGCGGGCGGCGTCTTCTTCGCCTCGGCCTGCGCGCTGTTCTTGTCGGAACAGCCGGCGAGCGCGCAGGCGGCGAGCAGTGCGGACAGCGCGCACCACAATGCGTGTCCTGAAAAAGAATCGGGCTTCGAAATTGGGTGAGTCTTCATGACAATTCCGGATCGCACAGGATATGGCACAGGCCGGACCAGAACGACGGAACCGCGGCTGCCGTGCGAAGGCGCTATTTTGCGCCTATTGGTAGCGCAGTGCATCGATGGGCTTCAGGTAGGCGGCCTTGCGCGCTGGGTACAGGCCGAAAAACACGCCGACTGCCGCGGCCACGGCGAAGGCGAGCACGATGGAACCGGAGGTGACGGCCACCGTAGTCTGCGCCACGCGCTCGGCGAAATAGGCGCCCCCGACCCCGAGCGCCACCCCGACGCAGCAGCCGATCACCGAAATGATGATTGCTTCCAGCAGGAACTGCATCAGGATGTCGCGACGGCGTGCGCCGATCGCCATGCGGATGCCGATCTCGCGGGTGCGCTCGGTCACCGACACCAGCATGATGTTCATGATGCCGATGCCGCCGACCAGCAACGACACCGAAGCGATGGCGCCCAGCATCAGCGACATCACCTTGGTGGTCGCCGCCGCTGCATTGGCCGCTGCAGTGAGGTTGCGCACCGTGAAGTCGTTCTCGGCATCCACGTTGAGACGATGGCGCGCGCGCAGAAGTTCCGCGATGTCGCGTTCGACCCGGTCCATGAGGTCCGCTGAACCCGCCTGCACCATCATGAACCGCACCGTACCCAGGAACTGCGAGCCGAACAGCTTGCGCTGCGCCGTCGTGACCGGCACCAGGATGGTGTCGTCCTGGTCGCGCCCGTCGAGGCTCTGGCCCTTGCGCGCCAGCACGCCGATCACCAGATAGGGGCTGTTCCTGATGCGGATGGTTTTTCCCACCGGATCTTCATCGCCGAACAGGTAGTTCGCCACCGTGCCGCCGAGCAGCGCCACGCGGCTGGCCGAGCGCAAGTCGTAGTCGGTGATGGGCTCGCCGGATGCGAGCGGCCATTCGCGCACGTCCAGATAGCTCGGCGACGTGCCGTACACCTGCGTGCTCCAGGTGCTGGCGCCGTAGATGACCTCGGAGTTGCCGGGTTGCACCGGCGCCACCGCGGCGACGCCGGGTAGTTCGGCGATTGCGTCCGCGTCCAACAGCGTCAGGGTCGGCGCGCTGCCGGAGCCCATGCGCAATCCGCCGCTGGTGGAGCCGCCGGAGAGGACGATGAACAGGTTGCTGCCCATCGAGGCGATGGTCTGGTTCACCATCATCTGCGCGCCCTGGCCGACCGCGAGCATCGCCACCACGGCGGCCACTCCGATCACCATGCCGAGCATGGTGAGGAACGTGCGCAGCCGGTTGGCGCCCATCGCCGACCAGGCTTCGGCGAGCATCGACAGGATCATGCGGGTGCCTCCGCTTCCTCGGCGACGACAGCGCCGTCGTGCTCGACGACACCGTCCCGGAAGCGCACCAGCCGGTGCGCATAGGCGGCGATCTCCCGATCGTGGGTCACCAGCACCACGGTGATGCCTTCGTCGCGGTTCAACTGCGTGAACAGGTTCATGATCTCGGCGCCGGTGTGCGTGTCGAGATTGCCGGTGGGTTCGTCGGCGAGCAGCAGCCGCGGGCGGGTGGCGAGCGCGCGCGCGATCGCCACCCGCTGCTGCTGTCCGCCGGAGATCTGGTTCGGAAATGACTGCATGTGGCCAGCCAGGCCGATGCGCTCGAGCAACGTCACAGCGCGGGTGTTGCGTTCGCCGCGCGCCATGCCGGAGTACACCAGCGGCAGCGCAACATTATCGGTGAGCCGCGCGCGCGGCAACAGGTTGAATCCCTGGAACACGAATCCGATGGTGTGGTTGCGCAGCCTCGCGAGCTGGTCGCTGCCGAGCTGGCGGGTATCGGCTCCGTCGAGAAAGTACCTGCCGCTGGTCGGCTGATCCAGGCAGCCGAGAATGTTCATGAACGTGGACTTGCCCGATCCCGACGGACCCATGATGGCGACGAACTCGCCGGGCTCGATGACGAGGTTAACGTCGTGGAGTACCGGGAAGACGCCGGCCCCGGTTTCATAGCTCTTGTGAAGGTGCTCGATGCGCACCACCGGACTTGCCATCAGAACAGCCTCGTGCGCGGGCCGCTGGGCGCGGTTTGCGGGCGCGGTGTCGCGGTCAGATCTTCGAGGACCACCGTGTCGCCTTCGCGCAGATCGCCGCCCGTGATTTCGGTGACGCGGCCGTTGGTGATGCCGGTCTGGACCGTGACGGCTTCAATCTTGCCGCCGCGCAGCACGTGCACCTGCGATCCTGCCGCGCGCTTGCGCGGGCCCGCTGCCAGCGCGGAGGGCATGCGCGAAGCCTCGGTCGTGGCGGTGGGGCGGAAGCGCAGCGCGGCATTAGGCACCATCAGCACGTCCGGTTTGGTCTGCGTGGTGATGGTGATATAAGCGGTCATGCCCGGCAGCAGGATCTCGTCCGGATTGTCCACCGATACCACCACGTTGTAGGTGACTACGTTGCTGGTGATGGTGGGACTGAGCCGGATCTGCTTGACCATGCCCTTGAACTCGCGATCGGAGAACGCGTCCACGCGGAAGTCCACTTCCTGGCCGATACGGATCGCGCCGACGTCGGCTTCCGCGACCGCGGAGTTGATCTGCATCTGCTTGAGGTCCTGTGCGATCTTGAACAGGACCGGTGCCTGCAGGCTGGCGGCGACCGTCTGCCCGACATCGACCTGGCGATCCACGACCACGCCGGAAACCGGCGAACGGATCACGGTGTAGTGCAGGTTCGCCCGATCCCTGCTGTGCTGCGCTTCGTACACCTGTACTTGCGCCTGCGCCGCTTCGCGCGCCTGCAGTGCCTGGTCCATCTCCTGTCTGGAGATGTATTCCTGCGCAAACAGTTGCTGAAACCGTTCTTCGTTCGCGCGCGCCAGCCTGAGCGAAGCCCGCGCGCTGGCGAGGTTGGCAAGCGTCTGTCGTTCGGTCGCGATGAGCAGCGCCGGATCCAGCTCGGCGAGCACCTGGCCGGCCTTGACGCGCTGGTTGAAATCCGCGTACAGCTTGGTCACGCGTGCGGAAATCTGCGAGCCGACGGTGACGAGCACCACCGGATTGAGCGTGCCGTTGGCGGAAACGCTCTGTACCAGCGTGCCGCGCTCGACCGGCTTGCTGCGGTAGCGCTGTTCGGCAGGCATTTCGGAATTGTTCTTCCACAGCCACATCGCGGCGCCCGCACCGGCGAGCAGTACCAGCAAAACAAACAGTTTCACCCAGGACGACAGGGAAGGTTTCTTCATCTGCGTGCCGTCGAACGGGAAGTGTCGATCAAGACGGTATCGGCGTTGCCCGGCAGCGCCGCAAGGTCCAGCGTGCCGAGCGCGCTCGCGAGCGCGGCCTTGGCAAGGTGCCAGTTGTAGCGCGCCTGAACCGACTGGAATCGGGCACTGGCGGCTGCCGACTGCGCATTGAGCAGATCGATCAGCGTGCCGGCGCCGGCCTTGTAGCGTCCGCGGGCGACGTTCTCGGATTCCAGCGCGCTTTGCAGCAAGTCTTCGGCATTCACCAGCGCGGTGCGCTCCGTGGCGAGCGACTGGTAAGCGCGCCAGACGTCCAGCGATACCTGGTTGCGCAACTGATCGCGGTCGGCTTCGCGCGCTTCAACCTGGATCTCGGCGGATCGGATGTCGTAAGTATTGCGATATCCGGTGAACAGCGGAATGCTCACGCTGATCCCCACCGCGCCGTCGCTTGCCAGGCTCGCCGAGTTCGAGTCCGACAATCCAGCGGAACCGGTGAGCGATACGGTCGGCTTGCCTGCCGCTTGCGCCGCACGCACTTGCGCACGCGCGGCCTTGACCTTGGCCTCGGCCGCGGCCAGGTCGGGGCGCAGCATGCGCGCGTAATCGACCAGTTCGCGAACCCGCGCGTCGGTGGTCGGGTCCGGAGCCTGGATGCGCGGCGGCGCGAGATCGACTTCGGCGTCGGCGTCGAGGCCGATGGCGTTGGCCAGCACGCCGGCGGCGGTACGACGCTCGCCTTCAGCGCGCGTGCGGATGAGCTGGGCCTGCGAGTATGCGGTCTTCGCCTGCAGCCGGTCGGCCGGGGTGCCGGCGCCGACGCGATAGCGGGTTTCGGCCGCCTTCAGGCTTTCTTCGCTGGCTTTCTCGGCTTCCAGCGCGGCTTCGACATTGGCCTTGGCAGCGAACAATTGATAGTAGGACTGGATCGCGAAGAGGAATACCGACTGCAGCGCAGCATTGTGCGACCAGTTCGCGGCCTCGAGCAACTGTCGGGCGTTGTCGAGATTGGCGTCGCGCGCCCCGAAGTCGAACAGCAGATAGCTCACCGTCGCCGCAGCCGAGACACTCTCCTGGCTGAAGGTATCCCCATTGCCGGGCCAAGTGCGGCCGGCGCCGGCCTGGCCGTCTATCGTGACCTCGGGCAAATATGCGGCGCGACTGCGACCAACTTGCGCCGCCTGGATGCGCGCGGCGGTCCAGGACTGGCGGGTCTGCGGGTTGTTGCAAAGCGCCCGTTCGATGACGCCGGCGAGCGTCAGTGGTCCTGTCGTGGACGCCAGGCGCAAGCAGGCATCGGCGCCGCTGCTCCAGGGTACGCCTTGGTTGGGCGGCGCGAGCTTGTCGGTGCCGAAGGGATCGGCGGCGGAGGCGGGCCGTGCCGCGGCAAAAAGTGCGAGCAGCGCAGCGATGCACAGGCCGGCAGACGGCCGGGATCGGGTGTTGTTCATGCCTGACCGGATGAAGGGAGTACGGGGAATCTAAGCGAGGCAGCCGCGCGCCATGTAACGAAGTGTCGGCGCCGGATTCGCTGTTACGTTATTTGACAAAAGTCCTCCCAAATCGTTGCGGCAGGAGGTATAAGAGCGCCCATGCGTGATCGCGTACTCATCGTTGACGACGACGAAGACATCCGCAAGCTGCTGGAGGAATACCTGCGCAAGAACGGTTTCGATGCCCACGCGGTGGCGGACGGTCCGGCCATGCGCGAGGCGCTGGCGGCCAGGCCGGCGAGCCTCGTGGTGCTGGACCTGATGCTGCCTGGTGAAGACGGCCTGTCGCTGTGCCGGCAGTTGCGTGCGCGCTCGCAGGTGCCGGTGCTGATGCTCACTGCGAAGGGCGATCCGGTGGACCGCATCATCGGACTGGAGATGGGTGCCGACGATTATCTGGCCAAGCCTTTCGATCCGCGCGAACTGGTGGCGCGCATCCGCAGCATCCTGCGCCGTGCCAGGGCGCTTCCCGCCGATACCGAGATCAACGTGCCGGAGTCCTTCGGCTTCTCCGGCTGGCGGCTGGATACGCGGGAGCGCAATCTCCGGGCGGCCGACGGCGTGGTGGTGCCCTTGTCCGGCGCCGAGTACCGGCTGCTGCTGATCTTCCTGCAGAACCCGAACGCGGTCCTGTCACGCGACCAGCTGTCCAATTTCACGTTCGGGCGCGATGCCGACCCGCTCGACCGCACGATCGACATGCAGGTGAGCCGCCTGCGCGAACGCCTGCGGGACGAGGCGCGCGAGCCGGCGATCATCAAGACCGTGCGCGGCAAAGGCTACGTGCTGGCGGTGCGCGTGGAGAGCCAAACTTGAAGCTGCTGCCGAATTCGTTGTTCGGCCGCATCGCGCTGATCCTGGTGGGCGGCCTTGTCGCCGTCCAAGTGCTTACCACCGCGATTCACATCTCCGAACGCGACGATCTTGTTATCCGCAACGGTGCATCGCGTGCGGCGGCCAGGATCGACGACGCGGTGCGCGTGCTCAATGCCGTGGCCCCGGCGCAGCGGCCACGGATCATGGACGCGATTGCCGACGCAACGCTGAAATTGACTGACGGCAAGCCGGCGGGCGGCGATTCTGCCGCCACGGGGGAGGAAACCGAACTCTACCGCGCGGCGCGCGAAGCGCTGGCGCTGGCACTCGATCCGGGCACGCGATTCCGGGTGATCGACGCGCAGCCGGTTAATCTCAACCCGGAATCCTGGTACGCACGTTACTTCGAGGAGCGTGCCGGGATGCGCATTCACGCTGCCGTCATGCTTGGCGACGGTACCTGGATCACCGCGGAGAGCACCTACCCGCCGCGCGCGACCACCTGGTTCACCCGGCTGCTTCGCAATCTGGCGATCGTGGACGGCGTCATGCTGGTGCTGCTCTTTTTCGCTGTACGGCTGGTAACCAGGCCGTTATCGGTGCTGGCAGGGGCGGCGGAGGAACTCGGCCGCAATATCGAGCGGCCGCCGCTTCCGGAAACGGGAACGGTCGAACTTGCGCGCGCATCGCGCGCGCTCAACACCATGCAGGACCGCCTGAAGCGCTATGTCGACACGCGGGTCAAGGCGCTGGGCGCCATGTCGCACGACCTCAAGACGCCGATCACGCGCATGCGGCTGCGCGCCGAAATGCTGGAGGACGCCGAGCTCAGGACACGCTTTATCCGCGATCTCGACGCGATGCAGGAGATGGTGGGGTCCACCCTGGACTACATGCGGGGGCTGAGCGACGGCGGCGAAGACTTGTGTCCGATCGACCTCAACGCCCTGATCTCGAGCCTGAAGCAGGACGCGGAGGAGGCTGGCCATACCGTCACTGTTGCCGGCGCATCGCCGGGCCCGGTGATGGGTCGCGCGCAGGCGCTCAAGCGCTGCCTGCAGAACCTGCTCGACAATGCGCTGGCATACGGACAGCGCGCGGACATCACGGTGCGCGACGTAGGCCGGACGGTGAATGTCGCCATCGCCGACCGCGGTCCGGGCATCCCGGAAAGCGACATCGAGCGCGTGTTCGATCCGTTCTATCGCGTCGAAGGCTC
>DASYUW010000238.1:0-11606 GCA_036000845.1 Burkholderiales bacterium
AACCACCACCCGGTACTGCGCCAGACGCTCATCGTTGAAGATCGCGGCGTCTTCGCTGGAGTCAACGCGGAAACTGTTTTGCTCGCCAAGAGCCTGAATGGCGGCGATGCCGGAAGGAATCGAATCGTGCCGGTATCCCGCGGTCTTTGAGAAAACCAGGACAGAAAACGCCGGTTCAGTCGATTCCGAATCGGCAGCGCCCGAAACCAAAGCCGAAAGCATGAAAGCGAAGCCAACCACTACGGTACCGGCGAAACGAGCAGCACGCGCGCTCGGGAGTACTGAAGGAAAGAGTACCTGTCTTGGGCCTTTGTACGACTCCACGCCCCGACGCCATATTTTCGATACGACATCCAGCATGCTTCCTCCATGAATACACTTGTTCTGCATTTCAGAGAGTTTGATCAGGATCAGGATGGAAAGGCCAGGGTTTAACGGACAGTAGAGACGAAAAACCAATTCTGCCATGTTGCATGAAATGCGGCGTGATGGCCGGACGAAAAATGGGAGACGTCACCCCACGTCTTCGCTCCGGTTCTACAATGTTTCCGCCAATACCACCGACCAACCACCGGAGGGAGAGTACAAACATGACGACTGGAAGATTGCGCCGCAGCATCGCGGTTGGCGGAATTGTGCTGCTGTTAGCCGCCTGCGCGTCCGGGACTGGCTTGTGCGACGACAGTACGGAGATTCGCATCGGCGACAACGCCCTCGGAGGGGTGGTGACGAACGAGAACGGGCCGGAAGCCGGCGTGTGGGTGATCGCGGAAACGTTGGACCTGCCGACCAAATTCGCCAAGATCGTGGTCACTGATGATCGAGGGCGCTATCTCATACCCGATCTGCCGAAAGCCGGTTACAGCGTCTGGGTACGCGGTTACGGGCTGGTCGATTCGCCCAAAGTCCAGGCCACGCCCGGGAAACGTCTTGACCTGAGCGCGGTGGTCGCGCCGAGCGCGGCGGCGGCGGCGGAGTATTACCCGGCGATCTACTGGTACTCGCTTCTGAAGATCCCGGCGAAGAACGAATTTCCCGGCACGGGTCCGGACGGCAACGGCATCGACCCGGGCATGGCGACCCAGAACCATTGGCTCAACAGCGTGAAGACCAACGGTTGCATGTCTTGCCACGCGCTGGGCACCGTTGGCACGCGCACCATGCCGAAGGATTTCGCGCACATGAACTCCACCGAGGCGTGGGGGCGGCGCATCGCCTCGGGACAGGCGATGAACAACATGGTCACCGCGGCCGGCCGGCTCGGCACCGCGCGGGCGCTTGCGCAATGGGCCGACTGGACCGACCGCATCGCGGCCGGCGAGCTGCCGTTCGCGAAGCCCGAGCGGCCGCAGGGAATCGAGCGCAACCTCGTGCTGACGCTATGGGACTGGAGCAGGCCCCAAGCGTACATGCATGACTTGATCGGGACCGATCGGCGCAAGCCCACCGTCAATACCAACGGGAAATTCTACGGCGCGCCCGAAAACAGCACGGATTACTGGCCGGTCCTCGATCCGCTCACGCACACGGCGACGGAGGTGAAGCATCCGGTGCGCGATCCGAATACGCCTTCGCACCGCACCGACCCGATGGCGCCCTCGCCTTACTGGGGACCTGATCCGATCTGGGACAGCCAGACCAGCACGCACAACCAGATGATGGACGAGAAAGGGCGCGTCTGGGCCGCGGCGCGCATCCGCCATCCGAACAACCCCGATGGTTGCAGGAAGGGTTCGGACCATCCGTCCGCGAAGGTATTTCCGATCGAAAGCGCGAACCGGCATCTGTCGATGTACGACCCGGCCAGCGGCAAGTGGACGCTGATCTCGACCTGCTTCCCGACGCACCACCTGATCTTCGCCGCGGACGCCAACAATACGTTGTGGGCCTCGGCCGGGGTCGGCGGCCCGGGTGTGGCCGGCTGGCTGAGCCGGAAGATGTTCGAGGAAACCGGCGACGAGATGAAGTCGCAGGGCTGGACGCCCTTCATCCTCGACACCAACGGCAACGGCAGGCGCGACGAATGGGTCGAGCCCGACCAGCCGCTGGACTCCGCGAAAGACAAGCGCGTCGCGGTGAATCTCTACAGCGTGGTGGTCAACCCGGCCGACGGTTCAGTGTGGGGAACTTCGCTGGCGCCGTTCCCCAGCTACGCCGTGCGCGTCGCCCCGGGTCCCGATCCTACCCACACCGCGATCACCGAAATCTTCGAGCCGCCGTTGCCCGCGTACGGCGCGCGCGGCGGCGACATCGACCGCAACGGTGTGTTCTGGGCGTCGTTCGCGAGCGGCCATCTCGGCAGCTTCGACCGCCGCAAGTGCAGGGCACCGTTGAACGGGCCGCAGGCAACGGGCAAGCACTGCCCCGAAGGCTGGACGCTGTACCGGTTTCCCGGACCGCAATTCAGGGACGTGCAGGACCATGGCAGCGCCGAGGCGAGTTATTACGTCTGGGTGGACTGGTTCAACACCCTCGGACTCGGCGCCAACGTGCCGATTGCGACGGGTAACACCAGCGATGCCTACTTCGCGCTGGTCGACGGCAAGTTCGTGACGCTGCGCGTTCCCTACCCGATGGGCTTCTTCGCAAAGTGGGGAGAAGGTCGCATCGACGATCCCAAGGGTGGGTGGAAAGGCCGCGCGATCTGGGCGACGGATTCGACGCGGACGCCATTTCACTCTGAAGGCGGAACGCAACGCCGTGCCAAGGTTTACAAGTTCCAGATGCGACCCGATCCGCTCGCCAGGTGAGCAGATGATGCTTGGCGTGATGCGTCGTGACGCGACGATAAGGGTCGGTCGATCCTGTTGCGCGCCGGCTAATGCAACAGCCGCGGCAGGAACATCGCCACATCCGGAATGAAGAGCACGAAAAGCAGACCGATGACCTGCAGCGCGATGAAAGGCAGAAGCGAGGCGAAAATGTGATTGAGGCTGATCTCCGGCGGCGCCACCGACTTCAGGTAGAACGCCGCCTGGCCGAACGGCGGTGACAGGTAGCCCACCTGCATGGTGATGTTGAACAGGACCCCGAACCAGATCAGGTCATAGCCCAACGCGGTCACCGTCGGCGCGAAGATCGGCATGGTCAGCAGCATGATCGAGAACCAGTCCATGAACATGCCGAGCACCAGGAAGATCGCCATCATGATCAGGATGATGCCGATCGGCTCCAGCGGCAGGCCGGTCATGATGCTCTTCAGGTATGTGATCCCCCCCAGCAGATTGTAAACGCCGACCATCGCATTGGCGCCGATCGACAGCCAGATCAGCAGGCCGCAGGTCGACATCGCCGAGTACAGCGAGTCGCGCAGCATCGCGAGGGTCAGCGTGCGCCGGATCGCGGCCGCTACGGTCACTCCGGCCACACCCATCGCCGCCGCCTCGCTCACCGACGTGATGCCGGTGTAGATGCTGCCGAGCACGGAGAAGATGATCAACAGCGGCAGGATGACATTCTTCAGCGCCGCGAACTTGGCCATCAACGGGATGTTGCGCAGTTCCGGCGGCGCCGGCGGCCCGAGCTTCGGGTTGAGCCCGCAGCGGATCAGGACGTAGCTAATGTAGATCAGCGCCAGGACGACGCCGGGTATCGTGGAGGCCAGGAACAGGTCGCCGATCGAGGTCGAGGTCGTGAGCCCGTAGAACACCAGCACGAGGCTTGGCGGAATCATGGTTCCCAGCGAGCCGCCGGCGCATACCACGCCGATCGCGAGCTGCGAGTCGTAGCGCAGCCGCAGCATCTGCGGCAGCGCGACCAGGCCGAGCAGGATGACCTCGCCGCCGATGATACCGGTCATCGCCGCCATCACCGACGCCGCGATCAAAGTCATGACCGCCACGCCGCCGGGAAGCCGTCCGGCCCAGATCTTCAACGCGTCGTACAGGTCGTGCGCGACCCCGGATTTGTCGAGGATGTTGGCCATCATCAGAAACATCGGCACCGACAGCAATACATAGGAATTGACGAAACCGTAAGTCCGGAAAGTGACGATCGCCAGGCTGTCCAGATCGGCGAACAGCGCGCAGAAAACGACGGCGATCAGCCCGGTCGCGAAGGCGATCGGCATGCCCAGGACGATGATCAGCAGCACGAATGCCGCGAGCATCAGCAGCGAGATGATCTCGATGCCCATGGCTCAGGCCTCCTCGCGCAGCGCTTTCAGGTCACCGCGGATATTGGAGATCATCTGCACGATCATCAGCAGCGCGCCGATCACCATCGAAACCTTGACCACGACCGGCGTGGGCTGCGCCCATGCGGAACCGCCTACCTCCCAGTCCTGGACCGACAGCCACGCCATGTTGAAGGAGAACCAGGCGAATGCCGCGAGATAGACTATCGCGAGAATCGAGGTGGCGATGTCGCAGCGCAGCCTCGTGCGCTGCGACAGGCGGCCGTGCACCGCGGTGATGCGGATATGCTCGCGGCGCATCAGCGAATAGGAGCCGCCGATGAGGAAGGCCACGGCGATCGCCGTGGTGACGACGTCGTAGACCCACACGGTCGGCGACTTGAAGACCACGTCGGCGACGACGTCATAGATCGTCACGACGATCGACAGCGCGAAGCTGAAACTCAGCGCCTTGGCAATCGCCTCGATCGCGCGATCGACGGCGTTTTTCCCGGCCGCTTCAGCAGCGGGCACTGATTCCGCCATGATTCCCTCTCCGTCTTATTGTTGTCCGCGGGAACGAAGCGGGCGCGGCTCAAGCCGCGCCCGTTCGCTCGGTGCCTTGCTTGCAAATCCTCAGAGTTTGCCGATCGACTTCAGGAATTTGATCTGGCTTTCGTAGATCTCCCTGGCCAGCGGGCTCTTCTTCGACCACTTCTCCCACACCTTGTGGGCGACCTGGCGGAACTCGGCTTTCTCTTTCTCGCCCCACTGGATCAGCGTCGCCGGATCGCGCTTGGCCGCGGCCTTGCGATCCTCGAGTTCCTGGTCCATCCACGTGCGCAGGCACCATTCGTCCACCGCGGCCGTCACGATCGCCTTCTGCTCGGCGGACAGCGCATTCCACTTGCGCTTGCTGACGACGAAGTCGACCGAGTTCATGGAGTGGATGCCCGGGTAGATCGCATAAGGCGCGATCCGGTTGTAGCCGGCCTCGTCGTTCACCGAAAGCGTGCCCCAGTCCGTCGCCTCGATCTTGCCGGTATCCAGCGCCGTGTACACCTCCGTGCCGGGCATCACCGACACCGATGCGCCCAGCAAGGCGAAGATCTCGGCCGGAATGCCGTCGGGCGCGCGCATTTTCACGCCCTTGAAGTCGGCGATCGAGCGGATCGGCTTCTTCGACGGGATCGACTCCTGCCCGAGAATGACCGGGCCCATGAAAACGGCGTCCCACTTTGCGGAAATCTTGTTCATGACTTCCATCCCGCCGCCTTGCCGGTACCACATCAGCAGGTGCAGCGGATAGTCGTAGGCGGCAGTCATGTCCCAGAATGCCGCCGCCGGTTCCTTGCCGCCCTGGTACGCCATCGTTCCCACGGCGCCGTCGAGCAAGCCCGCCTTGATCGCGTCGAGCGCTTCGGCCTGCGGCACGATGGTCGCGACCGGGAAGGGCTGGATCTCCACCTCGCCCTTGGTGGCCTCCTTCAGGCGCGCGGCGAAGGCCTGAAAATCCTTGTAGACCGTGGTATTCGGCCCGTAGAGGTTCTGCACCTTCCATTTATGCTGCGCCTCGGCCGTGCCCGCCGCGCCGGCCAGCGTCAGCCCCGCCAATACGGCGAGGGTGGCCGACCTCGCAACCATCTTCGAACGAATCATCCGGTTCCTCCCCATATTATTGTGGCGACAGATGCTCTGCCCCATACCCATCACGGGATCCGGACGGGAAATTCAACCATACCACACCGTCCCGCGGAACTCTGTGCGGGCTAAACGCGGGCCTGCAAGGGCAGGATGACAGCGTTTGCCGGCTACTTCATTCCGCGTTCAGCGGTTCCGGTGCTTGCCGTTTCGAGTGGTGGCGCAATTTCCTTTTCCCTCGCCCCTCTTCCCTTTTCCTCTTTCTCTATAGCGCCCGTCCCGGCGGATCCCATAAGGTCTTTCCCTGAGATGTGCAGAGGCCTTGACAAGGCATAGCTACAAGGTCGAGCCGGGCATGCGCCAGATGGACTCTCCTCCAGATGCAATCCGCATAACGTCATCAACGGATCATTCCAGCATGGTCAACTGAATCAAACGGCACGTGGGAGCGGACTTCAAGGATGGTTCTCCGCCCACTTCGCCAGTGCTGGAAGGAAGTTTCATGAAATTCTTCTTTGCCGCAATTGCTCTCACCGCCATTCCTGGCTACGCCGAGAATTGGATCGAAATCGGCAGCGACGCTACCGCAACGTATTACGTCGACTCCGATTCGCTCAGCCGCAATGACGATATCGTCTCCCTTACCAAGAAGGCGGTGTATCGCGTGTCCCTGTGGCCGGTGAAACTGCCGGAGAATGCCACGGTAAAGGAAACGGCCGGAGTGATCGAAGAGAACTGCAGGAACAGGCACCATCGCGTGCTGTCGATGGACATGTTCAATCCGTTCGGTGAGCGCATCTGGTCATCCGGAAAGATGAAGCGCATCTGGGAAAGCGTCGAGCCCGACAGCAATGGCGGGCGGACTCACACATTCGCCTGCGCCTGGACTCCGGGATAGCACGACTTCCCGAGCGTGCAGCGTACCTATGAAGCACCGCGCAATCAGCGGAGCGGATGCAACACCCGGTTTGCGGCATTCTCGCGCTCCTCCCCTGCCCGCATCGTACCGGAACGGAAGAGGAAAATGAGCATGCCCACCTTCCGTTTCAATGAGCTTGGAGACACCCCGGGCGTGGTCGTGGTATTTGAATCGGATCGCGAATTGGGGACGATCCGACTCGAAACTCCATCCGGCCGCTACAAGTTCACGCCCACGATGCCTGAACTGTGGCCGATCCCCTACCTGGTGGACGACGATCCGAAAGAGCTCAATGCGCGAATCGAGGCACTCGTGTCCGCATTGATGGAAATCTCCGCGTCCATTGCCACCGATGCCAGGAGCAAACCAGCGGCATCTGGCGGCCTCACGTCCGGCCGGGAAGCGCAAGATCCGCCCAAGAAGTAAGAACAGTATGCAGCACTCGCCTAATGCCGTTCCTTCATCCTTCCGCCTTTATCCTTCACCCTTGCCCTTCCCCCTCACCCCCGCTCCTGGCAGATCTGCGGGTCCACCTGGAAGCCAAGCGCGGCACCATAGACGCAGGCCGCTCCGTTCCTGTCCATGTGCGTCAGTTTCAGCGCCCAGTCGGCTCCGCCGTTGCACTGCGGATAATGCATGACGGAGAAACGGTCGTAGTCGGTGAGCGGCCGCCAGTCGTTGTCCTCGAAGCAGGTCCCGGATTCCGGGCGGGTGTGCTCGTGCCGCCAACCGAGCGTGTGGCCAAGCTCGTGGCGCAGGATCCCTACCAGTTGCAGGGCCCCGCCGGGATCCAGATGGAACGAGGATTCCTCGATCAGCAAGTTCCGTTCGGCGCGATCTTCGTTCGGGAAAAACGCCCGCGCCAGGTATTGCCCGTTCACGTCGACCGGCCGGATATCGAACACGACGCCGGCATTGTCGGGCGTGCAGTCGGCGTCCTCCGCCGCAACGTGGATGAAATCCACATCCGCGACCTCTTCCCAGGCGCCGGAGGCGGCCTCCATGTCCTTGATGACCTGTTGTTGGCGGTCGCCGAAAGCGCTGCTCACGCAGTAGGTCAGGTGCTTCTTCCGGGTCGAATTCCAGATCGCATCCAGGCCTTCGGCCTGGTGCACGATCAGAGCCCCCGGCACCGTCTCGGACGGTTCCCGCTTTATGCGTGTTTCAAAAAATTCCCGGAGCCGCTTGCGATCGGGAATCGCGATGTCGCCGCTGACGATGTACTTGCCGCCCGGGAACGGCTCCCTGTAGGTAGACCGCTCGAACTCCTCGAAGGCCCTGTCCGCCCATTGCCGGCATTCCTTCCTTGCCTTGCGCTCCATTTGCGCCATCGCCTGCGCGACCGTCTCGGGCGTGGCTTCCACCCGCTCAGCCGCAGGACGGATGTGCGTCGGGGCCAGGCTCTCGCTTCCGGTGGTGTTCCCGGCGCCGGTAGCAAGCGTGCAGCCGGTGAAGAGAAGCGAACTGCAGGCAAGAAGGCATGCGCCTGGCAGTACTGCGAGAGAGATTTTCATACGCCACCTCCCACACGCCGGGTTTTCCCCTGCGCAAAGTCAATGATTCCTTACTGATTCAGACAAGGTTCCACAACGACATTGAACAACTCGACGTTTTCCGCGATCGCACGCAGCTCCCGTAAAAGCGCGCGCGCTGCCGCAACGTCCTTCGCCTCGACGCACAGGCGCGTCTCCCCTTCCAGGCCGATGCGTGCCTCCTTGAGCCTTATCACCTTGCCGCTCTGCTTCGCGCCCTCGAGCAGCGTATGTGCTTTCCGAAGCGCACCGCGTGTCGGCTCGGGCACGCCCTTGCCCCGCGACAGCGCATAGACCGCAAACTCGGCGGTCGATGTCTCCGCCGCCCGCATTTCGTCCTTCACCCCGGAAGCCTCGCCACAAGCCGGCAGTGCCGCCAACGCAAGGATGGCCAGAGGCAGAACGATCGACAGACGCAGGCCACCCTTCGCGGCGCTCCTGGCTTGTGCCGCGAGACGCGCAGCTCTCGCATCCTCTTCCCGCATCGTCCGCTCCCGGCCCGGCGGCCCATCCGGCGCCGCCGGGGTGTTCCCCTCTTTGTCAGGCTTTTTCGTCACAAGTTTCGCCCCGTCCCGGCTTCGCGCCACGTCACGTTGCTCACGGCATTGCTCAATCGCGATCTGCTGTCTCAGCGACCGCTGTTTGGTCTTCCAGCCGGAGCGGTTAACGTTCCGCCACGCCAACCGCTGACGCATAGCGCGCTTGCAGGTTTTCCGCCTGCGAGACGCTCATCCCGAGGTCGCGTATCAATCCATCCTGGATGCCGTAAATCCAGCCGTGCACGGTAAGCCTCTCGCCGCGGGCCCAGGCGTCCTGCACTACCGTGGTCTGGGCGACGTTGACCACCTGCTCGATCACGTTCAGCTCGCACAGGCGGGCGATGCGATTTTCCTTTGCCCGTTCCTTGGCGAGCAAGTCGCGGTGCTTCTGGCCGACGTCCTGCACGTGGCGCAGCCAGTTGTCGACCAGCCCCAGCTTGAGATGGTCGTGCGCGGCGATCACGCCGCCGCAGCCGTAATGGCCGCAAACGATGACGTGCCTGACTTTCAGCACGTCCACCGCGTACTGCAGAACCGACAGGCAATTCAGGTCGGCGTGCACCACCACGTTGGCGACATTGCGGTGTACGAACACCTCTCCAGACGCAAGGCCGGTGATCTGGTTGGCGGGAACGCGGCTGTCGGAGCAGCCGATCCACAAGTACTGCGGCGTTTGCAGGTGCGCGAGCTGGTCGAAGAAATCCGGCTCGCGCCGGCGCACGCCTTCGGCCCAGGCGCGATTGTTCTTGAGAAGATGACTCAGGTCGTTCATGCGTGAGGCCCGCGAAGAAATGACACGGACTTGTGTGGTTTCGGACTTTGTGACGTGGGATTATAAGCGGTAGAGTTGGGGCGGCATGTTTCTATAAGAGCAGCGTCCGGTTAACTGTCCAGGTCAATCGGACGCCGGCAGCGATGAGACGGTTTTGCTGTGGATCATGAACGCGGCTGGTGTACGTTGAATCCTCCGGCCGCTCGAGGAATCAAGCCATGAAGGAAAAAATCCAGTGATCACGAATGCGCTGACGAACGTCACCGTCAAAGCCGCCATCGATGCGCTTCAGAGCGGCGACCGGAAAGCCTGGTCGGCGCTCTTCGAACCCGATGCCAAGCTCTACGACGACGGCGCCCCTCGAAGCCTCAAGAAGTTCACGCGAGACGCTCTCGGCCACGAACGATTCACTTCGATCGACCGTGTGGAAAACAATGGCCTCGATCTGGTCGGCGCGTTCCATTCGGATCAGTGGGGCGACTTTCGAACTTTCTTCAGGTTTCAGCTTTCCTCATCCGGCAAGATCAAACGCCTGGACATCGGGCAGGCAGAATCAGAGAGGTAATCGAACATGCACACCATCATCGTTCTTGCGATCGGCTTCGGCTTGCTCGGCCTGTGCGCGCTTGCCGGCTATCTCATCGGCGGCACGCCCAGAATCGCGACGGCTGCACTCATCTTTCTTCCGCTGTGGCTCTTCGGCGCAGGAATCAACATGTATATCGGAGTGAAGCAAGCCGGCTACTCGGTCGCGGAAGAGGTTCCCATGTTTCTCCTCGTATTTGGAGTGCCGGCCGTGGCGGCTCTCATTGTGTGGTGGATGCTCCGCTGAAATCATGAAGACAATCCGGAAGAAGAGCTTCCCGGTGGACGAGGTTCGGCGTTACCTCGAACCTGGCCCGATTGTGCTCGTAAGCTCAGCCTGGAAGGGCGAGACCAATATCATGACCATGGGTTGGCACATGATGATGGGCTTTTCACCTTCCCTGTTCGCCTGCTACCTCTGGGACGCCAACCACAGCTTCGAGATGATCCGCAGGAGCAAGCAATGCGTGATCAATCTTCCGACAACCGATCTCCTGAACAAAGTGATCGGCATCGGCAACTGCAGCGGGGCCGAGGTGGACAAATTCGGGAAGTTCGGCCTGACGGCGGTCGCGGGCACCAAGGTCGATGCCCCTCTGATCAAGGAATGCTATGCGAACTTCGAATGCAGGCTCTACGACGGCAGCCAGATCTCAAAGCACGGCCTCTTCATCTGGGAAGTCGTCAAGGCGCATGTCGCAAAATCGCCGAGGTATCCGGAGACGGTTCATTACCGGGGCGACGGTGTGTTCATGATTTCCGGCCGGAACATCAGCCGACGCGGCCAGTTCAAGGCGCAGAATCTTTGATGCAGCAAAAAGAAGTTCCTGAAGCCTATAGGGCAAAAGGCAAGGCCTCGCCTTCCCCTCGCCTTCCTCGCCTTCCTCGCCTTCCTTTACTCCGGTTTGCTGCCGATCAGCCTGCGATACTGGGACATATGCCGGATCGCTTCTCTTGGTCTGCCGAGTTCTTCGCATAACAGCGCCAGGTTGTAGTGGCAGTCGGCGAGGCCTGGATCGTGGCGCAGCGCCGTCTCGTACGCCTCGATGGCTTCCGGCTTGCGACCCATGTCATCGAGAAGCACGCCGAGGTTGAAGAGCAGCACCGGATCCTCGTCGCACACTTTCATCGCTTCGCGGTAGACCTGCTCGGCTTTCGCCAGGCGACCCGCTTCGTGCAGGAGCCGCCCCAGATTGATTCGGGCATCGAGGTGCGCCGGATCCGCGGCAACGGCTTGCTCGTACGCCCGTCGGGCAGCTTCGGAGTCTTCCCGCTCCTGCGCGACTCCGCTTTCGAACCAGTCCTGCGCGCCCGCCGCCGCCTGTGGGCGTTCGATCACGCTCAGGGTACCGTTGTCGGGATCGCCGTCAAACGCAAGCAGGTACTGTCCGGAGTCTGCTTGCCAGCGGCTGCCGCCTTCCTTGACCACCACGCGGTCGCCCACCGCGCTGATGCTCAATCCGGACAGGGGCATGGCATCGGGAAGATGGCGGCGAAGCGCCTT
>DASYUW010000239.1:0-19799 GCA_036000845.1 Burkholderiales bacterium
TCACGCCGCGTTTCATGCAACATGGCAAAATTGATCCTTCGTTTCTACCGTCCGTGAAACCCTATCCCACCCTGGTCTTGATCATCTTGATCCTGTTCAACTTCTCTGAAATGCGGAACAAGTGTGTTCATGGAGAAAGCATGCTGGAGGTCGTATCGAAAATAGGGCATCGGGGCGCGGAGCCGTTCCTGAGAACTCACGAGCCTTCAGTACTTCCGGGCATGATCGCTGCCCGCCTTGCCGGAACCGTGATGATTGGCTTCGCTCTTTTGCTCGCGACTTTTGCGTCAGGGATTGTCCGCGCGGAATCGACTGAACCGGCGTTTTCTGTCCTGGTTTTCTCAAAGACCGCGGGATACCGGCACGATTCGATTCCTTCCGGTATTGCCGCCATCCAGGCGCTGGGCGAGCAAAACGATTTTCGCGTTGACGCCGGCGAAGAGGCCGCGATCTTCAACGATGAGAATCTGGCGCGGTACCGGGTGGTGGTTTTTCTCAACACGACCGGGGATATCTTCAACCCCGGTGAACAGGCGGCATTCGAGAGGTTTGTTCGGCGCGGCGGGGGATTTGTCGGCATCCATGCGGCCTCGGATACCGAATACGATTGGCCCTGGTACGGCCGGCTGCTGGGAACGTACTTCCGCAGACACCCCGCCATTCAGTCCGCGACCTTGAAGGTGGCGGATCCGTCTCACCGTTCGACCAGGCACCTGCCCATCGAATGGAGGCGAACCGACGAATGGTATGACTTCCGCTCCGACCTCGACCGCGATATCACGGTATTGATCCGGATAGACGAAGCAACTTATCGGGGTGGGAGGATGGGCGCAGACCATCCGATTTCCTGGTATCACACGTACGACGGCGGCCGCGCGTGGTATACGGCGATCGGGCATACGGCCGAGTCCTACAAGGAACCGTTGGTCCTTGACCATCTCCTCGGTGGTATTACCTGGGCTGCCGGAGTCGCGCCACAATAGCGGCTTAATCATCCGGACAGTGCGGAAGAGGGACTTCCATGAAGCCGAGAGTCACAGTCATTACTTTGGGCGTCAACGACCTGGAAAGATCGCTAAAGTTCTATCGAGACGGATTGGGTTTGCCGACACACGGAATTATCGGCAGGGAATTCGAGCATGGCGCCGTCGCCTTTTTCGATTTGCAGTCCGGCGTGAAGCTTGCGATCTGGGTTCGCAAAGATCTCGCCCATGATGCGAAGGTTCCCAAGGCCCCCCAAAGCGCTACCGAATTCACGATCGGCCACAACGTGAATAGCAAAAAAGAAGTCGATGCGGTCATGGAGGAAGCCGGAAAAGCCGGCGCCGTGATCACCAGTACCGCGCAGGACACTTTTTGGGGCGGTTATTCCGGCTATTTTCAGGACCCGGACGGCCACTTGTGGGAAGTGGTCTGGAATCCACATTTGAAGATCGCGGAATAGTCTCGAGAGAACCGGCAGCCGAAGCAGGCATTCCTACTCCGGCAAGGCGAACACCATCACTGCGTCTCCCTGCTTGAAACCGAACAGCGCATTGCCACCCGCGGCGACCGCGACGTACTGCCTGCCGTCGACCTGGTAAGTGATGGGTGGTGCGTTCACACCGGCACTACCGTTGATCTGCCAGAGCAGCTCGCCGGTTTCGGAATTGAAGGCGTTGAAATTGCCGTTGCCCTCACCCATGAAAACCAGATCACCCGCGGTGGCAAGCACGCCGCCGACCAGCGGTTCGGTTGTTTTCACCTGCCACTTGATCTTGCCGGAGAGTCGGGTTTCAATGGCGCTCAGCACGCCCCAACGCGGCCCAGCGCCGGGCTCCAGGGACGTGTATCGCAGAGCTGCCTTGTCCGCGGTCGCTGGAATTTCCTTCACCGTGTAACGCATGGGCCAGTGAATCGCGGCGACAAAGGCGATGCCCGTGCGCGTGTCGAAGGAAACCGGCGACCAACTTGCGCCTCCGGCGCCGCCCGGCGCGATCTCGATGCCTTCCGCGGTAGGTCGCTTGAACATATTCTGCTGCGGCACGAAGGCGTCGGACTTGAAGAGCAACCGGCCGTCGCGGCGATCCATCACATAGAACCATCCCGTTTTGCCTGCCTGGCCTATGGCCGGAATCGTGTCGTAGCCCTTGACCACATCAAACAGTACAGGGGGACTTGCCACGTCGTAGCCCCACATGTCGTGCGGGACTTCCTGGTAGTACCACTTGACCGCGCCCGAGTCGGCGTCCAGTGCCACGAGAGACACCGTGTAGAGGTTGTCACCCGGTCGCGTCAAATCATCCATCTGCGGCGAGGGGTTGCCGACTCCGACATAGATCAGGTTTTCCTTTGGGTCGATGGCTGGAGTGGTCCAGGCCGACCCGCCACCGCGCTTTGCCGCGTCTGAATACTGCGCAAGCGTGGCGCGTTCTCTTCCGATGTCTCGTTCCAGCTTCGCACCGTCGGCAGTAGTCTCACGGAACTCACCTTCCCACCCGGAAACCGGCGTGGAGTCGAATTGCCAGATCTTCTTTCCGGTATTGGCGTCGAATGCCGCGTAGAAACCCGCTCGCTGACTCTGTCCCGCGATACCGACTACTGCCCCGAGCGGCGCTCCGGCGCGTTCGGAATCCAGATGCAGGCCGTAGCCCACACCCGTGATGCCGATGATGACCTTGCCCCTATAGACCAGCGGGGCCATATTTGCGCCCACGCCGGTGGACCCGCTTACGCGGCTGTTACGAAGCGGATCATCGGCACCAAGCTGATCGGTTCTCTCCGTCGCGCCTTCGAGGCCCTCCACCAGCGGAATATCCCAGACCGGCTTGCCGCTGTTCTGATCCAGGGCGATCAAACGCGCATCCACCGTGCCGATGAACACCTTGCCGTAGGCCACCGCCACGCCACGATTGGCGGGACCGCAGCACATCTTCTCCGTACGCCGTTTGTGCTGATAACGCCACAGCTCCTTGCCTGTCTTCGCGTCCAGCGCAACTACGTGGTTGAACGGCAGGGACAGGTACATCACGCCGTCCACCACGAGAGGCGTGGTCTGGAAGGTGGACGACACGCCGCTCTTGAAGGTCCAGAGTGATGCCAGACTCTTGACGTTGCCCTTGTTGATTTGCTTGAGTGGGGAAAAGCGCTGATTGCTGTAGTCCCGGCCGTGACTCAGCCAGTTGCTCATGTCCGCCTGAGCTTTGAGCAGCCGGTTGTCATCGATGATCTCTGCCTCGCCATTGGCGTTGAGCAAACAACCCAGAGCCAGGAAAACAAGCGCTAATACATGATGACGCATGATCGATCTCCTATTTCCTGAATGCTTCGGAGTAGCGCTCCGGTATGAAACCCACCACCAACTCGCTGCTGTTCTCCAGCACAGGGCGCTTGATCAGGCTCGGGTTCTCGCTCATCAGGCGCAATGCCTTTTTCTCGTCGAGATTCGCCTGCTGTGCCGGCGACAGCTTTCGCCAAGTAGTGCCGCGGGTGTTGAGCAGCGTTTCCCAGCCCACCTGCTTCGACCAGTCTTTCAATCGGGCGAGATCGATACCTGCGGCCTTGTAATCGTGAAAGCCGTAACGCACGCCGTGATCATCCAGCCAGGCGAACGCCTTCTTCATAGTGTCGCAGTTTCGTATCCCGTAGACAGTTGTCTCGGGATCAGGTGCGAGGCGCGAGGTACTAGGCATGAGGGAAAGACTTCAGAAAAGTCGTGAATCCGGGAAGAAGTGCCAAGGCGAAGACGAGAGAGCTCGCAAGTTCGATCTTGATCTGTACAAGTAAGCTCGTGCCTCGCGCCCAGTGCCTCGGCTAAAGCGTGAAAATCTTCCCCGGATTCATGATGTTCTGCGGGTCGAGAGCCTTCTTGACCTGGCGCATCACTGCGACTGCTTCACCGTGCTCCGCAGTCAGGAACTTCATTTTGCCGAGCCCGATGCCGTGCTCGCCGGTGCAGGTGCCGTCCATCGCCAGTGCTCGCATCACCAAGCGTTCGTTGAGGCGCTCGGCCTCGGCGATTTCCTTGGGATCGTCGCGGTTGATCAGGAAACCGAGGTGGAAGTTGCCGTCGCCTACGTGGCCGACCAGCGGTGCCGCCAGGAAGCTGCCTTTGAGATCTTTTTTGGTTTCGATGATGCACTCTGCCAGTTTGGAAATCGGCACGCACACGTCGGTTGCCCAGATCTCGCAACCGGGGCGCAGCGCCTTGTTGGCATAAGTGACGTCATGCCGCGCCGTCCACAGGTGGCTGCGCTCTTCCGGCTTGGTCGCCCATTTGAACTCGCCGCCGCCGTGTTCCGCAGCGATCGACTGCACCAGTTCCGCCTGTTCCTTGACTCCCGCTTGGGTGCCGTGGAATTCGAGGAACAGCGTGTCCTTGACCGGATAATTCAGCTTCGAGAACTTGTTCACCGAGTCCATCTGCACGTCGTCGAGCAGCTCGATGCGCGCCACCGGGATGCCGAGCTGGATGGTCTGGATCACGGTGTTCACCGCGCCTTCGATGCTTTCGAAGGAACACACCGCCGCGGCCATCGCCTCGGGGATGCCGTACAGGCGCAGCGTGACTTCGGTGATGATGCCCAGCGTGCCTTCCGAGCCGACAAACAGCCGGGTGAGGTCGTAACCGGCGGCGGATTTGCGCGCGCGCCGCGAGGTGCGAATGATGCGGCCGTCGGCGAGTACCACGGTCAGCGCCAGCACGTTCTCGCGCATGGTGCCGTAGCGGACGGCATTCGTGCCGGAAGCGCGCGTGGCGGCCATGCCGCCGAGGGAGGCGTCCGCGCCGGGATCGATCGGGAAGAACAGGCCCTGGTCGCGGATGTGCGCGTTCAATTCCTTGCGGGTCACGCGCGCTTGAACAGTCACATCGAGGTCTTCCGGATTCACGCGCAGGACCTGGTTCATGTTCATCAGATCCACCACCACGCCGCCCTGGTGGGGAATGACGTTGCCTTCGAGCGAGGTGCCGGTGCCGTAGGCGATTACGGGAGTCCGATGCCGGGCGCAGATGCGGACGATCTCGGCGACTTCCTCAGTGCTATTCGGGAACACCACCGCGTCCGGACGGTGCGGGTGGTGCCAGGACTCGTCCTTGCTGTGGTGGTCGCACACCCCGGTGCTGGTGGAAAGTCGCTCACCGAAGAGCGCTTTCAGCTCGTCGATGGCGGACTGGAGCTCTGTTGCGGGGAGACTCATTCGGATTTCCTCGGGAAGACAGCTTACACGTGACGGGGAAAGCCAAATCTTACCGCAAGGGCTCCTTGTCCGCCTGTGTGTGCGGTGCAGGTTGCGAGTAACCCTGTCATCAGCTACTTTGAACCCATGGGAATCGCGAAGGCAACGGGAATGCGATCTGTCACAGTCGGCGCGGCGGCAATCGCGCTGGTGTCCGGCCTGGCGGTGCCGGCGCAACTCGACGAGATTCCGGTGGCGGCGCTTTCGGCCGGCAGTTTTACCGTCGCGGCTGCCGACCGTACCGCTTTTTCCGAACCGGCGCCGGTGCTCGATTACCGCCAGCGGGAGAAATTTCTCCGTGGCCGACATCACTTCAATCAGAAATGGGTAGTTTTCCCTTCTCTCGGCGGCGACTGGGGTCTCGGTCCGACGTTCATCGCTGACCGATGCTCGGGTTGCCACATCGGAGGCGGGCGTGGCGACACCCCGAAGTCGGCGGACCAGCAACTGCTTTCGGTTTTGGTGCGCATTTCGATCCCAGGCGAAGATGAGCACGGGGGGCCAAAGCCGCACCCGAACTACGGCGACCAAATCCAGAACCAGGGCCTGATGGGGCAGGATCGCGACGCGACGTATCTGGGGGAACGCGTGCCGCCGGAAGCCAATCTGTATCTCGACTGGCAGGAAACGCCCGCCACGTTCGCGGACGGCGAAAAAGTCACGCTGCGCAAACCGCGGCTGCGAGTGGAGAAGCTCAATTTCGGACCACTCGGCCCCGAAGTGATGTACTCGTTGAGAATCGCGCAGCCCACTTTCGGCCTGGGACTGCTCGAAGCGGTGAGCGAGGTTGATATTCTGGCCCTCGCTGAGAAGCAGAAATCGCAGGGCGTGAACGGGCACCCGAATTACGTCTGGGACGCAATCGGCAAGCGCGTGGTGCTGGGACGGTTCGGCTGGAAATCGAATCAACCGTCGATCAGGCAGCAAATCGCCGCGGCACTTCACGGCGACATCGGCGTGACCTCGCCGGTTTTCGACAAGGAAAACTGCCCGCCGGTGCAGGAGGATTGCGCATATCAGCCGCCGGGCAATCAGCCGGAACTCGTCGAGGTCAACTGGGACGAGCTGGAGTTCTGGACCCAGGCGCTCGCCGTGCCGGCCCGCCGCAATGTGGGCGATGCCGACTTCAGGAGCGGCGCGCGCCTTTTCGCCGAGGCGAAATGCGCAGTCTGCCATGTGCCGGAGATGAAGGCGGGGGTACTGCCGGGATTGCCGCAGATCGAGGGCCAGGTTTTCCATGCCTACACCGATCTGCTGCTGCACGACATGGGCGAGGAGCTTGCCGATGGGCGCCCCGACTTCAAGGCGGGACCACGCGACTGGCGCACCCCGCCGCTATGGGGATTGGGATTGTCCCAGACTGTGAGCGGGAGTGCCGCGATGCTGCACGACGGCCGCGCGCGCAACGCCACAGAAGCCATCCTCTGGCACGGCGGCGAAGCGCAGAGCGCTCGCGAGGCATTTCGCAACATGCCCAAGGCAGATCGGGAAGCGCTTCTCAAGTTTCTTTCCTCCGTTTGATTGGCCGCCGGAGCGATATGCGTCCGATAAACTCTTGCCGGCGCGCGCAAGGTGGTCGGGCCTGGGTGGCGATTCTTGGATTTGGAGCGCTCGCCTGGCTGCCGTTTGAAGCGGACGCCGCCACGCCGGAGGAACTGCTCGCCCGTTACGAAAGGGAAGCGCGCGCCGAAGCGCCGGAATTTCGCGGTCTTTCCGCCGAAGCAGGACGGATGTTCTATTTGCAGAAATATCCGGCGCCGGTTCTTGGCGAAATCGGTTGCGTATCCTGCCATTTGCAGGACCCGCGCCGGTCCGTCATGCGCCATCGCACAAAAGTACCCTGCCGCGCATGCCACGTCATCGACGACGCGGAGCACGCTGATCCGGAGAACGCCAAGAAACGGGAAATCAACGCGTTCGCCCCCGTAGCCAATCCGCGCAGATTCACCGATCCCGAATGGGTGGAGAAATGGTTCCGGGTGAACTGTAATTACGTACTCAAGCGCTCCTGTACCGCCGTTGAAAAAGGCAATCTTCTGGCCTGGGTACTCAGCCTGCAGCGGGGCGTGCTGGACAACAAGCCGGAACTGGGAAAAGAGTACGACTGGTTGCTTGCAGAATGAACGGCTTTGCGGGACTGACCGGCCGCGCTCACGTGGGGCGCCATCTCTAAATCGGCAAGCCGGTTGTCGTCTGGAGCATCCATTGCGGGCGCCTGGATTGCCGCGGGCATGGCTCTGCTGCGGCGACAATAAAAAAGGCCGGGGACAAGCCCCGGCCTGAATTGCTGGGGTAAAACTCAAACCGCAGGGATGCCCGTGTAGTTGCTCTTGGCAACATAACCGTAAGCGGCGTTGCTACGCTCGCCGCCCATGGCAATGTAGTCGGCTTTGATCAGGGCGATCTGATCCTGGCTGAAGGGCTTGCCTGCGCCGATCTTGATATCCAGGCCATAGAGGTGCGCCGCATTGAGACCGAAGATCTTCTGCTTCACTTCGCTGTTCGGCCCGCCAAGATGGGTTTTCCACTTGAACTTCTTCATGATGTCGTCCGGAATTTCCAGCCGGCGCATGGCTTCGATCTGCCACTGTGGGCTGCCGTACCACACCGAGTCGGAGCCCCATACCACCCGCTCCGGCCCCATCATGTTCACCAACTGGCCGATGAATGCAGCGCAGAAACGCGGATTGGTGACGGCGGTGCTGGCAAACGTACTGCCCACTTCGGCATACACGTTGTTCACACCGAACTTCTCCGGAATGCGCGCCAGGTCGGTGGACCACTCGACATAGCCCGTGTCCAGGAAGGCCTGCAGATCCTTGTCGGGCTGGTCGGCCAGCCAGGGGCGCAGCGCCGAGTGGTAGATGACGAAATTCATTCCCGGCCAATCCTTGGCGGCCTTGCCCAGGTCCTTCACCGTGGCGCTTTCCCAAGTACCCGCGAAGGCCTTCTCGTAGTCGCGCGGCATCAGACCCTTGTGGATACAGATGGTATTGATGCCGGACTTGATCGCCTTCTCGTAGAACGGGTACATCAGCTTTTCGTCGTCCAGGCGCCATGCGTACTTTGACGGCCCGAACGGATCGCCGATGGTGTAGGACTTCCAGGAGACCGGATGAAGCGTGTCAATGGCGCGATCCACTTCGTCCATCCAGTTCGGGTACTTGGGCGTGATGATCGTGTGGCCAAGCATACGAGTGCCGCCTGCCATCTTGTTGACGGAGCGACAGGCGTTCTGGATGGCGTCGTTGGACAGCAGCCACCAGGACGGATCGTCGAACGGCGCGCCCGACAGCAGTGAGATCTTGGTGTCGCTGTCGAGGAAGATCTCCTTCAGGTAGTTGTCCATCTTGTAGCGCGACAGGGTCAGCGGCACCGACATGATGTCCGGGTTGACCTTGGCGCCCACCGCCCACTTGGTCAGACCGAGCAGACCTTCCTGCTTGAAGTCATCGCGGATGAAGTGTGTCTGGTCATCGAAAATGAACTGATTGGCAAGCTGCGCCGAACGGTAGTTGGACATCTCCATGTCGGCCGCCTCGGCCTCGGAGACGTTCCAAACCGGGCCGAAAACCTTGTTCATCGCCAGGAACGCCGCAGCCATCCCGGCGCTGGAGGCCAGGAACTGGCGGCGATCCATGTTGTGGCGTTTGGCCTGGGTATCTCCGATTTCCTTGATCAGGTCTTCGACCTTCTTCTGGTCATCGGTTTGGGGTAGCGGGTTGTACTCGCCGTTGGAGACGACCTGCGTTGGAACCGGAGACCGAAATGCCACCTCGTCCGCCGGCGCGACGAGCTTCATCTCCTCGTCGCTCATATGCACACCGATATTTCTTTGTATTGTCATGACTCCTCCTTGCTGGGTGTTACGTTGACATTAGGTCACGCTGAACTTTCGACACGACTGCTTGAAGCAAACTTGAACCGGAAGTGGGCACCGGGACGAAACCTGCCGCTTTACTTATTCTCGAACTTGTACTCGGCATCGGGCGCGACCTTGCCTTCGCAGGCCGCGGCCATATTCCTCTTGGCGTTGTTACACGCGATATTCGCCTGGGTGAAAATGTCGTTGGGATCATTCTTGCCTTCACAGTAGTATTCGTGCTGTTTCTTCGCGTCCTCGCAGGTGCCGCCTCGCGTGTCTTTTTCCGCCGCAAATGCGACGGTCGAGGCAAGTCCCAGGACTAATGCGGCGATCAAGGAATGTGCTTTCAAAGGACCCTCCTTTTCGGGGCAGAACCTTCAGCAGTGCAATTCAAGTTGCGCCGGCGCTGGGGCGATTACTCCTTCTTTTTGTCGTCGAACTCATACTTCTTGTCCGGCTCGACAATACCTTCACAGGCTTCTTTGACGTTGCTCTTGGCGTTCGTGCAGGCGGTGCCGATGGCCACCATGCTGTCGCTCGCCGCATTGGCGGGATTGCAGAAGTATTCCATCTGGCTCTTGGCATCGTTGCACGTGCCGACGCGCGTTTTCTTCGAATCGTCGGCGGCAACAGACAGTGAGGCGAGCACTAGAGGCAGGGCAAGTAAAAAGCCGAGTCGCTTCATCTTTACTCCTCCCAAGTTTAAAAATACGCAGCTCGTGAAAAGTCGGGTCCGATCCGTCGGAAATTCGGAAAAGGCTTGCGTAGTCGGCCTGCCGCGTTCAATGCGGGAGCGCGTTCACTCAACCTCGCGTCCGTATGCGCGGTCTGCTGCGGCGCGTCAACGCTCGCTTGAAACCGGCAACCAAATTCCGGCGATCAGGCCACCCCCCGTTGTGAACTCTACGCTTACCAAAAATGCACCGTCAACGAATATTCACGCTGCCGGTGCGGGTTCATTGTATGGAACGGTGCGGATGGAGAACTCGGCGGTCTTCGGTTGGTGGGAGCAGTGCTCAGGGGACAGGCAAGCGGACCGAGGTACCGCCAACTCGGTCACGCGCTCCCTTGCCTTCCCTCCAACCGCCAGCGGCCTTCACGTAGCGGCGAACCGCTGGACGGCCTGCTCATTCCAGGCTATGCCGGCGCCCGGCCGGTCCGGGATGATTACGCTGCCGTTCTTCACCTCGAACGGTTCCTGCAGGATCGGATTGGCCCAGTCCATATACTCCAGCCAGTGGCAGGTTGGCGTCACCGCCAACAGATGGGCGCTGATCTCCGGGAACAGGTGGCTGGACATCTCCAGGTGGTGAGCGTGCGCGAGCGCGGCGGCGTGCATCCAGCCGGTGACGCCGCCGATGCGCTGCACGTCGGGCATGTAATACTCGGCGGCTTTGGCTTCGATCGCCTTCTGCATTTCGAAGGTGCTGAGCAGGTTCTCGCCGATCTGGATCGGCGTCTTCACCTCCAGGGCGACCTTTGCGCAGCCAGCGTAGTTGTCGTGGCGGACCGGTTCCTCGATCCAGTACAGACCTTCATCATCGAGTGCGCGCCCGCGCCGGATGGCCTCGTTCACCGTCTGACTCTGGTTGAAGTCGGTCATGAGCGAGACGTCGTCGCCGATGCGCTTCTTCACGTTGCGCACGGCGGTCAGGTCGTCCTTGAAACTTGGTCGTCCGATGCGTAGCTTGACCGCGCTGTAGCCACCCTCCGCAAGCAGTTCCGCCGCTTCGTCCGCGAGCAACGCCGGATCCTTGATCCACAAGCCGCAACTGTTGTACGCGCGCACCGGCCTCACCTGTCCGCCCAACGCACAGACCAGCGGCACACCCAGCCCCTTGGCATACGCGTCCCAAGCCGCCATGTCGATTCCCGCAAGCGCAAGGCCAACCAGTCCGGGCGTGTCGAACAGCGTGAACCGCTTGCGCAACTTGGCGTCGATCTCGTACGGCACCAGCGCATCGCCCTTGATCATCTCAGCTACGGCTTCGGTGGTGCTGACCAGCGGCTTCAGCATCGCCTTGCCGTACGCGGCCAGATACGAATGCCCGGTGATGCCTTCGCCGGCTTCCACGTCCACCAGTACCAGTGCCGCTTCCGGCAGCGTGCCCGACGCCGATATCGGCGGGCGCTTCAGCGGCACCAACACTGCTCTCGCACGGATGTTCTTTATTTTCAGTTTCATTTGCATATTCCTCCAAAAATTCATGAACCACGGAGGACACAGAGGACACGGAGGAAGGGCAAGAGAAAAAAATTCGGGAGTGAAATTCTTGGATTGTCGGACGAACCACCGACGTAACAAATGGCGGCAGAGTGGCACGAACAGTCACCTCGCGTTTAACCTCGCATTGCTTTTCCTCGTTTTTGGTTTCCTCCGTGTCCTCTGTGTCCTCCGTGGTGAAAAGGTTTGAATCAAACCTGCGCGTCGGCGGGACGGCCGTTGGCGTAGTGCTTGAGGGCCGCGTACACGAAATGGTTGGCCGGTGTCGGAATGCCGAGTTCGTCCCCTAGCTTGGCCACGGTGCCGGACAGCCACGGCAGTTCCAGCCGGTTGCCGCGGCGCAGGTCGCCGCACATCGATGCCACCATGCCGGCGGGATAGGTATCGATCTTCGCCATCTGGTCCTCGACGATGCTTGCCGGAAACTTCGCGCCCTTGGCGCGCCCGATCGCCACGACTTCGCTCATCACCTGCGTCATCAGCTCGCGCGTATCCGGATCCCCCCGGAGCGGACCGACCGGCAGCCGCGTGAGGGCGGTCATGGCGGACATGGTTACCAGTCTGGTGAACTTCTCCCAGATCGCAAAGTGGACATCGGCGAGCAGTTCGGTATTGATGTTCGCTTTCTTGCACGCCTCGCAGAACGCCTGCGAGCGGGCCGAAGGCTTGCCGTCGAGCTCGCCGAAGAACAGGTTGGCCATGGTGCCGTTATGGCGGATTACGCCCGGCGCTTCGATCAGCGCGGCAATATTGGCAACACCGCCCATCACATGGGCTTTGCCCAGGATCGGCACCAGCGTATCCACCGCGACCACGCCGTTCTGGAACGAGACCGCGACGGTGTTCGGACCGATCAACGGCTTGGCGGACTCCGCCGCCTCTTCCGTGGACCAGAGCTTCACCGCGATTACGACCACGTCCACCGGGCCGATGGTTTTTGTATCGTTGGTCGCCGTCACTTTGGGAAGGTGCAGGTCGCCGAGCGCGCTCATTACCCTGAGTCCGTTCTTCTTCATTGCTTCCAGATGCGCGCCGCGCGCCACGAGAGTGACGTCCTGTCCGCTTGCAGCCAGCCGGGCGCCAAAGTAGCCGCCGACGCCGCCGCTGCCGATGATCGCAATCTTCATTGCTGGTTTCCCGTTCAGATCGAATGTTGAGAGGATCGTCATGGTAGACGCTCGGCGCTGTTTTTTGAACCCGCTTCATTGCGGCGGACGGTTATGGAGGCATAAAATTCGAGCCTTAGCCCGCCGAACCGGCAATCGAGCATGGCGCGGACACCGCAACAAGCAGAGGACCGGATGAATCGCCCCGAGAAGTTTCCCCGCAACGCCAGCCCGCACATCGCTTCGCGCATGGACGGCATCGAGCCGTTCCACGTGATGGCACTCATCGCGCGGGCAAGGGAGTTGGAGGCGCGGGGGCTGAGCATCTCGAATATGGTGGTGGGCGAGCCCGATGCGCCCACCCCGCCGTTGATCGCCGAGGCCGGCATCCGCGCGATCCGGGACGGCCGGGTCGGCTACACCCAGTCGCTGGGCATCACCGAGTTGAGGGACGCGATCTCGGAGTGGTACCGCACGCGCTACGGCGTGGATGTGCCGCGTTCGCGGATTGCCGTGACCACCGGCTCTTCGGGCGCGCTGCTGCTGACGATGGGTGCGCTTCTTTCGCCTGGAGACCGGGTGCTGATGACCGACCCCGGCTATCCGTGCAACCGGCATTTCGTGCGCGCGATGGAGGGCGATCCGGTCGGCGTCCCGGTGGATGCTTCGACCGCCTACCAGCTCACCGCCAGATTGGTGGAGAAGCACTGGACGCCGAAAACGGCAGTGGTGCTGATCGCTTCGCCATCGAACCCGACCGGCACGCTGATCGCGCACGACGAACTCGAGCGAATTCACGCCGTGGTGCGCTTGCGCGGCGGGGTGCTGATCGTAGACGAGATCTACCACGGCCTGACGTACGGACAGCGCGACCGCAGTGCGCTCGAGTTTGCCGATGACGTCTTCATCATCAACAGCTTCTCCAAGTATTTCGGCATGACCGGCTGGCGCCTGGGGTGGATGGTTGTACCTGAGGCATTCATGCCGGCGGTGGACAAGCTGGCACAGAACCTGTTCATCTCTTCCTCGGAATTGGCGCAGAAGGCCGCGCTCGCCGCTTTTCATCCCGATACCACCGCACTGCTGGATCAACGCCGCGACGCCTTCCGCGCGCAGCGCGATTTCCTGGTGCCGGAACTGCGCAGCCTGGGCTTCGACATCCCGGTGGTGCCGGAGGGCGCGTTCTACATCTACGCGAACTGCGAACGGCTCACGTCCGACAGCTATCAGTTTTGCTGGGACGTGCTGGAGAAAGCCGGCGTGGCGATCGCGCCGGGAATCGACTTCGGCGACCATCGGGCGAAGCAGCACGTGCGCTTCTCGTATCCGAAGCCCATCCCGGTTCTCGCCGAAGGTGTCGCCAGGTTGCGAAAATATTTAAAGAAATGAATTCGTGAACCACGGAGGACACGGAGAACACGGAGGAAGACCAGAAACGAGGGAAAGTAATGCTAGGTTAAACGCGAAGTGACTATTGTGCCCCTCAGCCGTCAGTTGTTACATTGGTGGTTAGTCCGCCAATTCAAGAATTTCAACATCTAAATGTTTTTTCCCCTGCCTTTCCTCCGTGTTCTCCGTGTCCTCCGTGGTTCAATGTTTATGTTTGTAGAGGTTCTTGATGAGTAGTTTCATGCCGGGCATGCAGCAGCAGTCCATCCGCGCCAACGGCGTGCGCATCAACGCGTGGGTCGGCGGCAAGGGTGAGCCGGTGGTGCTGCTCCACGGTTATCCGCAGACCGGACAGATGTGGCGCAAAGTCGTGCCCGGTCTGCTCGATCGGTTCACCGTGGTGTGCCCCGACTTGCGCGGGTACGGCGACTCCGACAAGCCGCGTGACGGTTACGACAAACGCAGCATGGCGAAAGACATCAGCGAGATGATGTCCGCGCTGGGATTCGAAAGCTATGGGCTGGTCGGACACGACCGCGGCGCGCGGGTGGCGCACCGGCTGGCGATGGATAACCCGGGCCAGGTGAGAAACCTCACCGTCCTCGATATCGTGCCCACGCATACCGTGTTCCGGGACACCGGCAAGGAACTCGCCGCCGCATATTGGCACTGGTTCTTCTTCCAGGTGCCGGATCTGCCCGAGATCATGATTGCCAACAGCGCCGAGCCATTCCTGCGGCACATGTTCCGGGCGTTGTGCTTTCGCCAGGACACCATCGAGGAGCCGATGTTCCAGGAGTACCTGCGCGTCTTCAGGCTACCCGGGACGATCCGCGCAGGTCTCGAGGACTATCGCGCGGCGGCGACCGTGGATATCGCCGACGACGAACGCGACCTCAGAAAAAAGCTCGCCTGCCCGGTTCTGGCGATCTGGGGCGAGTACGGCAAGATGCACACCCTGTTCGACGTGCTCGGCACCTGGAAGGAGAAAGCCTCCAACGTGCGCGGCCACCCGGTGAAGTGCGGCCATTTCATTCCCGAAGAAGCGCCGGACGCGCTGTTGCGCGACCTTATCCCCTTCCTTTTGGAAGCGTCCTAGGAACCCGGTGCGCAGGTGCCGGTCTATCCATTGGACCGGGCAATCGTCCGGTCCAATTTGCGGGAGGTGAGCTTGAAACCGCGGTCCCTGGTCCTTGCTGTCTTTCTCTCCCTGTCCTTCCCCGCATGGGCGGTCGAACAGGAAGAGACCTTCACCGATCTCACGCCGGGTCAGGACATGCTCGATCCGGCCAACCTCGCGCAGCTTCTGCGCCAGGGCGATGTTCGCGCGATGAACAACGTCGGCCTGCTCTGGGCCAAAGGCTACAACGGCAAGCAAAGCTACATCGAAGCGCTGAACTGGTGGAAGGAAGCGGCCAAGCGCGGCTATACAGTGGCGATGAACAACATCGGCTTGATGTACGCCAACGGCCACGGCGTGGAGCAGGACTTCAAGGAGGCGTTCAAGTGGTGGCACCAGGCGGCGTTTCTCGGCAACGCCTGGGCAATGAACAATGTCGGCGATCTCTACGAGAACGGTCTCGGCGTCGAGCAAAACCTGACAATGGCGATGACCTGGTACCAGAGCGCCGCCGAGCAGGGCGAGCGCATGGCGATGTACAACATCGGCTTACTCTACGAAGCAGGCAAGGGTGTCGATCGCGACTTCGCTACGGCGTTGAACTGGTTCCGCAAGGCCGCGGATAAGGGCGACGCTTCAGCGATGCACAGCATCGGCGCGATGTATGCGGAAGGGCGCGGAGTCGGCGCCGATCCCGTGGAAGCGCATGCGTGGTACAGCGTTGCCGACATGCGTTATCCGCCCGAGGATGCCGACGAAGCAAAAATTAACCGGCGCGATCTCGATGAACTCGGCGCGCGCCTTGATCCGAAGCAGCTTGCGCGCGCGAAGGACAGGGCGGCCGCCATCGAGGCATTGACCCGGCCCCCGGCGCCGGAGCCGCCGAAACCTCTCGTCCCCGGTGAGAAGTCCACCTGACTTCATGATTTCTTGACACGAAGGAAAAGGCAAGAAAGGATCACGAAGGAGATGCAGTAACGAAGACATAAAGCGGGTCAAATGATGCGCGATCGTTTCTGGGGAAATTGATGACGCCATACGTGCCAGACCGGTTGTCGGTTTTTCCTTCGTGTGATTCTGTTTTACCTTCGTGTTGAGCGCGTTTCAAGTATCCTTCCATGCTGCACATCACCAACGGTGACATCGCGGTCGAACGCATGCGCGACGGCGGATTGCGCGGCGAATACCTGCCGTGGCGCGACGTGCTGCACGAAGGCCCGGTTCCGGTGACAGCCACTCTTGAAGAACTTTCCGCCATCCGCGTCCGCTACCTGGCCGGATGCGGCTACGGCGAGGAAGGGTTAATTGGCGCTCAATTCAGCAACCGTGACGCGCTCCTCTCGCGCTACGCCGAATACGAGGAGGTCGTGCTCTGGTTCGAGCACGATCTCTACGACCAACTGCAGTTGCTGCAGGTGCTCGACTGGCTGGGACAACAGCCGCAGCGCGTGCTCGTTTCGCTGATAGTAGTCGGGACGTATCCCGGAATCGACCGCTTCATCGGCCTGGGACAACTGACCCCGGCGCAGTTTGTCCGCCTGCTCGACACCAGGATTCCGGCCACCACGGATCACTTCGAGGCGGCGCGCAAGGCCTGGGCTGCGTTCCGCCAGCCCACCCCAGTTGCGCTTGCCGGATTGCTCGCAGCGGAGGATTCGCCGCTCTCCTATTTGCGCGACGCGGTGCTGCGACTTCTGGAGGAACTGCCGTCGGTCAGCAACGGATTGTCGCTGACGGAACGCAGCGCGCTCGCAATCGTTGCGCAGGGCATCGAGCGTCCGGGTGAAATCTTCTCCGAGTTGCAATCGCTGGAGCGGCGCCCCTTTCTGGGCGACTGGTCGTTCTGGCGCACGCTCGACGTGCTCTCCCGCGGTCCGGAGCCGCTGGTCGCGGTGGAAGACGGGCAGGCGTTCCGCCATCCGCCCCGGCAATTGGACGGTCCGGCGTTCGATTCCCAGCGCCTGAGGCTGACGCGCGCCGGGAACGAAGTCTTGGAGAACCGCAGGGACGCGGTTAAACTCCAGACGATCGACAGATGGTTGGGTGGAACGCACCTTCTTCCCGGAGCCGTCTGGCGCTGGGACGGGGAGAGACAGCGGCTGTTGGCACCGTCGTGAAGCGCCGGCTTCCGCGGGCAGAGGAAAGGATTCGCATGCGATCGTTCGCTTCTCGCCATCTGACCCGGATTCTGTTCCTGGGTGTGCTGGTCGCGTTTAGCCTTGCGTGGCCCGCCCTCGCTGCCGACAAACGCACCAAGCCAAAGCAGAATGGCGTCGAGTCCGCCGGCATGTACAGCAATTATGTGGATGACGGTCAATCGGCGTTCGAAAAGTATCTGGGCGACACCCGCCCGCTCACCGAAGCCGAACTGGTACCGGCCTTACTTTCCGCGCTCGATCAATTGTCCAAGTACCCGCGGCCGGCTTTCGTGCCGGAAATCTTTCGCGTTTCGAAGGAAAGGCTCCAGGAGTTGGCCTGCACCTCCAAGTGCGGCGTGCTGGCCACGTATCAGCCGGGCGAGGGCATTTTCCTGGACGAACGCCTTAAACCGGAAACCAACCTGTTCGATCGTTCCGTGCTGCTGCACGAACTGGTGCATTACGTGCAGGAGCTCAATCACGAACGCGGAGACGCCAAGCCCTGCGAGCGCTGGTACCACCGCGAGGTCGAAGCGTACGCCATCCAGAAGACCTTCCTGATGCTGGTCGGCAGCCCGGTCCGGGTGGGCTACTCCGCCAACAAATCGACTTGCGACGCGCTGGACGATCAGCAGGCGTCCAAGTCCTATCACCAGTAAGTCTTATCCGCCGACGGGCCGCCAGTAATACGCGTGTGGCCCGTTGCTTTGCCGCTGCCATTCGCGGCGAGTATCAATCGGATTGCGGCAATATATTGGACGACAGCTCCTGCAAGGCCAACAATCATTCCTGATGCCTGACCCGGAGAAATCATGACCGCTGCCCCGACCCCGTTTCGGCTGCATGTCGGCGACGACGTGCTCACTGATCTCAAGTCGCGTCTCGCCCGCGTGCGCTGGCCGGACGAAGTGCCGGACAACCACTGGAAATATGGAACGGATCTGCCTTACCTGAAATCGCTGGTGGAGTACTGGCGCGACCACTACGACTGGCGCAAGCAAGAAGCCGAATTCAACCGCTTCAACCAGTACAAGGTCGGGCTCGCCGGAATCGACGTGCACTACATCGGCGAGGAAGGCAAAGGCCCGAAGCCGCTGCCGCTGTTGATCTCGCATGGCTGGCCGGGATCGGTGCACGAATTCCACAAACTGATTCCGATGCTCACCGATCCGGCGCGCTTCGGCGGCGACGCGACGGACGCGTTCACTGTCGTCGCGCCGTCGCTGCCGGGTTACACCTTCTCCTTTGCGCCGAACCAGCAGCGTTTCTCGGTCGAACAGATCGCCGATGTCTTTGCAGAGTTGATGACCGGCGTACTCGGTTACAAGCGCTTTGCCGCGCAGGGCGGCGACTGGGGCGCGTTCGTCACCTCGCGGCTGGGTTACGCCTACCCCGAACGGCTTGCCGGCATTCACATTAACCTGCTGAGCCTGAGGCGCGACACGGTGATGCCGGAAAGCCCCACCGAGGAAGAGAAGCTCTATTTCGAGCAGCGCGCGCACTGGATGAAGGAAGAAACGGGATATACCTGGATCCAGGGCACCAAGCCTCAGACGCTGGCCTATGCCCTCACCGATTCGCCGGTCGGACTGGCGGCGTGGATCGTCGAGAAATTCCACACCTGGAGCGACCACAAGGGCGACCTCGACGGTTACATCGGCCGCGACGCTATGCTCACCAACATCATGCTGTACTGGGTGACTGGCGCGATCGGTTCGTCGTTCTGGCCCTACTACGCGCGCATGCACGGTCCCTGGCCGATCCCGGACGGCGCGCGCATTCAGGTGCCGATGGGCTACGCCGAATTCCCGAAGGAAATCCTGCGCCCACCCCGCTCGCTGGCTGAGAAGATGTATGCCGACATCCGCCGCTGGGCGAAGATGCCCAAGGGCGGGCACTTTGCCGCGCTCGAACAACCGGAACTGCTGGCACAGGAAATCCGCGAGTTCTTCCGGCCGTTGCGCTAAGCGATAGCGGCCGATCTGTCAGACCGTGGCGGTCTTCGATCGCGCGGAATGCCTAGCCCTTGACGCAGTATCGCCGCAGCCAGTCGGCGAAGCTCGTCTCGTCCATCTCGCCCGCTGCGACTGCGAGCATGGTGAGAACGCAAGCAGCATCGTCTGCGACTAGCCGGTACTCATTCAAACGCAGAAAAAGCTCGACTGCGACGAACGCGGTCCGTTTGTTCCCGTCCACGAACGGATGGTTGCGTGCGATCCCGAAGCCATACGACGCAGCGAGTTCCGCAACGTCAGGCTTGCCGTAGGCAGCTAGATTCAGCGGTCGCGCAAGCGCCGATTCCAGTAAACCTATGTCTCGGACGCCGGGGCTACCTCCGTGTTCGGCGAGTTGTTCCTCATTTACTGCAAGGACGACGGTAGGATCGATCCAAACCCATTCCGTCATTTCGCCAGTTCTCGCAACACCGCCCGCCGCTCCTTCATGATTTCGCGTGCGCTTTTCATCTGCTTCTCGAAATCGGGGTTATGTGGGGTGATGCGATAGCCGTCCGGCGACTCGGTAATGTAGACCTCGTCGCCCTTTCCAAGCTTGAGCCGCGCAAGCACTTCCTTGGGCAGGATGACGCCGACCGAATTGCCGATCTGGGTGAGTTTGAGGGTGAACATGAGGATACCTCATTCGAGTTATAACAATCGTTATAGTAGTTTGATATTTAGAGAGTTTCAACCCCGTTTGGCAATGTGAAAACGACCGCGCGATCGCTTCCCTGGAAAGGGCC
>DASYUW010000240.1:0-19101 GCA_036000845.1 Burkholderiales bacterium
TGACAATCCCGATTGGCTCACCCTTGATGCCGATGAGCCGGACCTCCGGCGCAGTGATCTCGCCGTTGATCCTGACGTCCTTGTCCTGAGCTATGAGCAGACCTCCATCAAAAAATTAAGCCGTACTTCCCGCATGGGGCAACTCGGATCTCAGCCGTGCGACAAAGGCGTCGAACGACATCTGGCCGAGATCAGCACCCCCCCGGGTACGCACGGCAACGGCGTTTGCAGCGACCTCCCTATCCCCGACGATCACCTGATAAGGCAGCTTCTGCAAACTATGTTCGCGAATTTTATAGGTAATTTTCTCGTTTCTCAAGTCCGCAAAGGCGCGTAGCCCAGCCGCCTTGAGACGCTTGGCCACCCCGTCGGCATATTCGGCCTGGTGTTCTGAGATGTTCATGACCACGATCTGCTGCGGGGCCAGCCACAGCGGCATCGCCCCGGCGTGGTTCTCGATCAGGATGCCGATGAAGCGCTCCATCGATCCCAAAATCGCCCGGTGGAGCATTACCGGCGTCTTCCTGCTGTTATCTTCTGCGATATACTCGGCACCAAGCCGGCTCGGGAGCGAGAAATCGAGCTGCAGGGTACCGCACTGCCACACCCTGCCGATCGAATCCTTGAGCGAAAACTCGATCTTCGGACCATAGAACGCGCCCTCTCCGGGGTTGAGGTCCCATTTGAGGCCCTTGGCGTCCAGCGCCGCCTTGAGTGCCGCTTCGGCCTGGTCCCAGGTCTCGTCCGACCCGATGCGTTTGGCCGGCCGGGTCGACAGCTTGATCAGGATCTCGTTGAATCCGAAGTCGGCGTAGACCTTCTGCAGCAGCTCGATGAACGCCGATGCCTCTTCCTGTACCTGGTCCTCGGTACAGAAAATATGCGCGTCGTCCTGGGTGAATTCGCGCACCCGCATGATCCCGTGCAAGGCCCCGGACGGTTCGTTGCGGTGGCAGGCGCCAAACTCGGCGAGCCGCAAGGGCAGGTCGCGGTAGCTCTTGATGCCCTGGTTGAAGATCTGCACGTGCCCCGGGCAGTTCATCGGCTTCACCGCGTAGTCGCGCTTCTCCGACTCGGTGGTGAACATCAGTTCGCGATAGTTCTCCCAGTGCCCGGATTTCTCCCAGAGCACGCGGTCCATCACCTCCGGGGTGCGCACTTCCCGGTAGCCGTGCCGCGACAGCGCGTCGCGCATGTACTGCTCGACCTGCTGCCAGATGGCCCAGCCCTTGGGATGCCAGAACACCATTCCGGGCGCCTCGTCCTGGAGGTGGAACAGGTCGAGTTGCCTGCCGAGTTTGCGGTGGTCGCGTTTTTCAGCCTCCTCGATCCGGAACAGATAGGCGTCGAGATCCTCCTTTTTCGCCCACGCGGTTCCGTAGACCCGCTGCAGCATTTCGTTCTTCGAGTCGCCACGCCAGTACGCCCCGGCGACCTTGAGCAACTTGAAGACCTTGAGTTTGCCGGTGGCAGGCACGTGCGGGCCGCGGCACAGGTCGGTGAAGTTCGCCTGGGTATAGAGGGAAATCGCCTCTTCGCCGGGGATCGCCTCGATGATCTGCGCCTTATAGTGTTCGCCCTGGCTTTTGAAAAATCGTATCGCCTCGGAGCGGTCCCATACCCGTCGCTCAACCTTGATGTCGCGCTTGGCGATTTCCGCCATGCGCTTTTCGATCGCGGCAAGGTCCTCGGGGGTAAAGGGGCGCTTGTAGGCAAAATCGTAGTAGAAGCCATCCTCGATGACCGGGCCGATGGTGACTTGCGCGTCGGGATAGAGTTCCTTGACCGCGTGGGCCAGCAGGTGTGCGGTTGAATGGCGCAGGATCTCCAGGCCGTCCGGATCTTTGTCGGTAACCACCGCGAGATCGGCGTCCCGGTCAATCAGGTATGAAGTGTCGACCAGCTTGCCGTCGACGCGGCCGGCGAGCGCGGCACGCGCCAGTCCCGCGCCGATCGAAGCCGCCGCTTCGGCAACCGTGACCGGCTTGTCGAACTTCTTTTGCGAACCGTCTGGCAATCGGACGATGGGCATGGTTGGTGGTCTGGCTCGGTGTAAAAAAAAAGTGCGGCCGAACCGCACTCTTTTGTCAAAGGAAAAACAGGTTCAGCGACGATACTGCCTCGGGCCGGTCGTGCAAGTTCGGATGCCCACTTTTTTCTGCTCCCCGCGGAAGTTGGTAGGCGCGATTGGACTCGAACCAACGACCCCCACCATGTCAAGGTGATGCTCTAACCAGCTGAGCTACGCGCCTAATGAAGGGCGGATTCTAGCCGAAAGGGTTAGGCCGTTCAAACTTCTTATCGGCGCCGCGCCGACTCCACGCCGGGAACGTCCCGGACTAACTCGAGCAGGCGCTTTAGTTGCGGCAACCCCTCCACTTCCAGAGTAAGCGCGATCCTGGCATTGAGATCACGGCTCACCGCCTTGCTGGTGATGACCCGCACTTTCTCGCGTGTGAAGATGTCGAGAATGTCGCGCAACAGCGCCGGGTGCGCACCGGCGATGATCTCCACGTCCACCGGGAAGCGGGCTTCCCCGGTCTTTCCCCAATCGGCCGCTATGAGGCGTTCGGCCGCCAGGCGCTCGACATTGCTGCAATCCCGCCGGTGCACCGTCACGCCGCGCCCGCGTGTGACGAAACCGACGATGGGATCCGGTGGCGCGGGCTTGCAGCAGCGCGCCAGGACGGTAAGCAGTTTGTCCACGCCGACGACCAGGATTCCGCCGGCGCCGGGCCTGGCCGGCGACGATGGCGCCTTGGCCTCGACTGCCGGTACAACTGGGACTTCATCTGCGCCGAGCGCGGACTGCAGTTGTCGCGGCGTCACCTCGGCGCGGCCGAATGCGGCAAGCAACTCCTCCACCCTGGCGAAATTCAACCGCGCCGCCAGTTCATCGAGGTTCTGTCCGATCTTACCGAGACGATGCAGTTCCCGTTCCAGCACGGCGCGGCCGTGGGTGGTCGCCTCTTCGAGCTGCTGCGAGTTGAACCACTGCCGAACCTTGGCGCGGGCGCGATTGCTCTTGAGGTAGCCGAGCGCGGGATTGAGCCAGTCGCGCGACGGGCCGCCGTCCCTGGTGGTGATGATTTCCACCCTCTGGCCGTTGGACAACGTGTAGGTGAGCGGCACGATCTGGCCGTTGACCTTGGCGCCGCGGCAGCGATGGCCGAGCTGGGAGTGCACGTGATAGGCGAAATCGACGGGCGTGGCGCCGCGCGGCAGGTCGATGACCCGCCCTTGCGGCGTCACCACGTAGACGCTGTCCTGAAACAGTTCGGTCTTGAAGTATTCCGCCAGCTCGCCCGCATCCGCGAGTTCATCGCGCCAATCGAGGATCCGGCGCAACCAGGTAATGCGATCGTCGAAAGCGGTATCGCCCTTGACCGCTTCCTTGTAGCGCCAGTGGGCAGCGACGCCAAGTTCGGCGTGCCGGTGCATCTCGTAAGTGCGGATCTGCACTTCCAGCACCTTGCCCTCCGCCCCCATGACCGCGGTATGCAGCGACCGGTAGTCATTGGCCTTGGGCTTGGCGATATAATCGTCGAACTCGCGCGGCACCGGCGTCCACAGGTTATGCACCAGGCCGAGCACGGTGTAGCACTCCTTGACGTCGTGCACCAGCACCCGCACCGCGCGCACGTCGAACAGATCTTCCAACCCCACGTCCTTGCTCTGCATCTTGCGCCAGATGCTGTAGATGTGCTTCGGCCGCCCCGCGACTTCGCCAGCGATGCCGGCGGTTGCGAGCTCTGCGCGCAGCAACTGGACCACGTTGACGATGTAGGTCTCGCGATCCACGCGCTTCTCGTCCAGCTGGCGCGCGAGATTCTTGTAGGTGTGCGGATCGAGGCAGCGAAACGCCAGGTCCTCCAGCTCCCACTTGATCTGCCACACGCCGAGCCGGTTGGCGAGCGGCGCGAACAGGTCCATGGTATCGCCGGCGGCGTTCTCGCGAGCCTGCGCGTCGCCCGATGCGGCGAGCTCCCGCAGCAGTTGCACCTGATCGGCCAGCTTGATTAGTACGACCCGCACGTCCTGAACCATTGCCAGGAGCATCTTACGCAGCGACTCGAGCTGCGCCGCCCGATCGGTCTGGCGAGGACCGGACTCGACCCGACCGCGCAGCACCTGGATCAGCGCCATGCTCGACACGCCTTCCACCAGCGCGGCAATCGCAGGCCCGAAGTGTGCCACCAGGGCTTCGCGCTGTGCACGGGACGACACCGGCGCTCCGAGCAAAAGTGTCGCCGCAATGGCTTCCCCGTCGACGCGCAGCGCGCTGAGTACGCCGACGGCGGCACGCACGTGCTCGATCCAGCGCGTGCCGGCGGGGTTCAGGCTGTCGGCGTAGTGGTCCTGCGCCCATAGGTCGGCGCGCACCACCAGTTCGCGCTCGGTCTGTGACAGGCGTAAGGTCACCACCTCCAACCATTCGGCGGATGCGATATCGCGGGTAATTTCCCTGACCTTGACCATGTACCGTTAACCGAAATCAACGACCTTGCCAGTAACGCCGCTGGAGCTGCCTCCAGCCCGACGTCTCGATCCCTGAACTGCTCATTCTGACCAGCACCGCCCCGGCCATATCGGTGCGAACCAATCCACTTCCCTGTTCGCGGTAACGGCGCATGACGGCCGGGTGCGGATGCCCGAAGCGGTTGCGGTATCCGACCGCAAAGACGACCAGCCGCGGCGCCACCGCGCGCACGAATTCCGGCGTGGAGGACGTGCGGCTGCCATGATGGGGTGCGATCAGCACGTCTGCGGACAAGCTCCCCGGGAAATTGCGCAGCAGCCTGAGTTCGCTGCGTCGTTCGACGTCGGCCGGCAGCAACACGGCCCCGTAAGGTGAAACGATCCTGAGGACGCAACTGCGATCGTTGTCCTTGAGATCGAACTCATTATAACTTTCGGCATCGGGATGCAGCATCTCGAAGGCCACGCCGTCCCACTCCCAGCGCTCTCCGGCGCCGCACCGCCGCCTGTGTGCCGCTGCTTCGCTGACTGGATGAACCTCGGACAGCGGGGACGACAACCACTGTACCGGCATCGCATGCAACACCGCCAGTGCCCCGCCGCTGTGGTCGAGATCGTCGTGACTTACGATGACACCGTCCAGGCGGCGTACGCCGCTTGCGCGCAGGTAAGGCACCACGATGCGTTCGCCGGCGCTCACCTGATCCGAAAATGCCGGCCCGGTGTCGTAGAGCAGCGCGTGCTCCTGGGTGCGCACCACTACCGCCAACCCCTGCCCGACATCGAGTACGGTCAGCCACAGCTCGCCGGGCGACGGCCGCGGAGGCAACCACAGAAACAGCGGCAGCATGAGTCCGGCACCCACCCAACGCGCCGGAAAACCCCGGGGCAGCAGCATCCAGAGCGCGCCAAGCATCGCCAGTGGCACTGCCCAGGATGGCGGTGAATGTTGCTGCCAGGCCGCGTCGGGTACACGGTCGAGCGTTTCCAGCACGCTCATGCAAAGCGCCATGACCGCGTGTGCGGCGTACGCGAGCCAATCGAGCGGCAGAACGGCGGCGAGCAGCGTAAGCGGCACCACGACCAGACTGACCAGCGGAATCGCAACCGCATTTGCGATCGGCGACACCAGCGAAACCTGCTGAAAGATCGCCAGCAACAGCGGCACCAGCGCCAGCGTGACCGCCCACTGGGTCCGAGCCCACGCGCCCAGCCAGGAAAACCGGCCGATGCGGCCACCGCCGGCCAGCATGATCACCGCGACCGCGCCGAAAGACAGCCAGAACCCGGCGGACATCACCGCCATGGGATCGAGCACGATCACCAGTGCCGCCGCCGCTGCCAGCACTGCGAGCGGTCGCGTCAGCCAAGCCAGCCAGAGCGCCACTCCCACGATCGCCAGCATGAATACGGTGCGCTGCGCCGGCACCGCGAATCCCGACAGCGCCGCATAGGCAAGCGCTGCCGCAAGTCCGGCAGCGGCGGCTGCGCGCGCTGCGGGCAGGCGCAGGGTCAGGATTTCCGACCGACGCCACAATCGCAACACCAGCAGGTACGCAAGGCTTGCGACCATGGTGATATGCAGCCCGGAAATGCTCATCAGATGATTGACGCCGGTGCGCGTGAAAACCCTCCACTGCGACGGCGGAATGGCGCGCTGGTCGCCCACCGCAAGGGCAACGATCACCCCGGCGTAAGGCCGGCCATCGAGCGCACGCAGCAGCCTGGCGCGCACCGCTTCGCGCGCGCGCTCAAGAAGATATGCAGGGCGGTTCACCGGCGCCACGATCAGTACCGCGGGCGCATCGGCTCGCACATATCCGACCGCGCGTATGCCGCGCTCCAGCATCCACGCCTCGAAATCGAATCCGCCCGGATTGGCGTTGCCATGCGGGCGTCGCAGGCGCGCGCTAAACCGCCAGCGTTGTCCCGGGTGCAGATCTGGGGCCAGTGCGGTGTCGCCCGCCTGATACCAGGTGAGGGAAATCCGCGGGGGCACGTCCGCACCCGGCGTGTACATCCTTTCAACATCGAAGACGAAGCGCACACCGCGCTCGGCAGGTTGGGGCATTTCGGCAATGACCCCCGACAACTCGATATCCCGCCCTTCCCAGAGTTCCGGCAGCGCGTGTGCAAGACTCCAATGCCCCATCGCGGCCGACCAGAAGAACCCGGCGATCGCAAAGGCGGCCGCGGCAATGGTGCGCGCTACCATTCCTGCGGCTTCACTATTTCTGCGCCGAGCGAGCAGCCACAGCGCCGTCAAAGGAACCAGTACCGCCGCGCCGGTCAAATCAGGAAGCAGGGGCTGTTGATGCAGCCACCAGGCGCCGGCAATCAGGGCGGCAATGTTAAAGATCATAGGAAGCGGTTCCGGTACAATTCGCTACCTTCATGCCACGCAAGTTTTTCCGCAAGTACCTCCCGAGCCACGAAAGCGTCCGACAGAACCGGCACATTCGTTTTTTCGGCGCGGCGTTGCATCACCCCAACCTGTGGCACCTGAACCGCAAGTCGGTGGCGGGCGGCGCGGCCGTCGGTCTGTTCTGCGGACTGGTGCCGGGACCGCTGCAAATGCTTTCGGCTGCGCTTCTAGCGATCTTTTTCCGTGTCAACCTGCCCGTGGCTGTGATCCTTACCTGGTACACCAACCCGTTCACCATCGTTCCGCTTTATTACATCGCCTACAAGCTCGGCATGTTCGTCACCGGCGGCAATGGCCATGTCCTTCCCGGCGGCGATCTGGATCTGCTCGGCTTGCCGGTCGTGGAATGGATACCGGCGTTGCTCAACTGGCTGGCTGCGATGGGCAAGCCGTTTGTTCTTGGCCTGTTCCTGCTCGCCCTGATCCTCGCCGTTTGCGGCTATCTGCTGGTGATCGCCGCGTGGCGGGTACACGTCATGCTGTCGTGGAAAAAGCGCCGGCGCATACGTATCTTCGCAGCAAGAAAATGACAGGCGCGGCGCATTCTGTTGCGCGCCGGGATTGGCGTGTATACTCAAATACATCCCCTCCCCAAATGACGTCCGACTCGGCAGCCAGGCGAGCATCTGTTGAATCATGACGCCATCCTACTGGAATGATGCCACTCGCGATCTGGCGAGCCGCGATTCCATTCTGAAAGTGCTGATCCGCAACCATGAAGGGCCGCAGCTGCAAAGCCGCGGCGACGCCTTCATGACGCTGGCACGCTCCATTATCGGCCAGCAGATATCGGTGCAGACGGCGGAAAGCGTGTGGCAGAAACTGCTGGAATCGGTCGGATCGCTCGGACCGGCGACCATCGTGCGCATGGACCCGTCGAAGCTGCGTGCCTGCGGTTTGTCCAGCAAGAAGTCCGCTTACCTGATCGATCTGGCCGAACATTTTCTCGACGGCTCGCTGGACATCGAGCGCTGGAGCGACCACGACGACGAGCAACTTATTGCCGAACTCACCAGGGTCAAAGGAATCGGGCGCTGGACTGCGGAGATGTTCCTGATCTTTTTCATGATGCGCCCCAATATCCTGCCGGTGGACGACATCGGCCTGCAACGCGCTATGGGCCTGCACTACAACAACAGCAAACCGCTCTCGAAGCTGAAGATGCGCCAGATCGCCAACGAGTGGCAACCGTGGCGCACCGTGGCCACGTGGTATTTGTGGCGCTCGCTCGATCCGATACCGGTCGAATACTAGGTCCGAGGTACGAGGGCCGAGGTTCGAGTAGTTCTTGACTCAGCCCTCGCGCCCCGGCGCTCGGCCCTATCTTAACTTTCCGTCCTCCAGCCGCAGCGTTCGCTGCATCTTCGCCGCAATCGTCGGATCGTGGGTTACCACCACGAAACTGGTGGCGAAATCGCGGTTCAGTTCGAGCATCAGGTCCAGCATGCCTTCCGCAGTGTGACGGTCGAGGTTGCCGGTGGGCTCGTCGGCGAGCACGCAGGCCGGTTCGGTGACCAGCGCGCGTGCCAGCGCCGCGCGCTGGCGTTCGCCCCCGGAAAGTTCTCCCGGCGTATGCGTCATGCGTGCACCCAGCCCGACCCGCTGCAGGATCCCGGTTGCGCGCTTGCCGGCCTCTGCCGGCTCCAGGCGCCGGATCAGCAGCGGCATCGCCACGTTCTCCAGCGCAGTGAACTCCGGTAACAGGTGGTGAAACTGGTAGACAAAACCGAGTGCGCGGTTGCGCAATCTTCCCTTTTCCTTCTCGTTCAACGAGTCCAGCCGGTGGCCGAGCACGGTGACTTCTCCCGCGCTCGCGGCGTCGAGTCCGCCAAGCAGGTGGAGCAGCGTGCTCTTGCCGGAGCCCGACGCACCGACGATCGCAACCGTTTCGCCACGCGCGACGTCGATGTCGATGCCCAATAACACGGGGACGGCGTACTCGCCCTGGCGGAATGTTTTCTGCAGGTTTCGGCAGGAGAGAGCGGCCTCACTCATAGCGCAAGGCTTCGGCCGGATTCACCCGCGATGCGCGCAGGCTGGGATAGATCGTTGCCAGCAGGCTCAGACCGAATGAAGTCAGTCCGATCACGACCACGTCCTGCAGATGCAGGTCGGAGGGCAGGTCGCTGATGTAGTACACATCTTTGGCGAGAAACTGGATTCCCAGGACGCGCTCGATCGCCGGGATGACGACCTCGATGTTCGCCGCCAGCAGTACGCCGCCGACCACCCCGGCGATCATTCCGACTGCGCCGATCAACGCGCCCTGAATGATGAAAATCTGCATGATCTCGCCCGGCGCGGCCCCCAGGGTACGCAGGATGGCGATGTCGGCGCGCTTGTCGGTGACCGCCATCACCAGCGTGGAAACTATGTTGAACGCCGCCACCGCGACGATGAGCACCAGGATGATGAACATCACCCGCTTCTCGATCTGCACGGCACGGAAGAAATTCGCGTGGCTGCGCGTCCAGTCGGTAGCATAGATGTCGCTGCTTAGCGTGCGCATCAGGTCGCGCGCCACCAGCGGGGCCTTGAACAGGTCGTGGAGCTTGAGCCGCACCCCCGAGACCTTGTCTTCCAGGCGATAGAGCTTCTGGGCATCTTCGAGGTGCATGAATGCAAGGCCGGCGTCGTATTCGGCCATGTCCACTTCGAAAATCCCGACCACTTCGAACTGCTTGAGCCGCGGCAGGATGCCCGCGGGCGTCACCTGTCCCTGCGGCGCGATCAGCACGATCTTGTCGCCCACGCGGGCGCCTACGCTCATCGCCAGATCGATGCCGAGAACGATGCCGAAGCGTCCGGACTTCAGATCGTCCATGCTGCCCGAGCGCATGTGCTGGCCTACGTCGGCGACTTTTGCTTCGGCGGCGGGCAGAACTCCGCGCACCAGCGTGCCCTGCACGGTTCCGCGGTTGGAAATCAGCCCCTGCGCCGCGATGTACGGCGCAGCCGCGGCCACTTCCGGATGGCTTCGCGTTTCCCAGGCGATTTTCCGCCAGTCGGACAGCTTTCCGTCCAGGCCCATGATCTGCACGTGCGACGCAACACCCAGAATCCGCGTGCGCAGCTCCTTTTGGAATCCGTTCATCACCGAGAGCACGACGATCAATGCCGCGACGCCCAGCGCGACGCCCAGCATCGAGGTGATGGAAATGAAGGAGATGAAATGATTGCGCCGCTTGGCGCGCGTGTAGCGCAGCCCGACGAACAGCTCGTACGGCGTCAACATGAAATGTTCAAATAAGCGGGGTGGCGTGGTCCGGTGGCGACGCAAAGTCTGCCACATTCCGGCGCGGATGACTAAGCGGCCCATACCCCGTCTGCGGCGCGGCTCCGATGTCGCGTGCTAAACTCGGCGCAGTTCCAGCCACCTCTCCCGTGCGCACCGTCACCCTGTTTGTTCCTTCCCTGTTCTGGCCCGACACGGGCGATACGGACTCCTATTCCGGGCTGAGACTGCCGGCGCTGGAAATGCTCTTGAGCCGCGGCAGCGCGGCCGACAGCTCATGCGAAAATGAGCCCGCCTGGCTCTGCGAGCGTTTCGGAGTGCAAAAGCAGACCGACTGGCCGGTCGCGCCGGTCGCCTATGCCGGCGACGGCGGAGAACCCGGCGCAGCCTATTGGTTGCGGGCCGACCCGGTACATCTGCGCTTGCACAACGACGGACTGATCCTGCTGGCTCCGGAAACCCTCGAGATCGCCGAGGACGAATCGTACGAACTGACGGGGGTGCTCAATCGCCAGTTCGAAGCGGAGGGTATTGTGTTTCACGCGCCGCATCCGCGGCGCTGGTACTTGAAGATGCCGCAAGCACCACAGATCCGCACCGTCACACTGAAGCAGACGGTCGGCCGCGATGTCAATCGTCTGCTCCCCGAAGGTGAGCAACGCCTGCGCTGGCACCGCATTTTCAATGAAGTGCAGATGCTGCTGCACGCCCATCCGGTCAACACGACGCGCGAAGATCGCGGTTTGGCGGTGGTGAACAGCCTGTGGTTCTGGGGCGGCGGCACCCTGCCTGCTGTCGCCAGCACCTTCGATGCGACGCAGGGCGACGATCCTCTTGCCGTGGGTCTGGCACGGCTCGCTGGCATCAACTCTGCCCCGCTTCCCGGCGGCGGCGCACTCGCTGCCGGGAACAACACGCTTGTCGATCTTCGAGACGCGGAGCGCGAATTCATGCGCGGCAACGTTGCCGGCTGGCGGCATGCGCTTGAAACACTGGAAACGCGGTGGTTCGCACCGATTTTCGACTGGTTGCGACGGGGCAGGATCGGCAAGGTGGTAATCGCGACCGTCGCCGACGGCCACAGACACGAGTGGTCGGTCATGCGCGGCGCTCGCTGGCAGGTATGGAAGAGGCCACGCTTGCTGGCTCACCACGCCCGCGAGGTTCTGCACCGGTACGACTCGGCACGGCTTGCATGAGCACACCGCGCATCGTAACCCGCAGCGTGTCGCAGCCCGCTTTCGATATGCTGCGTGCGAGCGGCGTGCATCCGGTGCTGGCACGCGTCTATGCTGCGCGGGGCGTGAGCACGCCGCAGCAACTCGATACGTCGTTCAATGGGCTGGTCCCGGTCGACCGCCTGAAAAACTGCGTCGCGATGGCGTACCTGCTTGCCGATGCGATCGCCGCCGAACAACGGCTGTTGATCGTCGCCGATTATGACGCCGACGGCGCCACAGCCTGCGCGCTCGGGATGATCGGTCTGCAAAGCCTTGGCGCTCAGGTGGAATACCTGGTGCCCAACCGCTTCGAGTACGGCTATGGCCTCACGCCGGAGATCGTTGTCCTGGCAGCGGCGCGCCGGCCCGACTTCCTGATCACGGTCGACAACGGCATCGCCAGCATCGACGGCGTCGAAGCGGCGCGCCGGTTCGGCATCCAGGTGCTCATCACCGATCACCATCTGCCCGCCGCGCAACTGCCCGCCGCGGCGTGTATCGTCAATCCGAATCAACCGGGCTGCCATTTCCCGAGCAGGAACCTGGCGGGGGTGGGCGTGATGTTCTACGTGCTGCTGGCGCTGCGCGCCGAGTTGCGCGCGCGTGGCTGGTTTGACGGCCGCAACGAGCCCAACCTCGCAGACCTGCTGGACCTGGTTGCGCTTGGCACTGTCGCCGACGTGGTGCGGCTGGACAACAACAACCGCATCCTGGTAGACCAGGGTCTGAAGCGCATTCGCGCCGGCCGCGCCCGCCCCGGCATCGCCGCGTTGTTGCGGATGGCTGGGCGCGATCCGGCGCGCGTCTCGGCTTACGACCTTGGTTTCGTCCTCGGACCGCGGCTCAACGCCGCCGGGCGACTTACCGACATGAGCGTCGGCATTGAGTGCCTGCTGGCGCGCGATAGCGGCCGCGCCGCCGGACTGGCGGCACAGCTCGACGCGCTCAACCGCGAGCGCCGCGACATCGAAGCCGGTATGCAGGAAGCCGCGCTAACGCTGATGGAGCGAATCGCACCCGCCAACACCTACAGCCTGAGCCTGTACGACCCGACCTGGCATCAGGGCGTCGTCGGGATCCTGGCCGCGCGCCTGCGCGAGCGCTTCAATCGGCCCGTGATCGCGTTCGCACCCGGCGGCGACGGCGAAGCGAAAGGTTCGGGTCGCTCGATACCGGGCCTGCACCTGCGCGATGCACTCGATCTGGTGTCGAAGCGTCATCCCGGCTTGATCCTGCGCTTCGGCGGCCACGCCGCCGCGGCGGGACTTACGGTGCGCAGCGCCGACATGGCCGCATTCGAGAATGCGTTCGAACAGACCGTACGCGAACTGCTCACACCTGCCGACCTCGAGCGCGTAATCGAAACCGACGGCGTGCTCGAGCCGGAAGACGTCAGCCTGACGTTTGCGGAGCTGCTCGCCGCTCAAGTTTGGGGCCAGGGTTTCGCGCCCCCATCGTTCTTCGACGAATTCGAGGTGACGGAACAGAAAGTCGTCGGCGGCCGCCACCTGAAGCTGCGCCTTCGCCGCACGCCGGCCGAACCGGCGTTCAATGCCATCCTGTTTGGCCGAGAGGCAACCCTTCCCTCGCGCGTGTCCGCGGTTTACCGTGTACAGGTCAACGAGTTCAACGGCATGCGCTCGGTGCAACTGGTGTTGGATCACTGGCAGCCAGGCGGCATCTAAGGAGAAAGGCGTGGACTTCTACTGGCTGCAGGGCACGGAATTGGAGCGGTTGCCCGCCTTCGCCACCAGCCTCGCCATCGGCCTGCTGATCGGGCTGGAACGCGAACGCCACCCGGGTACCAAAGCCGGGTTGCGCACCTTCGGCCTCACCGCGCTGTTCGCTGCGGTGGCCGCGCTGCTCAGCGATGAGACCGGCTCGCCTGCAATTCTGATCATCGGGCTGCTGATCATCGCAGTAATGATCGTCACCGCCAACACCCGCGACCCGGAACAGCACGACCCCGGCACCACCACGGTCGTAGCCTTGCTGCTGTGCTACGGGCTGGCAGTCATGACGTGGTTCGAGTACCAGACGCTGGCGGTGATGCTGGCGATCGTCACCACCAGCCTGCTGTACTTCAAGACCGAATTGCGCGGCATCACCGAGGGGCTCGAGCGTCGCGACCTGATTTCGATCCTGCAGTTCGCGGTGCTGATGTTCATTGTGCTGCCCATCCTGCCGGATCGGGATTTCGACCCTTACGGCGCGCTTAACCCCTACCAGATCTGGACCATGGTAGTTCTCATTTCCGGAGTCAGCCTCGCCGGTTATGTTGCCGTGCGCCTGATCGGCCTGCGTTACGGCGCGCCTTTGCTTGGACTGCTCGGTGGGCTGGTGTCCAGCACCGCCACCACGCTGATTTACGCCCGCCATGCCCGGGCCCAGGAAACCCTTCGCGGCATGGCCGTAATGGTCATCGTGCTGGCCAACCTCGTGCTGCTGGTGCGGCTGGGGGCGCTCACCGCTTTCGTTTCCCCGGGGCTGCTGGGAACGCTGCTGCCAATCCTCGGCGGCGGCCTGTTGCTTGGCCTGGCGAGCCTGGCCTATATGCATGCCCGTCAGGAGCGCGACGACACGGCGCCGATCCCGAAAATCAAGAATCCTGCCGACCTGCGCATTGCGCTGACCTTTGGTGCAGTCTACGCAGTGGTGCTGCTGCTTTCGGCCTGGCTTTCGGACCTCGCCGGCGCTGCCGGGCTTTATGCGGTGGCACTGGTTGCCGGCCTCACCGACGTGGACGCAATTACGCTGTCGAGCCTGCGGCTTTTCGGTATCGGCATGGTCGAGGCTCGCGAGGTGGCGATCGCCGTAGTGCTGGCGATCGGGGCGAACATCGTTTTCAAGCTCGGCATGGTGCTGATTGTCGGCGGCCGGCCGCTGTTTGCGCGTTGCGCCGGGTCAATGGCCGTGGTCGCGGTTGGTCTGGTTCTCGCCTTGTCGTTCACATGACGAACTGCCCGGTGCGCGACATCAGTTAAAATGACACGCACCTTACCTTCGTCTCAACCCCCGGATCGGAATCCCAAATGGAAGCAGAACGACTCAACGCCATCGAAAAACAACTCGAGGACCTCGATACCCGAGCCAAGGAACTGCGGAGGTATCTTTGACTTCGACGGCAAACGCAACCGTCTGCTCGAAGTCGTCAAGCTGACCGAAGACCCCGCCTTCTGGAACGACGCCAAACGCGCCCAGGACCTCGGGCGCGAGCGCAAGAACCTGGAAGCGGTGGTCACGACGCTGGAAAAGCTCGACCAGGGGCTCAAGGATGCGCGCGAGCTGTTCCAGATGGCGCGGTCAGAGAACGACGACGCCACCCTGAACGCCGTTGCCGACGACGTCTCCGCGATGGACAAGATCGTGGCGAGCATGGAGTTCCGCCGCATGTTCTCCAACCCCATGGATCCGAACAACTGCTTCCTGGACATCCAGTCCGGATCGGGCGGAACCGAGGCCCAGGACTGGGCATCGATGCTGGAACGCATGTACCTCAAGTTCTGTGAGCGCCGCGGCTTCAGGGTCGAGGTGCTGGAAGAATCCTCTGGAGAAGTTGCCGGGATCAAGAGCGCCACACTCAGGGTCAACGGCGACTACGCCTATGGCACGCTGCGCACCGAAGCCGGCGTGCACCGCCTGGTACGCAAGTCCCCGTTCGACTCCAATGCGCGCCGCCATACCTCGTTCGCCAGCGTTTTCGTCTATCCGGAGGTGGACGACACCATCGAGATCGCGATCAACCCCGCGGATCTGCGCGTCGACACCTTTCGTGCCAGCGGCGCCGGCGGCCAGCACATCAACAAGACCGACTCGGCGATCCGCATCACCCATTTGCCGACCGGTATTGTCGTGCAGTGCCAGAACGACCGCTCGCAGCACCGCAACCGTGCCGAGGCGATGGCAATGCTGAAAGCGCGCCTGTACGAACTCGAACTGCGCAAGCGCAACGAAGAAAAGCAAGCCATGGAGGATTCAAAGACCGATATCGCCTGGGGACACCAGATCCGTTCTTACGTGCTCGACCAGTCGCGCATCAAGGACCTGCGTACCAACGTCGAGATCGGCAACACCCAGGCGGTGCTCGACGGCGCCCTCGATCCGTTCATCGAGGCCAGCCTGAAACAAGGTGTCTAACGAAACTTTGAATCACAGAGCGCCGCACGAGCGAAATTCAAAGGCTTACCACGAAGACACGAAGAACACAAAGAAACACGAAGAAAACCAACGAGCGAACCGTTGCAATAAACAATCATGATCATTTTGAAGCGTTTTTCTTGGTGCTCCTTCGTGTTCTTCGTGTCTTCGTGGTGAGATTTTGATCTGCCTTGCCTGATACGCCTTTGCCTCCAGGGCAAAAAATGACCGACAACGAGACGAACAAGCAGCAGGACACCAACCAGATCGTCGAGGAGCGGCGTGCCAAGCTGCGCGAGTTGCGCTCGCAAGGCAGCGCCTTTCCCAACGATTTCCGCCGCCGCCACCTCGCCGCCGACCTGCATTGCGACTACGGAGCCAAGTCAAATGAGGAACTGGAGCCGCTGAAAGTCGAAGTCACGGTTGCCGGTAGGATGATGCTCAAGCGCGTGATGGGCAAAGCGAGCTTTGCCACCATTCAGGACATGTCCGGGCGCATACAGATCTACGTCACCAACGACGTGACTGGCGAAGCGGTGCACGCTGCATTCAAGCACTGGGACCTCGGCGACATCATCGGCGCGACCGGAACGCTGTTCAAGACCAAGACCGGCGAACTCACCGTCAAGGCAACCGGCGTGCGTCTGCTCGCGAAGTCGCTGCGGCCTTTGCCTGAGAAGTTTCACGGCCTGGCCGACCAGGAAGCCAAATACCGCCAGCGCTATCTCGATCTGATCACGAATCCCGAAACGCAACGCGTGTTCAAGATCCGTTCCCGTATGATCCAGGCGATGCGCGAATTCTTCGTCGCGCGCGGTTATCTCGAAGTCGAAACGCCGATGATGCAGCCCATCCCCGGCGGTGCGGCGGCAAGGCCGTTCGTCACGCATCACAACGCCCTCGACATGGACCTCTACCTGCGCGTCGCGCCCGAGCTGTACCTCAAGCGGCTGGTGGTGGGCGGAATCGAGAAGGTGTTCGAGATCAATCGCAATTTCCGCAACGAAGGCATCTCGACCCGGCATAATCCGGAGTTCACCATGCTCGAGTTCTACGAGGCCTACCAGGACTACAACTATCTGATGGATCTCACCGAGGAACTGGTGCGGCAGGTCGCACGGGAAGTGCTCGGCATACTCACACTCAGCTATCAGGGCGAAACCATAGACCTGGGCAAACGCTTCGATCGGCTGACCATGGCCGAGGCCATCGCCAAGTACAACCCGAAACACCCATTGGCGGAACTTGGCAACACCGCGTACCTGCGCTCGGCGCTCGATGCTTTCAAAGTAGAGGTCTTCGCTACAGACGGCCTCGGATTGTTGCAACTCAAACTGTTCGAGCAAACCACGGAGGACAAGCTCATCCAGCCGACCTTCATCGTCGCTCATCCGACCGACGTTTCGCCGCTGGCCCGCCGCAACGACGCCAACCCGGCGGTCACCGACCGCTTTGAGCTGTTCATCACCGGCCGCGAGATGGCGAACGGATTCTCGGAACTGAACGACCCGGAAGATCAGGCCGAACGTTTCTTGGAGCAGGCCAGAGCCAAGGAGGCCGGCGATGAGGAAGCCATGTACTACGACGCCGATTACGTGCGCGCGCTCGAGTACGGCCTGCCGCCCACTGCGGGCGAAGGCATCGGCGTCGATCGACTGGTGATGCTGTTCACCGACAGCCCTTCGATACGGGACGTGATACTTTTCCCGCAAATGCGCCCTGAATAGATTAGGTCAACACCCAACGCAGGGGCGCAGAGAAGAACAACGAGGGCGCAGAACATATTTTGCAAACGACAATTCGCAATTTAGTGATGAATTCTGAGCCTGCTTTCCCTCTGCGAACTCCATTTCCTCCGCGCCACTGCGTTGGGTTTTCACTTTTTACGCCCTGACTAAATCATGGCCCAATCACCCAGCATCCTGTGGCAGCCGTCCAGGGAACGCATCGCCCGCTCCAACATCACGCGTTTCATCCACCTGGTCAACCAGCGCTGGAACGCCGGGGTCAGGGATTCCCAGCAGCTCTACGACTGGTCGGTGCGCGAACCGGAGCAATTCTGGGCGGCCATCTGGGATTTCTGCGGTGTGGTGGCCGAGACTCGCGGCGAGCGTGTTCTGGTCGATGGTCACAAGATGCCGGGGGCGAAGTGGTTCCCGGATGCGCGGTTGAACTTTGCAGAGAACCTGCTGCGGCGGCGCGACGACGACACCGCGATGGTGTTCTGGGGCGAGGACAAGGTGCGCCGTCGCATGAGCTACGCCGAAGTGTACGACGCGGTTTCGCGCACGGCGCAGGCGTTGTCGGCCGCAGGCGTGAAGGAAGGCGAGCGGGTCGCGGCCTTCATGCCGAACATGCCCGAGACCATCATCTTCATGCTTGCCACCACCAGCCTCGGTGCGATCTGGTCGTCGTGTTCACCGGACTTCGGCGCGCTGGGCGTCCTCGACCGTTTCGGCCAGATCGGGCCCAAGGTGCTGTTCGCAGTCGAGGGCTACTACTACAACGGCAAGACCCACGATACCCTGCCGCGCATTGCCGAGATCGCAAGGAACCTGCCGACCTTGACCCGCACGGTGATCGTCTCCTACACCCGGGAGCAACCCGACGTATCCGGCATCGGGCACGCGGTACATCTCTCCGACTTCGTCGGACCGTATCGCGGCCGCGAAATTGCGTTCCGGCGCCTGCCATTCGACCAGCCGCTCCTTATTCTCTACTCCTCCGGCACAACCGGCGTGCCTAAATGCATCGTGCACGGCGCCGGCGGCACGCTCCTGCAGCACCTCAAGGAACATCAGCTTCACACCGATCTGAAATGCAGCGACCGTCTGTTCTACTTCACCACCTGCGGCTGGATGATGTGGAACTGGCTTGCTTCCGGCCTCGCCACAGGTGTGACGCTGCTCCTGTACGACGGTTCGCCTTTCCATCCCGGACCGAGCGTGTTGTTCAACTTCGCCGACGAAGAGCGCATGACCCTGTTCGGCACCTCCGCCAAATACATCGACGCGCTCAACAAGGCCGGCGCCAGGCCGATGGATACCCACCGGCTGGACTCGGTCGAGACCATCACCTCGACCGGCTCGCCGCTGGTGCCGGAGGGATTCGACTATGTCTATCGCGCGATCAAAAAAGACGTCCTGCTGTCCTCGATTTCCGGAGGCACCGACATCGCGTCCTGCTTCGTGCTCGGCAACCCGACCTCTCCAGTGTACCGGGGAGAAATCCAGTGCCGCGGCTTTGGAATGAACGTGCAGGTCTTCGATGACGACGGCAACGCGCTCGTCGGCGCGAAGGGCGAACTGGTGTGCACCGCGCCCTTCCCTTCGATGCCCATCTATTTCTGGAACGATCCAGACGGCGCCAAGTACCGCGCCGGGTACTTCGAGCGTTTCCCGGATACCTGGTGCCATGGTGATTACATGGAACTGACCCCGCGCGGCACAGCCATCATCTACGGGCGCTCGGACGCCACGCTCAATCCCGGTGGTGTACGCATCGGCACCGCCGAGATCTATCGCCAGGTCGAGCAACTCGACGAAGTGGTGGAAAGCCTGGTGATCGGGCAGGACTGGGACAACGACGTCCGCGTGGTGCTGTTC
>DASYUW010000241.1:0-37143 GCA_036000845.1 Burkholderiales bacterium
TTTTCCCAGGGCGAGGCCTTCATCTCCTCGAAACCGCTGCGCACGATCACCTTGACGTCCTCGCCGCCGAGGCGCCGCGAGGTGCGGCAGCAATCCATCGCGGTGTTGCCGCCGCCGAGCACGATCACGCGCTTGCCGATCCTGTCGGTGTGGCCGAAGGAAACGCTCGCCAGCCAGTCGATGCCGATGTGAATGTTCTTCGCCGCCTCCTTGCGCTCGGGAATGTCGAGATCACGCCCGCGCGGCGCGCCGCTGCCGACGAAGATCGCGTCGTAACTTTCGGCAAGCAGGGACTTCATGCTGTCCACGCGGCGGCCGAGCCGGACCTCCACGCCCATGTCGAGGACATAGCCCACTTCCTCGTCGATCACCGACTCGGGGAGCCGAAAGCGCGGGATCTGGGTGCGGATCATGCCTCCGGCCCGGGCATCCGAGTCGTACACGACCACGTGGTAGCCGAGCGGCACCAAGTCGCGCGCTACGGTGAGCGAGGCCGGGCCGGCGCCGATGCAGGCGATGCGCCTGCCGTTTTTCTTCTCCGGCGCTTTCGGCAGTCGCGGACGGATGTCGTCCTTGTTGTCGGCGGCGACGCGCTTCAGGCGGCAAATGGCGACCGGCTCGGGCTTCTCGCCGTTACTCTCCTCCACGCGCCCGCGCCTGCACGCCGGTTCGCACGGACGATCGCAGGTGCGCCCGAGGATGCCGGGGAAGACATTGGATTCCCAATTGACCATGTAGGCGTCGCTGTGGCGCCCGGCAGCGATCATCCGGATGTATTCGGGGACGGGGGTATGGGCGGGACACGCCCACTGACAATCCACGACCTTGTGGAAATAGTCGGGTACAGCAATGTCCGTGGGCTTCAAAAGGTACTCCTCCGGTTGGGCGCTTGGATGCTTGGTTATTTTGCCCGGCCGAGGTCCGACGAGATCGGACCCAATCCAGAAACGGGTCTTGTGCTGCCCAATTGACCTGCATTGTAACGCCTTGTTACGCCGGGGGGAACTGGGCGCGAGGCACGAGGCACAAGGCGTGAAGTGCGAGGCGTGAGGCACGAGAAGCATTGCATGCATCTCAGGGTAGGATGCAAGGCAACCATGGATACATTCGCGTTCGTCGTTTCAATCATCAGCACATACCTGCAAACACGAAGTAAGACTTTCCTCGCGCCTCGTGCCTCGTGCCTCGCGCCTAGTCGAGCACGTGCGACACCAGCCCGTCCGCCAGTTTCGGCTCGAACCAGGTGGACTTGGGCGGCATCACTTCGCCCGCATCGGCCACCGCCATCAGGTCTTCCATTCGGGTCGGAAACAGTGAGAACGCCACGGCCATTTCGCCGCTGTCCACGCGCTTTTCCAGCTCGGCAAGGCCGTGAATGCCGCCGACGAAGCCAATGCGCTTGTCGCGACGCGGATCGGTGATGCCGAGGATCGGACCCAGGACATGATCGGCAAGCAGGCTGACGTCGAGCCGTTCCACCGGATCTTGCGTGGAAACCAGCGCGGGGTGGATGTTTAGCCGGTACCACTGGCCGAAGAGGTAGAGCCCGAACTCGCCGGGCTTGCCGGGCATCACCGCGGCGTTGGCAGCGTGGATCGCGAAGCTCCTGCCCAGCCTCGATACGAACTCCTGTCGGCTCAAGCCATTCAGATTGGTTACCACACGGTTGTACGACAGGATGCGCATCTGATGATCCGGGAGCGCCACCGCCAGGAAATGGTTGTAGCTCTCCGTGCCGGTGTGCTTCGGGTTGGCGGCGCGGCGCGTGGCGGCCACCCGCGAAGCCGCCGCCGAACGGTGATGGCCGTCGGCAATGTAAAGCGCCGGCAAGGCGTCGAATGCGCCGGTAAAGCGGTCGAGCATGGCGTGGTCGCGGATGCGCCACAGCGTATGGTGCACGCCGGTGTCCGCGGTCACCTCCACCACCGGCTCACCGGCAGCCGCCTGCCCGAGCAAGGCGTCGACTTCAGGGGCGTGCGGGTACGCCATCAATACCGGCCCGGTCTGCGCGTTGAGCGCTTCGATCTGGCGCACCCGGTCGTCCTCCTTGTCGGGCTGGGTGAACTCGTGCCTGCGGATGCGGTTGGCATCGTAGCCGGCCACCGACGCGGCAGCGACGATACCCGTCTGCGTCAACTCGCCCATGACCAGCCGATAGGCGTAGTAGCAGGCATCGGTGTCGCGTATCAGCACTTTTTCCGCCAGCATCCGCCGCAGGTTTTCGGCCGCCTTTGCGTACACCTCGGACGAGTAGGGATCGGTGCCGACCGGCAGGTCGATCTCCGGCTTGGAGATGTGCAGGAAACTCCACTGTTTGCCGGCAGCACGGGCACGCGCCTCTTCGGTCGAAAGTACGTCGTAAGGCGGTGCTGCGACATCGGCGGCGCGCCGCGGCGCCGGCCGCAGGCCGGTGAACGGTCGAATCAGATGCAACTCGCGCTCCTTCAGAAAAACAAATTCATCAGACTTTCGTGTGGCTATCTGGGCAACGAGTCGGTCAATAGACCAACACTTACCACGGAGGACGCCCCCTCTCCCCTTCCCTCTCCCCCCAACACCGGGTGGAGAGAGTGATAGAAACGCGCTACTTCGCGTGCGTGTAGCTTGTCGGCATCCTCTCCAGCTTGCTGGAGAGGGCGGGGGTGAGGTAATTTCCTCCGTGTCCTCCGTGGTGAGCGCTTTTTTCGGAAGTCCGCTTCTAGCCGTGCTTGAAGACGATGGTCTTGGCCTGGGAAAACTCGCGCAATGCCTCAATTCCCTTTTCCCGCCCGTGGCCGCTTTTCTTGACGCCGCCGAAAGGTAGCTCGATTCCGCCGCCGGCGCCGTAACCGTTGACGAATACCTGGCCGCAGCGCATTTTCTTCGCCACCCGCATCTGCCGCCCTCCGTCGCGGGTCCAGATGCCGGCCACCAGCCCGTAGTCGGTGGAATTGGCGAGCTTGACCGCGTCAACCTCATCTTCGAACGGGATGATCGACAGCACCGGACCGAACACCTCCTCGCAAGCCAACTGGTTTGCGCGCGGCACCGGGCCGAATAGAATCGGCGCCACGTAGAAACCCCCCGCCGGCACGCCGTCGGCAATCTGTGCCTGTGCCAACACCGGCACACCGTCCTTCCTGGCCTGCTCGATAAAGCCCTGCACCCGCTTCTTCTGGTTGGCGGAGATCAGCGGGCCGCAGTCCAGATCCATCGCATGGCTGCCGACCTGCAATTGCGTGAATCGGGCCGCGATCCTTGCGACGAAACTGTCGTAGGCGGACTTCTGGACCAGCACGCGGCTGCCCGCGGAGCAGGTCTGCCCGCCGTTCTGCACGATGGCGCTCACCACCACCGGCGCCGCTGCTTCGATATCGGCATCCTCGAACAGGATCTGCGGCGACTTGCCGCCGAGCTCGAGCACGCAGTCGATGTGATTCTCCGCTGCCGCCTTCTGCACCAGCGTGCCGACTTCGGGCGATCCGGTGAAAGACAGAAAATCGATTCCCGGATGGCTGGAGAGCGCCGCGCCGGCTTCTTCGCCGATGCCGGTCACCACGTTGATCGCCCCCTCGGGGAAACCCACGTCCTGCGCCAGTTGCGCCAGGCGCAGCGGCACCACGCAGGCTTCTTCCGCCGGTTTCATCACCACGGCATTGCCCATCGCCAGCGCGGGCGCCAGGCTGCGGCCGAACATCTGCGCCGGATAGTTCCAGGGAATGATGTGGCCGGTCACGCCCTTCGGCTCGCGCAGGACCGTGACCATATAGCCTTCGAGGAACGGGATGGTTTCGCCGTGGAATTTGTCGGCCGCCGCGCCGTAGAACTCGAAATAGCGCGCCGCCGCGGTGATGTCGGCACGCGCCTGCTTCATCGGCTTGCCGCAGTCGCGCGCTTCGAGCTGCGCCAGCTCCTCGTGATGCGCCAGGATCGCTTCGCCCAGCTTCGCCATCTGGCGGCCGCGTTCGATCGCGGTCATGCGGCCCCACGCGCCCTCCTCGAAGGCACGGCGCGCGGCCGCGACGGCAGCGTCCACATCGGCCCTGGTGCCGCGCGCGATGGTTGCGAACGCCTGCCCGTCGCTGGGGCTGATCATGTCCAGCGTGCGGCCGTCGGAGGCCGGCTGCCATCTGCCTCCGACGAGGTTCTGATATGCCGTGACGGACTGCTCCGCCACGCGTCTTGCGGTGGTGACGCTCATGGATTCGGTTCTCCCGTCATTGCTTCAAGGGCAGCAGCGTCAATTCCACGCGCCGGTTCTGCGCGCGTCCGGCTTCGGTATCGTTGCCCGCCACCGGATGATTCTCGCCGCCGCCGATGGTGATGATGCGTTCCTGCTTGATGCCCTTGCTGGTCAGGTACTGCGCCACCGCACCGGCGCGGCGCTCGGACAGCGCCTGGTTGTAATCCGTCTCGCCGACGCTATCCGTGTGGCCGGCGATTTCAATCACCGTCTTGTCGTACTTTTTCAGAACCAGCGCGACGCCGTCCAGAACCTTGAAGAACGAGGCGTTCATGTCTGCACTGCCGGTCTGGAAAGTGATGTTGCTCGGCATATTGAGAATGAGGTTGTCCCCCTGGCGGGTTACCGATACGCCGGTTCCCTGCATCTGCTTGCGCAGATCGGCCTCCTGCTTGTCCATGTACGCGCCCACCGCACCGCCGGCAAGCGCTCCCACACCGGCGCCGATCAATGCCCGCTTGCGGCGATCCTGCGCATCCTTGCCGCTGATCGCGCCGATGACCGCGCCTGCGCCGGCACCGATCGCCGCACCCTTGGTCGTCGAGCTGTACTTTTCTTCCCCGGTGAACGGATCGATGGTCTTGCACGCGCCCACGGCGAGCGCGCTGACGGCAACTGCGATCAAAAGCTTGCGCATTCGGGACTCCTTTGCAGGTTCTTGTTTCGGTGGCGACGCCGGCGATGCCGTTGTCTGCCTGATGTGTACGCCCGGCATTTTACCAATACCCCCTTGGGCCGGAGCGGATGGATTGCGCGCTCCCCGACTGGCACGTTTCAGATCAGTCCCAATCGCGTCAGCTCGGTACGCAATTGTTGAGGGCTGGTGAAATGCAGTGCATGCATGCCCGCGTTGCTCCCCGCCTCGACGTTGCGAGGGCTGTCGTCGATGAAAACGGTGCGGGCCGGATCGAGCCGGCAGCGTTCGATAGTCAGCGCGAAAATGCGCGGGTCCGGTTTCGCCAGCCTCACTTCTCCGGACACCACGATGTCCTCGAACCAGTCGAGAAACTCGAACCTGGCGCGGGCCACCGGAAACGTCTCCGCCGACCAGTTGGTCAGCGCATACAGCCGATGTCCTCGCTGCCGCAGCTCGCCGAGGATGGCCACGCTTTCGGCGATCGGTTCGCGCAGCATCTTTGTCCAGCCGTCTTTCCACAACGCGATCAATTCCGCGTGCTCCGGGTGATCGCGGATGCGTTCGGCCACCGCCTCGGAAAACGGCTTGCCGGCATCGATCTGAAGGTTCCATTCCGGCGGTACGATCTCGGCAAGGAAGCGCTCCATCGCCCGATCGTCGCCGTTGAACAGCGGCTGGTAGAGATAACGCGGGTTCCAGTCGATCAGCACCGCGCCCAGGTCGAACAATACTGCATTCACACTCGCTCTCTCTTTCGCTACGCCGAAACCAAGAATCTCACCACGAAGGCACGAAGAACACGAAGGAACACGAAGCAAATCAAAAGACAAGATCGGCTGGTGGGGATGACGGCAAAGTCGATTGTGTTTGGCTGTAGTTGGAGCTAGAGCCTGAAACACATTCCTCGTCCCCGTCTACGTCCTGCCTTTCCTCCAGGCCTCATATTCGGCGCGCGTGGCTTCGTCCGGAGGATAGGTGCCGCGCAGCGGCGCGCCGGCTTTTATTTTCTCCAGCACGAAGGTCTCGAGATGCTCCAGCTCCTGTCCGCTTTGCGCTACCTGGTCCGCCACGTGGCGCGGGATGCATACCACGCCCTCCTCGTCTCCCACCAGGACATCGCCGGGCATGATCAGGACTTCGGCGCAGCCTACCGGGATGTTCATGTCCACCGCCAGATGGCGGTGCACGTGTGCCGGCGCAGCCATGCCTTTTGCGTAAACGGGGAAACCCAACTTCTGGATCGAGGCGTAGTCGCGCATTGCGCCGTCGGTCACTGCGCCCGCCGCGCCGCGTACTTTCAGCCGCGACATCAGGATTTCGCCGGCCGCGGCGACCGAGTCCACGCCACGGCAGTCGAAAACCAGCACCTGCCCCGGTTGGATCTCGTCGATCGCCTTGCGCTGCGGATACTCGTTGGTGGCGATCGCATCGAAGCCGGCGAGATCCTCGCGTGCCGGCACGAAACGCACCGTCGCCGCTTCCCCGACCATGCGCAGGTGCGGATTCAATGGCCTGACGCCGTGAAGAAACGTGTTGCGGAATCCCAGCTTGAACAGTTGGGTGGTCAGCGTCGCAGTAGAGACGCCTCGCAGCTTGTCCAGCGTCCCCGGAGCGATGGGTGTTTGATTCATTTCGTCATCCTCGACTGGTTCGTCAGGCTGGTTATCGTAACTCAACAGGTTGTTGAAATTGGCATGGAACGCCGAGAGTTCAGGGAGAAAAACCCAAAAATGAACCACCAAGGCACCAAGACACCAAGACACCAAGGAATGCAAATGGGAACCTGGAAACCTTGTCAGTTCTTCTTGGTGCCTTCGTGTCTTGGTGGTAAGAATTGGTTTGGCCATCGACTTTTTCAACAGCCTGCTAACCCTGAAGCTGCCCACGGCCCGGCGACCGATGACATAATGGACCTCATCCGGTCACGCGCGATCGCCGATGCGGCCAGCCTCCTTTCTCCGTCGCCTGCTCCTGTCCTCGCTCTGGCTCGCGCCCGCAGCTGCGCTGCTGGTCGCCGCGGAGACACCGCGCCTCGATCCCGCGCAGTTGTCCGGCGGCATTCTTACCACCGTCGACGAAAGCGAGGCAGCTTACCTGCAACCGGCACCGTCGCTCGACGGGGAGGCGCTCAAGCTGTTTGCCGAAGGCCACAAGTTTTTCAACACGCAATGGGCGTTCTACTGGTTCGAGGGCGGCATGTGGGGCCGCGGGCCGACTTCCAACGCCGATTCCTGCGTGGCCTGCCATCGCGGAAACGGCCGCGGTTCTCCGGACGCACCGTCGCGCGAAGCGGCGGTGCAACGCGCACACGAGTGCAGCGCTCCCCCACAGGGGCCCGAGCGCGACAGTTCGCCGCAGCTTCTGTGCCGCCGCATCGAGGCTTCCGCGCTGTCGCTGATCGTGCGCCTGAGCCTGCCGGGCGAGAACGCGCACGGCGGCCCCAGCCCGCATCCGCACTACGGCGACCAGCTGCAGACGTTCGGCGTGCCGCGGCTGTTGCCCGCCGAAGCCACGGTGCAGGTGGCCTGGAACGAGCGCAGCGTCACGCTTGCAGACGGCGACGTCGTGCGGCTGCGGACGCCGCAGGTCCGCATCGCCGACCTGGCGTTCGGACCGCTGGGAGAGGACATCATGATTTCGCCGCGCATGGCGCCGCCGCTGGTCGGCATGGGCCTGCTCGAAGCCATTCCGGATGCGACCATCGTCGCGCTGGCCGGGCGCGAGCCAAAGGACGGCATCCGCGGCAAGACAAACTCGGTGTGGGACATGATTGCGGGGAAAGCCGCCGTAGGGCGCTTTGGACTGAAGGCCAACCACCCGACGTTGCGGCAGCAGATCGCTGCTGCGTTCATCGGCGATCTGGGCCTCAGCAATGACTTGTTCCCGGAACAGAACTGCCCCCCGGTGCAGAAGACCTGCAAGGAAATGATGTTCGCCGGAAATCCGGAAATCACGACCCAGCGGCTGACGGCGGTGGAATCGTATCTGCGCACGCTGGCGGTGCCGGCGCGCCGCAATGCGGACGACCCGCAAGTCGTGCGCGGTGCGCAAGTCTTCGAAGGGGCGCGCTGCACGGTCTGCCACGTTCCGCAACTGCAGACCGGCGAATTTCCTGCCGCACCTCTGCTGGCCAATCAGACCATCCGTCCCTACACCGACCTGCTGTTGCACGACATGGGCGAGGACCTGGCGGACCACCGTCCTGACTACCGGGCAGGCGGCAGCGAGTGGCGCACGCCGCCGTTATGGGGATTGGGGTTGTCGGAGAAAGTGAACGGCCATGGCGCGCTGCTTCACGACGGCCGCGCGCGCAATGCTGCGGAGGCGATCCTCTGGCACGGCGGCGAGGCAGCGGTGTCGCGCGATGCCTTCCGCGCCATGCCGAAGGCCGATCGCGATGCCCTGGTCGCCTTCCTCGCTTCGCTGTGAATTCATTTTTCACCGCAAAGACGCAAAGGACGCGAAGAAAGACGAGATGCCTTTATCAAAGTGCGAGACATGGAAATCCCACGCACTCACCCTCTGACATCTATCGAGGTTTTTCTTCCGTTCAGTTTGTTTCTGCTTCCTTTGCGCTCTTTGCGTCTTTGCGGTGAGAATGGTTTTCGTTCTAGCTCTGGCCCGACGCTAGTCGTAGACGGCGAGTTGCTTGCCGCGGGTCTCGGGCAGCAGCGCCACTGCGATGATCACCACAACGTAAGCAATGCCGGCGAACAGTCCGATCGCCGCTCCCAGCGGCATGGTCGCGCTCATGAACCCGACCAACGCCGGGAAAAGCGCGCCGATGCCGCGGCCGAAGTTGTAGGCGAAACCCTGGCCCGAGCCGCGCACCCGGCTGGGAAACAGCTCGGTGAAAAAAGCGCCAACGCCGCTGAAATTTCCCGACACGAAGAACCCGAGCGGAAACCCAAGCACCAGCATCGTCACGTCGCTGATCGGGATGAGCGTGTAGATCACCGCGATGAGCGCCGAGCACAGCGCGAACAGGAAAAAAGTATTGCGCCTGCCGATGCGGTCCGACAGCCACGCCGCCACCAGGTAACCGGCCAGCGCGCCGGCGATGATCACAACCAGGTAGGCGCCGGTATTGATCACCGACAAGCCGCGCACGGTCTTCAGGTAGGTCGGCAACCAGGTGGTCACCGCGTAGTAGCCGCCCTGCATGCCGGCGGCCATCAGGCTGGTGAGCAGCGTGGTGCGCAGCAACCGCGGCGAAAAAATCTCGAGGAAGCTCGCGCCCTGCCGCGCGGCTTTCTCGCGCGTGGCGCTGAACACTTCCGGATCCTTGACGTGGCGGCGGATGTAGAGGATCAGCAATGCCGGCGCCAGCCCGATCCAGAATAGTGCCCGCCAGGCCATGTCCTCCGGCAACAGCGTAAAGAACACCGTGAACATCACCGCGGCGGCACCCCAGCCGATGGCCCAGCCGCTTTGCACCGTGCCCACTGCCTTGCCGCGATGCTGGGCGCGGATGATCTCGCCGATCATGACCGAGCCGACCGCCCATTCGCCGCCGAAGCCCAGACCCTGCAGGCTGCGCACGATCAGCAACTCAGTGAAGGAACCGGTGAAGCCGCACAGGAAAGTAAAGAAGGCAAACCAGGCGATGGTGATCTGCAGCATGCGCACCCGCCCGAATCGATCGGACAGCGCGCCGGCTATCCAGCCGCCGAGCGCGGACATCAGCAGCGCCGAGGTGGCAATCATTCCCGCTTCGCCCTTGGTCATTCCCCAGGCCGAGATCAGCGTGGGGATGACGAAGGTGTAGATCATGAAATCGAAAGCGTCCACCGACCAGCCGCCGTAGGTGGCGATCAGCGTTTTCCGCTCTGGCCCGGTGAGTTCCCTGATCCACGCGAACATGGCGCCTCCGGTCATATAGCGTTGCGCGCCGGTGCGGCGGCACGGGCACAAGCGCGCTTGCAGCTCATGAAATTCAGTGCCTCGCGCGAAAAAGCGCAGAGAACCCCTCGCCCCGTGGGACCGAGGCAAGGCTGGTAATAACAGCAGCTGCCGCAGGAGCAGGTTGCCCGACTGCCCGGACCGGCATCCGCCGGCCCGGGCGGCCGAGTTCAGCAGGAGAAGCTTACTTGAGGTGCCGTGAGACCAGTTTGGTCATCTCGAACATCGAAACCTGCTTCTTGCCGCCGAAGACATCCTGCAGCTTGTCGTCTGCGTTGATGTTGCGCCGGTTCTTGCTGTCCTGCAGGCCGTTCCTCTTGATGTAGGCCCACAGTTTCTTGGTAACCTCGGTGCGCGGCATGGGGGAACCGCCGATCACTGCAGCGAGCGACGCGGTGGGCGTCATCGGCTTCATGAAAGCCGCGTTGGGCTTGCGCTTGGCGCCGCTCTTCTTCTTCGCAGCCTTCTTCGCTTTCTTCGGTGCCGCTTTCTTCGCAGCCTTCTTGGCTTTCTTCGGTGCCGCTTTCTTGGACTTCTTCGCGGACTTCTTGGTGGTCTTCTTCTTTGTGGCCATTGTGATGCCTCCAGTCTAGGGTTTGGTGATGTCTCAATCTCAATTGCCTTGCCAGAAGCAAAGGCACGGCGAGCAGAGAATGCCGAGTGGTAGCAGCGTTGTCAATCGCTGAATGCACGTTTTTCATAGGGGAAGCGCCGACGAAACCGATTTTTTCATGCTCCGTTTCGTCCTGAATGCGGTCTTCCGCCAGTTCACATCGGCCGCAAACCGCTTCCAGAAATGCCTCCCGGGCGTTCACAATACGGGTCAGCACCCATCCCGCAGACATATCCGATGCGCCTTACCGAAGAGGAACAGGGCCTGCTTTCCGCCCGAGTCGCTGGACTCGAAGCCCGCACGGGCGTTCAGGCGGTGGCCGCAGTGATCGGGAAATCAGACTCCTACCCCGAGGTCCCGTGGAAGGCGTTTGCGCTCGGCGCCGCCCTGGCAGCGCTTTATTCCGCGGCCAGGTCGCTCATCGCCTACGACTGGGAGGCCGGAGAGTCGGCGCTCGAGCACAGCGTTGTCATCCTCGGCAGCGGGGCAGTGCTGGCGCTTCTTGCCGTGCTGCTCGGACCGGTTGCGCGGCTGTTCACCGACAAACGGCGCCGCGACCTCGAAGTTACCCAGTACGCCAAGGCGCTGTTCTTCGACCGCGGACTCGACCGCACCCGGGGCCGCATCGGCATTCTGCTTCTGGTGAGCATGTTCGAGCGCAAGGTCGTCATTCTTGCCGACGACGGATTCGAGGCCCGGATCGACCGCGAAGACTGGCAGCGACTGACCGACAGGATGACGCTGCTGCTCAGTCGCGGCAATGTCGTCGGAGCGCTGCACGCCGGGTTGGAAGGGCTGGAGGCGCTGCTCCTGGAACGCGGCTACCGCGTGGATGAAAGCGCCGAAGACGAGCTGTCCAACGCGGTGCTGCAATTGAAGGGGGAGCGATGAGCCGGATCGCGTGTGCACTCCTTGCCCTCGGCTGGCTTGCCGCCCCGGCGGCGGCGCAGGATACAGCGATCCCCTATCTCTCCGGCCGCGTGGTAGACCAGGCCGGGATCCTTTCAACGCAGGCGCGCGAACGCCTGGCTGCCATGCAGCGGTCCCACGAGCGTACCGCCGGAAACCAGATCGTGGTGCTGACCGTCCCGACCCTGGGCGAGGAAAGCGTCGAGGACTATGCGGTGCGGGTGTTCGAGGAATGGAAGCTCGGCAGCCGCGACAAGCACAACGGTGTGTTGATTGTGGTGGTGCCGCAGGACCGGCGCGTCCGCATAGAGGTCGGCTACGGACTCGAGGGCACGCTCACCGACGCAACCGCCAGCCGCATCATCCGCGACCTGATGACCCCGCGCTTCCGCGAGGGCAATTACGACGTCGGCATCGAGGCCGGGGTGACCGCCGTGATCCAGATTCTCGAGGGAAGGCGCTCGGCCGGGGCCGACGCCGACTGGTTGGCGCCCGAGGGGAAAATGTCCGGTTTCCAGGTGCGGGCGCCGGACATGCCGCTTGCCGAGCGCATCCTGATCGGCGCTTTCGTGTTCGGCATCATCGGCCTGTTCACCTTCATCGGCCTGGTCACGCCGGGCGGAATGGGCTGGTTCCTGTACTTCTTCCTGATCCCATTTTGGTCCATGTTCCCGATGTTCATATTCGGCAGCGGTGCGGCGCTCAAGATACTCGGCACTTACGCCGTGCTCTATCCGCTCACCAAGGTCCTCGTTTCCCGCCAGCCCTGGTATCGCAAGGCGCGCGGGGGCCTGAACAGCAAGGGCTACGCCGAAATCGGTGGAGTGGTCATCCGCCCCGGAGGCGGCAGCTCCGGTGGTTTCTCCAGCGGCGGCGGGTTCTCGGGCGGAGGCGGACGCTCGGGCGGCGGCGGGGCCTCAGGTAGTTGGTAAATCTTAAACCGAAAATCTCACCACGAAGGCACGAAGAACACGAAGAACTGCGGATATAACCACGGGGATCTCTGGGAAAAGTGAGACTGACAGATTTCCTGGTTCCCCGTGGACCAGTGGTCCAAATCGCTCTTGGTTTTTCCGAGTTCCTTCGCGCAACTCCGAGTATTTGCTGTTGAAAGCGATCGGGTCCTGTTTTTCTTCGTGTTCTTCGTGCCTTCGTGGTGAGCTTCTGGTTCTCAAGCGTGTATATAGGCGACAGCGTCCAGCGCGACACATCCCTCCCCCTTCGCGCCGACCAGCACCGGATTGAGATCGAGGTTCGACACCCTCGATTCTGGATTCATCATCAGCCGGCAGACCGCCAAAACGGCCGCGCAGAACGCATCCACATCCAGTGCAGGCTCACCGCGCACTCCTGCCAGCAGCGGCGCGATGCGAAGCTTTGCGAGTGCCGCTTTTACTTCACTGTCGTTGAATGGCGACAACAACACCTGGACGTCGGGCATCGCTTCGACGTACTTGCCGCCGTCGCCCACCAGCACCACGGGGCCGAACACCGGATCCATGCGCGCACCGATCATCATCTCTCGTAGCCCACTTGCCATCTTTGCCACGATTGCGCCGTCGAAACGCGCACCCTGCCCGCGGAGCGTGCGCTCCATGTCCCCGTAGGCCGCCAGCACCGCCTGCTCGTCATCGAGCCCGAGCTGCACCAGCCCCAACTCGGATTTGTGCATCACGTCGGACGAACAGCCTTTCACAGCCACCGGAGCGCCCAGCTCGGCCAAGGCCGCCGCCGCTTCGTCCGCCGATTTGCACAGACGGTGCCCGACCACCGGAACGCCGGCGCGCGCCATCAGTGCCAGGCTGTCCGCCTCGTTGAGCAGGCTTCCCCCCGTAACCCGGTAAGGCACGCGTGCGACCGCGGCTCCGCGTTCGCGAGCGCTCTGCATCAGCTCGCGATGCAACAGGAACTGGTTGAGCACATCGACCGCCTCGGCTTCGGTAGTGAAAACCGGCAAGCCCTGTTCCCTGAATTTCGCCGCGATGCTTGCCTGCGGCACCGCCGCCACCAGCGGCTTGCCGGTGGCACGGGCAAATTCCGCCGAATCGCGGGCGAAGGCATCGACGTCATAGCCCTGCCCAGCCACCGGGATGCCGATCAGGAAAGCGTCGGCGGCTGGGTCATGCGCCAGCACCGGTAGGATGTCCGAGAACAGCCTGCTGTTGGTCAGCAGCGCCGCGGTGATGTCGATCGGATTGGTGGTGGTAGCAAAGCCCGGCAGGATCTTGGCCAGCGCCGCGCGGGTCTGGTCGGCGATTTTCGCCATCGGCATGCCGACCGCGGTGGCAGCGTCCGCCGCCATCACGCACACCGCGCCCGAGTTGCTGATCGCCACCAGCCTGCGTCCCTTCGGCTTCCAGCCTTTCAGATACATCTCGACGCTGCCGACCAGCTCCGCGGTATCGCGGGCGCGCCAGATGCCGTGCTTCGCCAGGAAGGCATCCACCAGGCGATCCTCGTTGGCGAGCGCGCCGGTGTGCGAGCGCGCCGCTTCCTGTCCCGCCGCCGTGCGCCCGCTCTTCAGCGCGATCACCGGCAGGTCACGCTCGCGGGCAATTCGCGCGGTCTCGGCGAGATGCTCCGGATCGCTGATGCTCTCGAGATAGAGCAGTAGCAGCTTCAGGTCCGGATCCTCCGCCACCAGCGAAGCCAGCTCCGCGACGGTGACGTCGCAGTCGTTGCCGGTGGCGTGCGAATGGCGCACGCCGATGCCGCGTTGGCGCAGCAAGCCGTAAGGCACCACGCTCATCGCTCCCGACTGGCTTACGATGCCCACCGGCCCGTCCTGGGGCGGCGCCTCGATGTACATGGTGGAAAACGACAGGATCGCACCACTGCCGAAGTTGGCCAGTCCCTGGCAATTCGGCCCGATCACGCGCATGCCGCGCGCGTGCGCAGCTTCACGCATGTGCCGTTCCTTGGCTTTGCCGGCTTCGGCGTCGGTCTCGCCGAATCCGGAAGTCATAACGATCGCCACTTTCACGCCCAGTTGCGCGCACTGCGCGACCGCCTCCACCGCGGCATCGCCCGGCACCACCACGATCGCGACTTCCGGCGCCTCGGGAAGATCCGCGAGCGACGGATAGGCCTTGTAGCCCTGTGCCTCGGGCCGCTTCGGATTGATCGGATAGACCCTGCCCTTGTAACCGTGGCGGGACAGGTAAAGCAGCGGGCGTCCACCCAATTTGTTCGGGTTTTCCGAAGCCCCGACGATCGCCACGGACTTCGGATCCAGCACTCTGCGAAGTGCTTCGCGCAACACGTGTTTCATTGTTGTTTTCCTTCGGTTCGATTCAAAACCCAACGCAGAAGCGCAGAGGACGCGGAGGACACGGAGGAAGGCAAAGGGCAGGAAAATGCGCGGGTTAAGGTCTGTCATTGGTTGACGATCCCTCGCAGTGAAAATCGGTCGCCCAGGTTCGCGAACAGTCACCCCGCTTTTAACCCCCACTCGCTTTTCCTCGTTTTTGTTTTTCCTCTGCGCCCTTTGCGTCAACGCTTTTATCGCCGGCCATCGGCCGGCTCGAAATACGGAATCTTCTTGCCGGCCAGATCGACGAATCGAGCACGCACCCGGTCGCCGATTTCGACGCACGGGTCGCCGTGCGCCATCAGGCGGAATCCTTCGTCGGCATCCACCAGCACGATCAGGTAAGGCGCGTGCACGCGCAGTTCCTCGGTCGGCGCACGCGCGACGCTGGTACGCGCATGCACCGTTCCCGCCCCGGAAGCCTGCCGGGTCACGGGATTGCCGTCGCCGCAGGCGGGACAAAACCCGCGCTGGAAATACCACACCGCCTTGCAGGCAGCGCAGGTTTGATAGACGATGCCTGCCCCGCCGCGGGTCCAGTCCGCTATCGCTGTGGTCACGCCGCCCTCTCGATAACAAGGGAAACATGGGAGGACAGTACTCCGCCGTCGCCGTGAAGCAGCGCCCGGCGGGCGTTCTTCGCCTGACGTGCACCGGCCCGGTCCGTGAGCTGCAAATGGGTTTCCACCAGGTGCGCCATCGCGCCACCCACACCGCAGTGACCGTAGGAGAGCAACCCGCCGTGCGTATTGAGCGGCAGTTTTCCGTCGTAGTTGAAGTATCCGTCGGCCGCAAGCCGGCCCGCCGCGCCGCGCGGAGCCAAGCCAATCTCCTCGAGCAGGATGGTGAGCGTGATGGTAAAGCTGTCGTAAAGCGCGGCGTAATCGATGTCCCCGATCGCGACGCCGGCCGCTTCCTGCGCCTTGGCAGCCGAAGTCGCGGCGCCGAACTGCGTCAGGCTCGCCGCGGCGCTGATGTGCTGATGGGTATGCGCCTGGCCGGTGCCGATGATGCGCACCGCGAACTCATTGCTGCGGTCGCGACTCACCACGAAGGCCGCGCCGCCGTCGGAGACCGGACAGCAATCGAGCAACTTCAACGGGGTGGCGATGGGCTTGGAACCCAATACCGTCTCGACCGTGATCGGCTCGCGGAACTGCGCGCCCGGATGCATGCAGGCGTGCCGCCGCATCAACACTGCAAGTTCCGCAAGATCGGCTTCGCCGTGGCCATGCTCGTGCATGTAGCGCGATGCCACCAGCCCGTAGTACGCCGGAATGGTCGCGCCGAGCGGCACTTCGTACGCCGGGTGGCCGACCTGCGCCAGGGTCTGGATCGCCGAGTCGCGGCTCTGGCCGGTAAGCCGGTTCTCCCCAGCCACTACGAGGATGCTCCTGGCCACGCCGGATTCAATCAGGTGATGCGCCAGCATCGCCATGGCGAAACCAGTGGCGCCGCCGACCTGAATAGCGTGGGCATACGCGGGCTTGAGTCCGAAGTGTTCCGCAAACACCGTAGCGAGCATCAGGTGCGGCATCGTGGTCGAGTACCCGCACACGAGGCCGTCCAAATCAGCGCGTTCGAGCTGCGCATCGGCCAGTGCCGCCGCGGCCGCATCGCTCATGAGATCGAGCGTGCCGCGCCCGGGATGCTTGCCGTAAGGCGTCAGCCCGACTCCGGTGATCCAGCTCAACGATTCTTCCTCCGGATGAATACGGTGAGCGGTGAGGGGGTGAAGACGTGAAGGAGTGAATGAGTGAAGGGTGAAGGTGAAAATCCTCAATCCTTTCAATCCACAGTCCTCAGTCCTCTTTAATACCTCTCACCTGCTGTTTGCATCCGCAACGCTCTCCACCTCACGCTTGAGCATTTCCACCAGCGCTTCCAGCCGCGAGGAAATGCGGTCGGACAGCGCCGCGATGCTCAGCGCAGCGATGGGTTTGCCGTCGGAGCCAAACACCGGCACGCCGACCGCACCCATGCGGTCCACCAGCATGTTCAGGAACAGCGCGTAACCACGATCGCGGGTGCGCTCGATTTCGTTGCGCAGCCACGTCAGGCTGACCTTGGGATAATTCGGCAATCGCTGCGCTACGAACGGCAGGACCGCCTCGATCTCCGCGTCGGACTGCCACGCCAGCAGCGCCATCGCGCCGGCGCCCACGCCCAGCGGCCTGCGGCTGCCGATATCCAGATAGTTGGCACGAATCGGAAAGTTGCCGATTTCGCGATCCACGCACACCGCCTCCGTGCCGCTGCGCACCGACAGCAGCACCGAGTCCTCGGAAAGCGCCGCGAGCCGCAGCAGCGAAGGATGGGCGCGGCTTCGCAAGTCATCGCGGTCGCGCAGGGCCGCGGCGAGAATGTCGATCTCGTTGCCGAGGGAATAAGTCTTGGTCGCCTCGTCTCGGCGCACGAAACCTTCGCGCGTCAGCACTTCGAGGATGCGCAGCGTTGTGACCTTGTTGAGGACGGCCTGGCCGGCGACTTCGGACAGTCGGCTGACGCGCGGCTCGGTCAGCGATCGCAGGATTCTGCAGGCCTTCTGCACGGAATTGATGGCTGAGGGGCGGGTTGGCATGGCGGGACCTCTTTCCTAAACGGTGGCGACCGGCGTCGCCGGTGAACCGACTGCGCCGGGCAGGCGCAGCGGCGGTGCAGTAAGCAGAAAACGCGAACGCTTGTGTTCGCGCAGCCAGTTGGCGAGCGGGGTCAAATGCCAGATCTCGCCGAGATTGACGCCGAGCTTGAAAAGGCAGTGCTCGTGCAGCGGTAATGTCGCGCAACGGCCGTCGTGGCTGGTGGCCGGATGCGTTTCCACCGCGTAATTGTCCGCGATCAGCGAGACGAGACCGGAATCCGTGATCCACTGCAGCAGCTTCTGATCGCGGCCGTCGAGTGTCGCGCAGGAATGTTCCAGCTTATGCTGATCGGGCTGCTTGTTCATTTCGAGGATCATCTGCGCAAAACCGGTGTGCAGGCAGACCATGTCGCCCTCTTCGACGACAACCTTGTCGTTTTCCATGATGCGCATGAGCTGGTCGTAGCCGACTGCCGTGCCGGCACGGCCGACGTGCGCATGCAGGTCGATCATCACGCCGCGGCCCTGGACGCAGCTCACCGCCATGTTTTCGACGCCGAGCGCATGCACCGCCGTTGTCGTTTTGGCCGGCACGTTGCCGATCGCGCCGGCATCGTCCGGGTCGGTCGGACCGGAAATCTCCTTTCCGGCGCGGTAGCCGTTATAGAACACGGGCTCCGGCTTGCCGTCGCCATCGGCGTCGAACAACTGGCCGACGTGCGCCAGACTGTCCCACTGTGTCGAGTATTGCAGATGCATGATGACCGCATCGTCGTTGATGACGTCGGTGGCATCCGGGTTGTCGCGCTGCACGACATAGACCATGTTCGGGCGGCCGTTGCGCAGGGTCGGGCGCAGGATCGGCGGATGGCGGCGCGGGTTGAGCACGTTGCCACCCGGATAGTCGAGCGGCAGGCTCAGGCAAAAGCTCAGGCCTTCCTTCACTTCGGCCACTCCCTGTTTCACTTTTTTCGGCGTCAGCAGATTGAGCCGTCCGAGTTGATCGTCGGGACCGAAATCTCCCCAAGTCGAGCCTTCCGGTCGTTTCTTCCAGCGTGTACTTATTAACATCGATCCTCCCTTCAAGCCGTTTATTTGATCGAGGACACCAGGCAACGCCCGAACGAACTCCGAAGCGGGCTTTCCTGGAGTCTCAATCAGCCTTTAACGTTCTTTGATACGACAGGGAGGGACTCAGACGAGTGTTGGCCGGGCGTGGGGCAAGCGGCAACGCGAACAGCCACGTGACCGCGTGGCGGTTGGGTTCTTCATGGTTTCCTCCCTGGAGTCCCGCTCTGTGACGGGTTGTCAGGAGAATATTCGGTGTCGCCGGTCCTGTTTGTCAAGGAATCGTTCTGGCTGGCGGAATTCCGTCTGGCGCCATTGACTCATAAATACAATAGGATACTCAAGACAGCCGAGGTTGGTTCCGAGACTCGAAATCTTCCGATCCGTGCAACGAACGTAGTTGCGCGGTCTTCGGGCCACCGCGACAATCCAGGCTGAGAACAAGGAAGGGGAGAGGAACATGGCCGTCACGCTTGGAACCGGCGAGTTCCGCTACGAAGTAGTGGAGGACTGGGCAAAGCTGCCGGACGGCTGGTCGCTGCGCGACGCCGCAGCCGTTGCCGTCGATTCGAAGGACCGGGTCTACGTCTTCAATCGCAGCGAACACCCGATGATGGTGTTCGACCGCGAGGGGAATTTTCTTCGATCGTGGGGCGAGGGCGTGTTCAGGAACGCGCACGGCATCCACATCGGCCCGGACCAGACGCTCTACTGTACCGACGACGGCGATCACACCGTGCGCAAATGCACGCTCGAAGGCAAAATCCTGCTCGAGATCGGCATCCCCGGCAAACCTTCGCCATACATGAGCGGCGAGCCCTTCCATCGCTGCACGCACACTGCGTTGTCGCCGCGCGGGGATATCTACGTCGCCGACGGATACGGCAACGCGCGCGTTCACAAGTACTCGCCCGACGGCAAGCTGCTGCTGTCCTGGGGCGAGCCAGGCACCGACCCCGGCCAGTTCAACATCCCCCACAACATCTGCTGCGACCCGGACGGCTGGGTTTACGTCGCGGATCGCGAGAACCATCGCATCCAGGTCTTCAACGGGGACGGCAACTATGAAACGCAGTGGCACAACCTGCACCGGCCCTGCGGACTCTACATGGAACCCCGGCGCCATCCGCTGTGCTACATCGGCGAGATCGGTCCGACCATGCCGGTCAACCGCGAGGTGCCAAATCTGGGGCCGCGCGTCAGCATCCTGACGCACGAGGGCCGACTGCTCGCTCGCCTCGGCGACGTCCGCGCCGGCCGACGTGCCGACCAGTTCATCGCACCGCACGGCATGGCGGTGGATTCACGCGGCGACATCTACGTGGGCGAAGTGTCCTTTACCGCCTGGCCGCAGATCTACCCCGGCACTTCACCGCCGGCCGATGTGCGCGCCCTGCGCAAGCTGGTGCGGGTCCGCTAGGCGTTCCGCCGTGCGGAGAGGAAAGGGGAAAGGGGAAAGAGGAAAGAAAAACCATACGATCTATGGCGTGCGCGTTGCGATTCTCACTTTCCCCTTTTGACCTTTTACCTTTCACCTCGCTTCTCTCGTGCTAGCGCACGCGCACGAGCTTGCGCTGAGTGCTGCAAGAGAACCAGCCGGCCGAAGGCCGGCTATAAGAACGTTGACGGTCACCCACCCCACTGAGAGGAAGCGGTTTCTGTGCTTGCCGCTCCGAGTGGTGTGGCAGAGGACGCAGAGGAAAGATGTAGAGAACGTCAAAGGCGAAACGCGTTCAACGCAAATGGCGCAAAGGCACGCAAAGGAAAACGGAAGAAACGGGTCAGAACGCATACCGTCATTGAGCAGCCGCGACAGTTTTCGCTTCTTGCCGAGTCGGGATTTGCTCTGCGACCTTTCTTGCTCTTCTCTGCAAGAACGATAAGCGACGATGGAATTGTAGTTCCGACATAACCTGGCCCAAAGGTCAGGTTAGTCTGCACTGAACTCGCGCAGCTCGTTTTCAACGCCTTTGTCATTAAGATATCAATAACTATTCTGCGTTAGCATTGCCGGACGCTCATTTCCAGACACACCATGCGCACCCTCGCCAGTCAACGCCTTGCCGCTTTCGCCTTGATCTGCGCCTCCCTCGTCAGCGGCTGCCAGACTCTCGAAGGCATCCTGGAAACCGCCCCCAAGCCCACGGCACGCATCATCGGCACCGAACTGAAGAATCTGTCTCTGGAGAGGATCGACCTCGTCTTCAACGTGGAGGTCGCAAATCCCTATGCCGTGGATCTGCCGCTGCTGGACCTCGCCTACGACGTGGGCAGCGGCGGCACCAGCCTCCTGCAGGGAAGCATCAAACCGTCCGGGGCCGTGCCGGCACGCGGTACCAGCGTGATCCAGCTTCCCGCCCGGATCACATTTGCTTCGCTGATCAGGACGCTCAAGGGCGTAAGACCGGGATCGGTCGTGCCCTACAAGGCCGATCTGACCATCGGCATCGATGCGCCGGTGGTGGGGATGCTGACGCTGCCGTTGTCGAAGTCGGGGGAACTGCCGGTTCCTGCCGCGCCGGAAGTCGAGCTTTCCTCTTTCGAGATCGCCAGGCTCGGCCTGGACGAAACCAAGGCCACGGCGAAGCTGCAGGTGAAGAACACCAACCCCTTCGCGCTCAATTTGTCGAAGCTCAGCATCGAACTCGCGCTCGGCGCGAACAAGGTCGCCGATACCAGTCTCGCGAAATCGGCAAAGATTGCACCCGGGCAGTCCGTTGCCGTGGATGTGCCGATGTCGTTCTCGCCGCGCGCGTTCGGCCTCGCAGTCATGAACCTGCTGCGCGGAAACAAAGCCGCTTACAGCCTGGTCGGCTCGCTCGAAGCCGGCACGCCGTATGGGCCGCTGGCGCTGCCGTTCAACCGCAACGGCAACACCACGATAACGAAATGAGGAGGCTCCGCAATGACGGATGAAGTTGCATTCGCGTCCGCGAAAAAACTCGCTTCGCTGATCCGCCGCAGGAAAATCGGCTGCGTCGAGCTGCTCGATCTCTATCTGAAACGAGTCGCGCGCCTGAACCCGAAGATCAACGCGGTGGTCGTGCTCGACGACAAGCGAGCCCGCGAGCGGGCCCGCAAGGCCGACCGCGCCGCTGCGAACAAGGACTGGTGGGGGCCGCTGCACGGCGTGCCGATGACTGTGAAGGAATCGTTCGACGTCGAAGGCCTGCCCACCACTTGGGGCCGCGCAGACATGAAGGGCAATATCGCCGCGCGCCATGCCCTTTCCGTCCATCGCCTCATGGGTGCGGGCGCCGTTATTTTCGGCAAGACCAATGTGCCGGTGATGCTCGCAGACTGGCAAACCTTCAATCCGGTTTACGGTACCACCGGCAATCCATGGGACGTCATGCGCGTTCCGGGCGGCTCTTCCGGCGGCGCCGGCGCCGCCCTCGCCGCAGGGCTGACCGGGCTCGAACTGGGGAGCGACATCGGCGCCTCGATCCGAAATCCGGCGCATTACTGCGGCGTGTTCGGGCATAAACCGACTTTCGAGCTGTGCCCGATCCACGGACACAACCTGCCCGCGAACCTTTCCACCAGGGACATGATGGTGATCGGCCCGCTGGCGCGCAGCGCCGACGATCTCGAGATCGTGCTCGGGATCATCGGCCAGCCGGACGAGATGGCATCGCGCGGTGTGAAGATCGCGCTCGCCAAGCCCAAGTCTTCAGTGAAAAAACTGAAGATCGCGCTGCTTGCGAACGCCGAGACCGCGGAAGTGGACCAGTCGGTGCAGGCCGCTGTGCTGGCCGCGGCCAAATGCTTTGCGGACAACGGCGCAACAGTGAGCGACACAGCGCGGCCGGACATCGACCTGCACGAAGCCCACAAGACTTTTGTCCATCTGGTGCGCGGCGCGACCTCGCCCGCGCTCACCGACGAGCAGTTCCAAAGCCACCAGGCGCTCGCTGCCAAGCTTGCGCCGGGCGACGACAGTTATCCGGCGTGGATGATGCGCGCCAATACCATGTCGCATCGCGATTGGCACGGCTGGAACGAGAAACGTGAGCAGATGCGCCTCAAGTGGGCGGAGTTCTTCCGCGAATGGGATCTGCTGCTCTGCCCAGCGGCTGCGACCGCGGCATTCCCGCACAACCAGAAAGGCGAACGCTGGGAGCGCATGGTCATGGTCAACGGCAAGCCGCAGCCCTCCACGACTCAAATGTTCTGGGCCGGTTATCCCGGACTGGCCTGGCTGCCTTCGAGCGTCGCGCCCGCGGGATTCACGGATCAGCGCCTGCCGGTAGGCGTGCAGATCGTGGGGCCGCAGTACGGCGACCTCGCCACGATCGCCGCTGCCAGGTTTCTGGAACAGGAGTTCCAGCCATTCGTGGCACCGCCGGGATTCCTGTGAAAAGGTAACAGGGAACGGCAAGGATGAAGGATGAAGGAGGCAAAGGCGAGTGCTGCGTGCTGGGTGCTGAGTGCTGAGAGAGAAACAGGACTTGGGACGCAGGACTCGGGACTCAGTAGAAAGAAGCCGGCCGATGGCCGGCAATAGGGACGTTGACGCAAAGGACGCGAAGAATTGCAAGAAAGGGCGCAAAGAAATCGATAGCCCTGAATGGGACACTAAATATTCGGCCGGGCATTGGCAATCCGAAACGGAGATGGAAGAACTCGACTTCACTGGAACGGAGCGCGATGAGATCTACGATCCGGCGATTGCACAGACATGCTTCGAAGCCCTGGGCAAACCGGAGAGCGTCGAAGAGGGCAAATCCTTCTTCGAGCACAACCAGGCGAGCGACCGGATGTATCTGCTGCTGGAAGGGCAGGTTCGCCTGATTCGCGGAGCCAAGACCCTTGACATCATCAATCCCGGGGAGATTTTCGGTGAACTTGCCGTCGTCACCGGCCACCCGCGCACCGCTTCGGCGGTCGCGAAGAGCGCCTGCCGCGCCCTCTCGCTCGACGCGATGCAGTTCGAGCTGGCAATCCAGAAGACGCCGGAATTCGCGCTCATGCTCATGGGCATCCTGATCAATCGCCTGCGCCTGTCGATCGCCATTCTCGACCGGACCGGCAACCTGCCCGACAGGTCCGCGAAGGACGCGAGCAGCGTTTTCGACAAGGCGCTCCTCGGCGAATTGACAGTCGCGCTCAAGCAGCGCCCGCCGCAGGCCTTCCCCGCCAGGCGCACGATCATGAAGGAAGGCGAGAAAGGTGGATTCATGTACGTGGTGGTGAGGGGCAGCGTGGCCGTGTCCATCAAGTCGAAAGTCGTCGAGCGCGCCGGCCCCGGCGGCGTTTTCGGCGAGATGGCGCTGGTGGACCAGTCACCGCGCGCCGCCAGCGCCGTCGCGGAAACCGACGCCGAGCTGCTGCCGATGAATCGCGACGACTTCCTCTCGCTGGTGAAGACCAAACCCGCGTTCGCAGTGTCGCTGCTCAGGTCGCTTGCCGAGCGGCTGCGGCGAATGACCGCGCGCCAGACCTAAGGCCGGTGACGAGTGACGGGTCACGGGGAAAGGCAAGGATGAAGGACGGAAAGGCGAGTGCTGTGTGCTGTGCTGAGTAGGAAACAGGACTAGGGACTCAGGACTCTGAGAGATAAATCAGGCGGCCGACGGCCGGCGATAACGGCGTTGACGCAAAGAGCGCAGAGGAGAGCAAGAAAGAACGCAAAGAAACCCAAGGTGGGAAGAGGCAGGAACTCGCCGCCCGAGACAGTAGGCCGGCACGCGAGTCGAGTCAGGCTTGTTCACACTTTGATCCCATCGCTTGCTCCGCTGAAAGAAAAAACGCCGCACGGATGAATACCGTGCGGCGTTCGTTTGTTGGCCCTCCAGCTTTATGCGCGGCCGAAGACCTCGTTGACATCGACTTGCTTCGTGGTCACTACCATTGGGGTCGTGCCCTGCGCGACCTCGCGGCCGGCGACGTTCACATCGGCAGGACGGATTACCAACGGGCCAATGACCTTCACAGCCGGAGCGCTCGCACGGCCATAAACGTTCGCGACGTAACCGAGATCCGTGACGTTCACGCCCGTTTCGGCAAAGGCGCCAGTGGTGGCAACAGCAAATCCGGCAGCAACAAGCAGTTTGGATAATTTCATCATTACTCCTTTCAATTCTTACAACTATTACAACGATGGAACGCCGGCACTTCATCATGTGAAGCGACCGGCGCTACCGCGGGCGGGAAGGGGATCTTCCCGTCCTTGGTCCGGTCAGTCAGGCGTCGCCGGGGAGTCTCTCCGTTTCGGGACACTACCGTCACCTCAAAGGCAACACATTCCGGAATCGGGAAACACGTCCGGCGCCCTTCTCATTCCTGAGTCGCGTAAGGCCGCGAGTCGCTCGCCAGGCGATCGCCGTCGCGTGCCAGCGCGACCCCGCAGACTCGCGTAAGTAATGCGGCTTCCGAAGAGTCAGCGTCCGGCGGGAAGTACGTCACGCCTCTTGCCGTATCAGCCCACACGGTCGTCCCGCCGCCGAGTTCGCCCGATTGAAAGCTCCAGGCTGCGTAGCCGAGTTGCCCGGTCTTGCAATCGACCTCGTACAGCGTGACGCGCGACCGGTGCGGATACACCGGCTCGCCCAGATACTCGGTCTGCTTGTAGCTCTGCACCGCCCAGGCCTTCCAAACGGACCCGTCACGATGAATGCTGTTCTTGTCCAGCAGCATGGCCTGCTCCGGCACCGCAGTAAGAACTTCCCAGTCCGCCGCGGCAGCGGCGCCGGCCGCGATGGCGAATATCAGCGGCAAATTCATAAAAATCTTCTTCATCATAAGAACCTCCTCAATTGACGACCTACAACCTTCGCGGTCCGAGCACAGCCCGGCGACCGCGCGACAAAGATCTGTTGTCGTTCATTCTTTCCCAGAACGGTTACACGAATCTGACGGATTTTGATCAGGCGCGTGAATTCTCGCGCGCGACGGAGAGATCGCCGAAATTAGTACCGATCACAATTGATTTCTCCCTGTTTACTCTGGCCGGTGCTCAAGGAACGCCATCACATTTGGCCTACGTTCTTGCCTTCGCTGAGATGCAGTTCCACCAGCGCCTATCCCGCCCTTGTTGCGCCCGATTCTGACGGGAATTCCGCCGGGTCAGACTGTGCCGCGAGAATGATCTCGTCTGCCACCTCCGGTAGCAGCGCGATGCAGCCAGATTCAGTATCGGACGGAAAACCCGTCACGACGCGCTTGACTTCCTCGCAGAGACGTTTTCTCTCGGGCCACATCACCTGCATGATGAAAAGTCCATCGGAGTCCCGGGACACCGAGGTGAGGTGAAACGTGCCCGACGTTTCCAATCCCGCCTGTTTCGTTATTTTTATGATCGCTTCTTCCAGAAGTTGCTTTTTTGTCATTTTCCGCTCCTACGGTTTTCATTAAGTTGGTAGAAATCAGGCGTCGCCAGATCGTAAACAGACGATGTGACAAAAAACATTTCGACGAAGTTCCCGACCCGTGCTGATCGTCTCATGTCGCCGCACGACGACTCGTCTCATGTCGCCGCACGACGACACTTCGTGAAAAACCCGGGAAAGGAAAATGAAACTGTGTAACTAATGCGCGAAAAATGTCGGTGCGATGCAAGGGCAAGGATGAAGGCGGAAGGATGAAGGATGAAACAGCAGCTACGACCGTTACCCGATGATTGGCAACAATGGGCGCTCTGCCTCTTGGTCCTCTGTTCCCAAAGGGTTGGTGTTTTTCTTCGCGTACCTTTGCGTCAACGCTTCTTGTGCCGGCCAGGGGCGGCCGGAATACAGTGATCTATTCGACGAAATCGGGTGCGTGGGGAATGGCGTCGCTTTGCGCCTTGTCGTGGTTGATCCAAAGTTGCGCATTGTGTTCGGCGAGCAAGGCGGCGACTCTTTCCATTGTGCGTGCGCTTTGCTCGCGGTCGAAGTTCCTGGCCGGCACCCGCCTGTTGATCCAGTTCTCCTGGAAATGCACCATGTCTCCTGACAGCAGCACCACGCCCTGCTTCGGCAGGCGGACCAGAAGCGATTGATGTCCCGACGTGTGGCCCGGCGTCGACAGGATTACGACGGAACCATCGCCAAACACATCGTGATCGCCGTTGAGTTTCACCACAGGATTGGCGCGCAGCTTGTCGTAGTTGGCGGGGGCGAAACCGAACTTGGACGGCTCCGGACCGAAAGCGGCTTCGTACTCCGCACCCTGGATGTAGAGCGTCGCGGCGGTAAACAGATTGGCGTTGCCGCAGTGGTCCGCGTGGAAATGCGAAAGAGCGATGTGCGTGATGTCCGCCGGGGCGACTCCGAGTTCGCGCAGTTGCGAGGCCAGCGTACGCCTGACCCATAACGTCAACAGCCCGCCCGCCGCTGTCACGCCTTCCGGCTTGTCGGCGATCGCGTCCGACATTCCGGTGTCCCAAAGCATCAGATCCTTGCCGTGCCGTATCAGGTAGCAGTTGTCGCTGAAGTCCCGGGACTTGCCGACGTCGATACCGGGCGACCACATGGATACGTCGTTGGTTCGCGACTCGCCGCAGTTGAGCACGTACATTCGCTGGACGCCGACTGATTCGCCGGCATACGCGGCAACTGCGAGTAGTGCAGCGGCGAAAAGAGCTGCACCGAACCGACGGGTCGGGAAAATCAAGAAAGGTCTCATGGCAAGCTCCTAGGGAAGACTTTCGAACTGCAATTTCCGGAGATCACACTGCACTACCCCCTCCGTCCGGAATCCTGTCTCGATCAGTCACCAGCCACGCTTTTCCGCTTTCTGACCCGCTCCTGTTTTCCTTTGCGTCCTTTCTTGCCTTTCTTTGCGTCCTTTGCGTCAACGCTTTTAGTGCCGGCCATCGGCCGGCTGATGCTCACCGAGTTCCATGGCCTATTCTTCCGTCACGCCGTCACGTTCGTCACGGCAGTTACGGTACTTCGATCTTCGCCGTTTGCGTTGCCACTCCGCCCTGGTCGTCGGTCCAGGTGAACACCAGTTCGCCGGTCTCGGTAGCCAGGGCATAGAACATGAAGTACGGGTTGGTGGACACCGCGGGATGAAGTTTTGCGCGAAAAATCTCCCTGCCGTTGTAGCTGCAAGTGAAAGACTCGACGATGTGGCGCGGAATCGGGCGCCCCATGTTGTCGTGGCGAAACCCTGATTCGTGCGGGTGGTCCACCATGGTGCGGATCTCGACGACCTCGCCCTTTGCCGCCCGCTCCGGCACGCGTACGCGCGCTTTGCCCATCCTGCTCATCAGCCGCAACTCGAGACGGTCACTTCGATCTCCGCGGCAGCCGACCACAGGGTGTCGTTGCTCAGCACCGCAACCGCGAGAACCTGCTGCGTAATCGCAAGCCGCACCCGCGAGGACACGACCGCCTTGCCGTTGTAAGGTCCGAGTTGAACTTCGAGGATTCTCGGCAGGTTGTTTTTCTCCGCGAACAGGTGAACGCTCTTGACGTAGTCGCGTTCCGTCATCGGGCTGTCCACGCTGACGGTGACCGGCACCACGTTGCCGCTCTCCGCCAGCCGCGGTAATTCCAGCTTCACCTTGCCGCGCTGGATCTGACGATCCCCAAACGTCTCGCGCAGCGCCGCAGCCAGTTCCTCGGGCGTCGCAACAGCCGGCCGCATGAACAACAAGCACGGTGCGGCACCCAAGATTTTGAGAATCCGGCGCCGACCCGTTTCGTGACGAACGTGACGACGTGACGATCGTGACGGAGATTTCAAGGCTCTAGATCGTTTCACTTCGCAGCACGCAGCACACAGCACTCAGCACTCAGTTCCCGCTTCTACTCGGCCCTCGGCCCTCGAACCTCGGCCCTGCCTCTGATCCCTGCCTTCACGTTTTATACGAGAACCCGTGATTCTTGAGCGGCATCGAGCGCACGCGCTTGCCGGTGGCAGCGAACAACGCATTGCACAGCGCCGGGATCACCCCACCGATCGGCGGCTCGCCGACGCCACCCCAGAAGCCGCCGGTGGGCATGATGATGGTTTCGATCTTTGGCGGCGTCTCCGCGAGGCGCAGCACCGGGTAGTCGGCGAAGTTGCTTTGCACCACGCGCCCCTTCTCGATGGTAATTTCCTCGTGCATGACGGCGCTCAAGCCCCAGACGATGCCGCCCTCCATCTGCGCCTTCACCGCATCCGGATGGACGACGTGCCCGCAGTCGATGGCGACGATCACGCGTTTGACGTCGATCACGTTGCCGCCTTCCACCGAAAGCTCGACCACCGCCGCGGTGAAGCTGCCGTAGGAGTCCACCACCGCGATGCCGCGGTGAACGCCCTTGGGCGCGGGCCTGTCCCAGCCGGCCGCCTTCGCCACCGCATCGAGCACGCCCAGGTCCTTCTTCCCCTGCAGAAGCGGGCGGCGGAACTGGTACGGATCCTTGCCTGCGGCCAGCGCCAGTTCGTCGATGAAGCATTCGCGGAAGAACGGGTTGTTGGTATGCGCCACCGCCCGCCAGAATCCCGGGGGCACGTGCGTATTGCGCATCGCATACTCGTTGGTGAAGTTGGGCACCGCGTAAGGGTTGTCCTGGAAGCAGCGCGTATTGATCGGATCGACTCCGTCCTTGATCATGGCCGGGCGCACCGTGATGATGATGGACTGGTCGGCCTGGCGAACGTGCCAGCCGGTCCAGTTGCCGTCCTTGTCGAGGCCGGCGCGCAACTTCACCAGCGCCACCGGGCGATAGCGGCCCTGGCGCATGTCTTCCTCGCGCGACCACTGCAGCCTGACCGGAGTGCCGCGCATGGTCTGCGCGATCTTCACCGCCTGCTTGGTGTACTCCTGGTGCGGCCCGCGCCGGCCGAAACCGCCACCGGCATGCATCTTGTGCACGTACACGTTTTCCAGCGGAATGCCGGCGGTCTCCGAGGCCGCGGCGATGGTGGCCTCGCCATTCTGGGTGCCGACCCAGACTTCGACGCGGTCGTCCGTCACCAGCGCGGTAGCGGTTTGTGGCTCCATCGTGGCGTGGTTGAGATATGGCGCATGATACTCAGCCTCGATGACCTTCGCCGCGCCGGCGAGTGCGCTGTCCACGTCGCCGTCCTTGCGCGCAACGGGGGCATCCTTTGCCTCGATGCCGGTGCGAAGGAACTGCATGATCGATTCACTGGAAACGTTGCCGTTCTCGCCTATGTCCCACTCAACCGGCAGCGCCTTGAGTGCCTGGTTGGCCCGCCACCAATTGTCGGCGACCACCGCGACCCAATCGTCTCCGGCCACTACGCTCTTGACCCCGCGCATGCCCTTGACCTTGGATTCGTCGAAGCTCTTGAGCTTGCCGCCGAACACCGGGCACTGCACCACCGAGGCGTGCACCATGCCGGGTAGACGCACGTCCGCCGCGTAGATCTGCTTGCCGGTGGTCTTGTCGGGGATGTCGAAGCGCGCCGGCGAGGTGCCGATCAGCTTCCAGTCCTTCTTGTCCTTGAGCTTGGGCTCCTTGGGAATCTCGAGCCTGGATGCGGCGGCGGCCACCTTCCCGAAGGTGGTGCGCTTGCCGGAGGAATGGGTGATCACGCCTTTCGCCGCCTTGCACTCCGAGGCCGGCACGCCCCATTCCTGCGCGGCCGCCGCCACCAGCATTTCGCGCGCGGCTGCGCCGGCCTGGCGCACGTATTCCTGGGAGTCGCGGATGCCGCGGCTGCCGCCGGTGGACATGTCCTTGAAGATCCGGTTGCGCCGGACGTGCTCGTTCACGTCCGCGTACTCGGGGCGCACCTTGCTCCAGTCGCACTCCAACTCCTCAGCCACCAGTTGCGCGAGCCCGGTGAACGTACCCTGTCCCAGTTCGGAGCGGGCGATGCGGATCACGACCGTATCGTCGGGCTGGATCACGATCCAGTGCGTCACTTCGGGTGTCTGCGCGGCACCATCTGCTGCCTGAGCGGCGCGCGGAAGCTTGAATCCGATTGCCAGGGCGCCGGTCGCTGCGGCGCTTTTGATCAGGAATTCGCGACGACCCATCTCGATGGTTTGTGTCATGGCGGTCTCCTTTTATGCTGACTTGGCGGCAAGATGGATGGCTTCACGCACGCGCACATAAGTCCCGCAGCGGCAAATGTTGCTCATCGCCGCGTCGATCTGCGCGTCCGTGGGCCTCTTCGTTTCCTTTAGCAGCGCGGCGGCGGCCATGATCATGCCGCTCTGGCAGAATCCGCACTGAGGCACCTGCAGCTGCAGCCAAGCTTTCTGCACCGGGTGGGAGCCGTTCGGGGACAGCGCCTCGATGGTGGTGATCTTCTTGCCCGCCATCGCCGAGGCCGGCATCACACAGGAGCGTACCGGCTGCCCGTCCACCTGCACCGTGCAGGCGCCGCACATGGCGATCCCGCAACCGTACTTGGTTCCGGTCAGCCCCAGTTCATCGCGCAATACCCATAACAGTGGCATGTCGTCTTCGACATCGACATTCACCTGCTTACCGTTCACATTCAGAGTGGTCACAATCGTCTCCTCGCTGGGTAAGGTAATCTTTCGGAATGGCCCTGCCTGCATTTAGCATAGTCCGCCGGTTGCCCGTGTCTACCGTTTTGGCACAAATTGATACAAATTCGGGGTTGGGGAAGCTCCCCGCCGCTTTGCCTGGCTTTCAGCACTGCTTACGGACGTTAGCGTCCGCGCACCGCTATCTGCCTTCGCTGACGGCGGTTGCAACCTTGACCGCTTCACCTTCGCGGAGCAGCGCGTTCGGATTCAGGATGACCGCTTCGGAGCCGTCGATTCCCTCAAGGATTTCCACAGTCTGGCCGAGGTTGCGGCCGAGGCGCACCGCCAGGAAGCGCGCGCGGTCTCCGGAAATGATCGCAATATGCGCCTGACCGTCGCGCTGAACCACCGTATTGACCGGCACGAGCAAGGCCGCGGGTCCGGTCACCCCATCGATCAGCACGCTGCCGGCCATCCCCCCCGGAATTCTTTCCGCGGGATTCGGCAACGTAATCTCGACTCGCATGGTGCCGGAGCGCGGATCGATGTTTCCCGATGTACGCGCGATCCTGCCGGCAAAGATTTCGCCGGCGAATTCGGGGAAGACAACGGTAACTTGGGCGCCGATCTTTATCTTGCCCAGCGCGCCTTGCGGCGCATCCGCCACGATGCGCAGCTGGTCGAGCCTCGATACCCGGAAGAGGTGCGCGCCGGTCTGGCGCTGGTCACCGGCGACCAGATCACCGCGGTCCACGTTGCGCTCGATAACGACACCGGCAAACGGCGCACGCACCGAGCGAAAGTTGAGCAACTCCGCAAGGCGCTCGGCTTCCGCAGCGGCTGCGTTCCGGTCAGCCTGGGCCATGCGTGCATCCGCCCTCCGTTCGTCAAGCGCAGCTTCGCTCAGGAAGTTCTGCGCCACCAGCGCCTGCGTGCGCTCCAGGTTGCGCGAGGCAAGTTCCAGGCGGGCATCCGCCTGCGCCTGCGCTGCGCGGGCACGTTCATATTCCCGCTGCACCTCGGGTGTGTCGATCACCGCCAGCACCTGTCCGCGGGTAACCCGATCGCCGATCTGCACGTGTTGCTCGACGACGAAACCGTTGATCCGCGCAAAAAGCCGCACATCGTCGTACGGCTCCGCCACCGCGGGCAGCCGCAGCGCGTCGGCGGCGGGGCTGTGCTGCGGCTGCACCGTGCGCACCGCGCGTGGTTCGGCGCCCGCAGACGCAGCAGGCTCGAGGGCACTGGTCTTCTGTGCGACCCCCAGCGTGACCGCAGCCGTGGCGGCGAGCGCCACCGCTACCGCTCCCATCGCCAGAATTCCAAGACTGGACCTTTTCATGCGAACCTCTCCGTCAAATCAGGCAACCGGATGTGCGGCGGGTGCGCCTGTCGGGATGCCGACCGCGGCCGGCCGGCGCCGGTGGAACAGCAAAGTAAATATGGTGGGAACCACAAACAACGAACCCGTCGTGCCACACAGCAAACCGCCGATCACCGCGCGGCCCAGCGGCGCATTCTGCTCGCCGCCCTCGGCGAGCCCAAGCGCCATCGGAATCATGCCGACGATCATCGCGGTGGCGGTCATCAGCACCGGGCGGAAACGGCCGTGCACCGCGTCCATCGCCGCTGCGATCCCGTCCGCGCCTTCCTGCAACCGGTCGCGCGCGAAACTCACCACCAGCACGCTGTTGGCAGTGGAAACGCCGATCACCATGATCGCGCCCATCAGCGCCGGCACGCTCACCGGCGTGCCGGTAACGAGCAGTCCGAACACCGCCCCGGAAATAGCCAGCGGCAGCGCGCTCATCGCCGCCAGCGGCATCGCCCAAGACTGGAAATTCACCACCATGATCAGATAAACCAGGATCACCGATGCGATCATTCCGAGCGCGAGCTCGCGATACGCGCTCTGCATCGCAGACGCCTGGCCGGCGACAGTGATCGCGTTGCCGGGCTTCAATTGCTTGCGCAGATCGCCGAGCGCGCGTTCGACATCGTCATAGACCGATCCAAGGTCGCGGCGCGCGACGTTGATCAGCACGTTGTACGTGGGCGCAAGGGTCGTACGGCTGATGTTGGCTGCAGAGAGTCCTTCGCGCACGGTGGCAATGGTCCGCAACTGCAGCGGCTGGCCGTTTTCGCCCAGCCGCACCGACGTGTTGAGCACGTCCTGGATCGAGCGCACGCTGTCGGGCGGCGCCTGGACGGCGACGATGTAGGAAATGCCGCCGTCCGCCCAGTAGTTCGACTGCACCACCGCGCTCGAGGAGAGCGCAATCAGCACCGCGTTGGCAATGTCCGGCAGGGTGACGCCGAGTTGCGCCGCGCGCGCGCGGTCCACCTCGATGAAGTATTCCGGCCAGTCGCGGATCTGGCGCATGGTCACGTCCACCGCGCCGGGCACTTTCTGCGCCTCGCTCATGAACAGGTGCGCAAGCTGCAGATTGCCCGGTACGTCGCGTCCCGAAAAGCGCACGTCTAGCGCCGCTGCGGCCGAACCGTTCAGTGTCTGGCCGACAATGTCCGCAGGGCGAAAAAACGCGATGACCTCGGGGAACACGGTCTTCACCATCTCCCGGATCGCGACACGGTATTCGTAGGTGGGCCGGTGTCCAGGCTTTAACTGGATCAGCATCTCGCCGTCGCCCGGCCCGACGGTGACGCTATCCACCCAGGCCAGATTCACCGGCTCCGGCAGTCCGATGTTCTCGACGACGGCCTGCAGCTCGTCGCGCGGCACGATGTTTCGGATCTCGCGCTGGATATCGGCGAACAGCCGTGCGGTTTCTTCCAGGCGCGTCCCGGACGGCGCGCGGATGTGCAGCCGCATCAGCCCCGCATCCACGTCCGGGAAGAACTCGCGCCCCATGAGCGACGCCGCCCCGATCCCCGCCGAGAGAAAGGCAGCTGCCAAAGCAACGATGAGCAGGCGACGGCCGATGAAGGCCTTGAGCATGCCAAGATGGAATGCGCGCCAGGAGTCGAGAAAGCGCTCGAAACGGTGGTGCAACCGGCCGAGCGCCGAGACCCTGCCGGCGGCGCGATCCCCGATTTCGCTCGGCAGCAGCAGGTGCGCCATGGCCGGAACCAGCGTACGGGAGAACAGAAATGAGGCCATCATCGCGAACACCACCGCGAGCGCGAGCGGCGTAAACACGAACTTCGGCGCCCCGGTCAGCAGAAACACCGGCACGAACACGATGCAGATCGACAACGTGGAGACGAACTCCGGGAACACGACCTGCTGCGCGCTGTCCAAGATCGCCTGCCTGAGCGGCTTGCCCAGCGCCACGTTGCGGTTGATGTTCTCGATCTCCACCATCGCGTTGTCGACCAGAATCCCGATCGCCAGCGCCATCCCGCCGAGCGTCATCAGGTTCAGCGTGTAACCGAAGGCGTACAGGCCGCACAGCGAGGCGAGCAGCGACAGCGGGATGGAAGTGAGCACAATGAAGGTGCTGCGCGCGCTGCCCAGAAAGATCAGCACCACCGCCGCAACCAGCAGTGCCACCAGGGCGCCTTCGTGCATTACCGCGTCGATCGCGGCGCGCACGAACAGCGACTGGTCGAAAATCGGTTCGATCCGCACGCCCTCGGGCGCAGCGACGCGGATCATCGGCAGTCGTCCGATCACCTGGTCGACGATATCCACGGTGGAGGCGTCTCCGAGCTTGAGCAGCGAGACGATGACACCCGCGTCGCCGTCCATCCGGGCAATGTTATTCTGCACCGCCCCGCCGTCGCGCACATTCGCCACATCGCGCAGGAAGATCACACGGCCGTCCACCGAGCGCAGCGGCAGGTCGTTGAAGGCGGCAGCGGATTCGGGCGACAGGTTGAGCCGGACTTGCGCCTCCCGGCGACCTTCGCGCACCGTTCCGGAGGGCAGCGTCAGGTTTTGCGCGGTTACGGCGCGCGAGACGTCCGCCGGCGACAGGCCATAGGCCTGCAGGCGCTCGAGGTTGAGATCCACCATGATCTGGCGCGCCTGGCCGCCGTAGGGAAGAGTCATACGGATGCCGGGAATGGTCTGGATCTGCGCGCGCAGACCAAGCCGCGCGTAGTCTGAAAGCTGCGACTCGGTGAGCGTCGGGGACGACAGCGCAAGCTGCAGGATCGGCACGCTGGAAACCGAATAGCGCACGATGATCGGCGGTTGCATGCCCTGCGGCATCCTGCGCAGTATGGTCTGCGAGATCGCCGTGGTCTGTGCCAGCGCGGTTTCGATGTCGGCGTTCGGCTGGAATTCCACGCGCACCAATCCTACGCCGTTTACGGTCTGTGACTCGATGGCGCGGATGTTGTCCACATTGTTCATGACCGCAAGTTCGCTGAACGACGTGACTTTCGATGCCATCTCGGTGGCGTTGAGTCCCGAGTAGGTCCAGATGATGTTGACGGCGGGTATGTCCACCACCGGCAGGATGTCGGTGGACATGCGGCGGATCGAGTACGAGCCGAGCAGGAAAACCAGAATCGCAAGCACCCCGATGGTGTACTTGCGGCGCAGCGCATAGTCGACGATCCACACGGCCTTCGAGTCCTTAGTAAAGGCCGTCCGGACGCGATGCGGCGGGCGGCGCTATCGGCTCCGCCCGAAACAGCCGCACGCCACGACTGCAGTTCGACGTACGACCGGCCGAACCGGCAATGGGGCCGGCGCGACGGAAGGAACTATCCGTCGCCTGGGAATCGGACGTTTGCGTTCGAACCGATCTGCTCACGAACGTCCTACGTCTTGAGAGACTGGCTGAGCGGCAGCGTGCGATGGCGTTTGCCAGTCAGCGCGAACAGTGCGTTGGCAACCGATGGTGCGATCGGCGGCGTACCGGGCTCACCCACCCCGCCCGGGTTCTCGGCGGATTTCACCAGATGCACTTCGACCACGGGCATTTCGCTCATGCGCAGCACCGGGTAGTCGTTGAAGTTGCTCTGCTCGACCTTGCCGTCCTTCAGCGTGATCTCGCCGTAGAGCGCCGCCGAGAGACCGTACACCATCGCGCCTTCCATCTGCGCGACGACCTGGTTCGGGTTCACCACGGTGCCGACGTCGGCAGCGGCGAGCCCCAGCCCGCCTTCTGGGCGGCCAACTCGAGCACCGCCTTGTGGCGCGGATGTTTTTCCAGCAGCGCGCGCCGGAATTCGAACGGATCCTTGCCGGCGGCATCGGCCATCTCGTCAATGAAGCTCTCGCTGAAGAAGATGTTCTGCGTGCTGCCCACCGAGCGCAGGAACCAGGTCCGTACGCCGGGCTGATACTTCACCCAGTCGACCTTGACGTTGGCGATCGAATAGGGAATGTCCGCCAGCCCCTCGACCGAGGTACCGTCGATGCGGTCCTTGATGATCATGGCCTCGAACCCCGTGCCTTCGGCGAGCGAATCGCACACCGTCGTCGCTTCGAACGACACTGCCTTGCCTTCGGCATCCAGCCCGCCTTTGAGCCTGGCGATGGCCATCGGCCGGTAGTAGTAGGCTTTGGTGTCGTCTTCCCTGGAGTAGACCACCTTCACCGGCGCTTTCGCCGCTTTCGACAACGTCACCGCCTCGACCAGGAAGTCAGGTGCAAAGCGGCGGCCGAAGCCGCCGCCCAGCAGCAAGGTGTGGATCTTCACCTGCTCGGGCTTGCAGCCGGCGATCATCGCCGCAGTCATCTGGTTGGGTCCCTGCGCCTGGCTGCCGACCCACAGCTCCACGCCGTCCGGCTTCACCCACGCAGTGCAGTTCATCGGTTCCATCGGCGCGTGCACCAGATAGGGCACTTCGTACACCGCCTCCACCGTCTTCGCTGCCGTGGCCGCCGCGACATCGCCTTCCTTGCGTGCCAGGAGCGCACCCTCCCCAGACTCGGCGAACTTCGACATCTGCTCGCGCAGACTTGCGGTCGAAAGCGTCGCGTTCGGGCCGGCGTCCCACTCGATCTCGAGCGCATCGCGGCCGAGCTTTGCGGCCCAGTAGTTCTGCGCCAGCACGGCAACGCCTTCCGAGGTCGGGCTTGTCACCGGCAGCACCATCTTCACGCCTTTGATCGCTTTCGCCTTGTCGGCATCGAAACGCACGAGCTTGCCGCCCACCACCGGCGAGCGCGCGACGACCGCGGTGATCAGGCCGGGGAGCTTCGCGTCCATGCCGAACTTTGCGGTGCCGTTGGTCTTCGCCGGCGTATCGAGGCGCTTGAGCGGCTTGCCGATGATCTTGAAAGCGGCCGGGTCCTTGAGCGGCACCTCCTTCGGCGGCGCGATGCTCGCCGCCCTGGCGGCGAGTTGTCCGTACGTGGCCCTCTTCCCGCCCGGCCCGATCACTGCACCCTGCTCGGTGGAGAGCTTCGCGGGGTCCACCTTCCAGGTCTTGGCCGCAGCGGCGACCAGCATCGCGCGCGCGGTCGCGCCGGCCTGGCGCAGCGGCTGCCACATCGCCCGGATCGAAGTGGATCCGCCGGTGCCCTGCACGCCGAACCAGGGGTGCGCGTACTCCTTCGCCGCCGGTGCCGCTTCGATGCGGATCTTC